>CAYNVY010000401.1:0-1559 GCA_964400745.1 uncultured Enterobacteriaceae bacterium | reverse complement strand
CGGCGCTGGAGCGCATGCTCGCGATGCGCGCCTACATGCGCGACCGGCACGTGGAGCAGCGCGAGAACGCCGAAGTGCTGAAGCAGGTGGGCCTGTCCAAGGCGGAGGTGGAGGAGATGTACCGCTACATGGCCATCGCCAACTACGAGGACCGCTTCGTCATCCCGACCACGCACCGCGAATACGCGGAAAACGCCTACGACCTGCGCGGCGGCTGCGGCTTTACTTTCGGCAACGGCTGCTCCGACGGCGAATCCGAAGCCAGCCTGTTCGGCGGCAAGAAGCACAAGACCATTCCGATCAAGTCGCTTTCCTAGGAGATGACAGCATGAAAACGCTCAAATTGCTCGCCGTGCTGCTCAGCTATCCTTCGGAGGAGATGGTCGCGGCGCTGCCCGAGATCGCCCGCAGGCTGGGAGAAGAAGCGGCGCTGCGGGCGGCGACGCAGGACGCCCTCGCCGGCCTGCTGGCGGAATTGAGGCGCGAAGACCTGCTCGATCTGCAGGAGCGCTACGTGGCGCAATTCGACGCCGGAAGATCGACCTCGCTGCACCTGTTCGAGCACGTGCACGGCGACTCGCGCGACCGCGGCCAGGCGATGGTGGACCTGAACGCGCTGTATCGCAAATCCGGCTTCGTCCTCGCCGTGCACGAACTGCCGGACTACCTGCCGGCGGTGCTGGAGTATCTTGCCACCCGGCCGGCGGAGGAGGTGCACGATCTGCTCGAAGATTGTGCCCACATCCTGCGTGCGGTGGGCGAACGCCTGCTGGCGGGCGGCAGCCCGTATGCGGCGGTCATCGCCGCATTGCTCGATCTGCACGGCGCGAAGCCGCTAGCAGCGCCAAAGAAGGCGGACAAGGTGGACAAGGCGCAGGCCGCACCATCGCTGGATGAAGAATGGGGTGAGGCCCCGGTCGAATTCGGTCCCGCATCGGGACTGAACGCGGCAGCGGCGCACGGCGCGCAGCAGTCGCGGCCGCAATTCATTCGTTTCGTTCCCAAGAACCCCTGAACCCGGAGCCTCGCATGGACATCAATGCCTACCTGAACCAGTTCCTGTTCGGCTATTACCCTTACGTCTGCCTGTCGGTGTTTTTTCTAGGCAGCCTGATCCGCTACGATCGCGAGCAATACACCTGGAAAAGCGATTCGTCCCAGTTGCTGCGCCACGGCCAGTTGCGCTGGGGGTCGAACCTGTTCCACCTCGGCGTGCTGGGCATCTTCGCCGGCCATTTCAGCGGCCTGCTCACGCCGCTGACCGTGTGGCATGCGCTCGGCGTGTCGCCGGCGGAAAAGCAGCTGACGGCGATCGTCGGCGGCGGCATCTTCGGCATCATGTGTGCGCTGGGCCTCGCCATCCTGCTGCAGCGCCGCCTGGGCGATCCGCGCATACGCGCCAACAGCCGCCCGGCGGACATCCTGATCCTGAGCCTGTTGCTCGCGCAGGTCCTGCTCGGTCTCGCCGGCATCCCGCTGTCGATGCAGCACATGGACGGTTCCGAGATGGTCAAGTTCATGGGCTGGGCGCAGCGCATCTGGACCTTCCGCGGCGGCGC
>CAYNVY010000400.1:0-1588 GCA_964400745.1 uncultured Enterobacteriaceae bacterium | reverse complement strand
CGGCGACCTCCATCTGGGGCACGCAGCAGCTCGACCTGTTCAATGACGCCAAGTACGACGGCGTGTTCTCCATCTGGTACGGCAAGGGCCCGGGCGTGGACCGCTGCGGCGACGTGTTCAAGCACGCCAACGCGGCCGGCACCTCCAGGCACGGCGGCGTGCTGGTGCTCGCCGGCGACGACCACGCCGCCAAGTCCTCCACGCTGGCGCACCAGAGCGAACACATACTCAAGGCCTGCTGCATCCCGGTGCTGAACCCGGCGAGCGTGCAGGAGTACCTGGACTACGGCCTGCACGGCTTCGCCATGTCGCGCTACGCCAGCCTGTGGGTCGGCTTCAAATGCGTCACCGACGTGGTCGAATCGGGCGCTTCCGTCTATATCGATCCGCATCGGGTGCAGGTAAAGATTCCGACCGACTTCGAAATGCCGCCGGGCGGTCTCGGCATCCGCTGGCCCGACAGCTTCCTGGAACAGGAAGCGCGCCTGCTCGACTACAAGGTCTATGCCGCGCTGGCCTACGTGCGCGCCAACGGACTGGACCGCATCGTCTGGGATTCTCCGCGGGCGCGGCTGGGCATCGTAACCACCGGCAAATCCTATGGCGACACCATGCAGGCGCTCAGCGATCTGGGCATAGACGAAAACGCCGCGCGCGAGCTCGGCATCCGCCTGTACAAGGTGGCGATGAACTGGCCCCTGGAGCCGCAGGGCGCGCGCAAGTTCGCGCAGGGTCTGGAAGAAATTCTGGTAGTGGAGGAAAAGCGCCAGTTGATCGAATACCAGCTCAAGGAAGAACTGTACGCGTGGAGCGTCGATCATCGGCCGCCGCACGTGGTGGGCAAATTCGACGATAGCGGCGAATGGAATCACGCGGCGGGCCAGCCCCCGGGCGATTGGCTGCTGCCGGCGAGCTACGAGCTTTCGCCTGCGATCATCGCCAAGACGATTGCCGGCCGGATGGCGAAACTGGGCATGGACCGGCATCTGGGCGGACGCTATCGCGAAAGACTTGCCTTCCTCGAATTCAAGGAAAAGGCGCTCGCCCGGCCGAAGGTCGTCACCCTGCGCCAGCCCTATTTCTGCTCCGGCTGTCCGCACAACACCTCGACCCGCGTGCCCGAAGGCAGCCGCGCCACCGCCGGCATCGGCTGCCACTTCATGGCGGTATGGATGGACCGCAACACCTCGACCTTCACCCACATGGGCGGGGAAGGCGCGCCCTGGATAGGGCAGGCACCCTTCTCCAATACCAAGCATATCTTCGCCAATCTCGGCGACGGCACCTATTACCACTCCGGGCTGATGGCGATCCGCGCCGCCTGCGCGGCCAAGGTCAACATGACCTACAAGATTCTGTACAACGACGCGGTCGCCATGACCGGCGGGCAGATGCACGATGGGCCCCTGGATCCCGCGGCGATTTCGCGCCAGATCGCGGCAGAAGGCGTGAACCCCATCGTCATCGTCACCGACGAGCCGGAAAAATATCCCGCCGGCATCGACCGGGCGCCAGGCGTAAGCGTGCGCCATCGAGACGAGCTCGACGCGGTGCAGCGCGAACTGCGCGAGATCACGGGCGTATCGGC
>CAYNVY010000399.1:0-1616 GCA_964400745.1 uncultured Enterobacteriaceae bacterium | reverse complement strand
AAGGCTTGCGCCCGAATGCGAGAACTTCAAGGAGGAATACGACGACCTGAGGAGTACCGCGAAAGCGGCTACGACGGACCAGCAATTCCACAACCTTACATTCCTGCCCCGTCCTTATACAGGGACCACCCAGGCCGGTCAAGACAATTCGAATAATTCTTCAATAACGCTTGCCGGTGCTGAACTCCACTTTCATCCGCGCTACCTGCTTGCGCATGATTTCCAGCGCCAGTTTGGCCGCTTCGGCGCTGCGCAGGCTTTCATCGCTGGGCACGCCGCCTGCCTGCGGCTGCCTTTGGCGCGTGACTTCGGCGTCTGCGGCGCGGCAGCGCTCGGTCGCTTCGTTCCAGCGCTCGACCAGCCTCTGCTCTTGCTCGCGCCAGGTTCTTCGCTGGTCCATGTCCGTGCTCCCGCGCAATCAATTGAACGTTCCGGTATGGCGCGTTGCCTTGTGCGACTGCTCGGCATTGTACTCGCCCGGCGCTGCCGGTTTCAGCTTATGCGTTCGTAACGCACGAAATCGTAGTCGAAATCAAGATCCGCCTCGTCGCGGTGGGTTTCGCGTCCTGTTTCGCGCCACTCGGCCATGGAAAATTCGGGAAACACGGCGTCGCCCTCGAACTGCGCGTGGATTTCGGTGAATTCCAGGCAATGCGCACGCCCCAGCGCTTCGCGGTACAACTCGGCGCCGCCGATGATGAAAATATCTCCTGCGCCGCGGCAGGCGCCGATCGCTTGTTCCAGGGAATGCGCGACCTCGCAGCCCGGCGCTTCGTAGCGGCGATCGCGGGTGAGCACCAGGTTGCGCCTGCCGGGCAGGGGTTTGCCTATGGATTCGTGTGTCTTGCGCCCCATCAGCACCGGATGGCCCATGGTCAGGGCCTTGAAGCGCCTCAGGTCTGCGGGCAAGCGCCAGGGAAGGGCGTTGTTCCTGCCGATGACGCGATTTGCCGCCAGGGCCGCGATGAGACAGACGCGCGGCGCTTCGGCTGCGGGAGGATGGTCCGGGGTCACCGCTTTTAGCCTTTGCGATTCATGCTGGATCAGACCGCGATCGGTGCCTTGATCGCCGGATGGGGATCGTAGCCTTCGAGCGAAAAATCCTCGTACTTGAAACCGAAGATGTCGCGTGCCGCGGGATTGATGCGCATCGAAGGGAACGGTCGCGGTGCCCGGGTGAGCTGCTCGCGCGCCTGATCGAGGTGGTTGAGGTAAAGGTGCGCGTCTCCGAGCGTGTGCACGAACTCCCCGGGCTGTAGCTCGCATACCTGCGCCACCATCAACGCGAGCAGTGCGTACGAGGCGATGTTGAAGGGCACGCCGAGAAATATATCGGCGCTTCGCTGGTACAGCTGGCAGGACAGCCTGCCGTCTGCGACATAGAACTGGAACAGCGCGTGGCAGGGCGGCAGTTTCATCCGGTCGATGTCGGCCGGGTTCCATGCGCTCACGATATGCCGGCGCGAATCCGGGTTGTTCTTGATGCCGGCGATCAGTTGCGCGATCTGATCGATCGAGCGGCCGTCGGGCGTCATCCAGTTGCGCCACTGATGGCCGTAGACCGGGCCCAGGTTGCCCTCCGCGTCCGCCCATTCGTCCCAGATGCTGACGCCGTT
>CAYNVY010000398.1:0-1641 GCA_964400745.1 uncultured Enterobacteriaceae bacterium | reverse complement strand
GGCGGTGCGCTGGTCGTTGCCGGCACGCTGGCTTACACCGCGTGGAGCGAGTGGTACAACGTCTATCGTCTTGGCAGTTGGGCGTATTCGGCGAGCATGCCGCTAATTTTCGGGATTGGCCTTTCCCCACTGCTGCAATGGCTGCTCCTGCCGCCGCTGCTGGTCATCGCTTATCGAACGCTGGCGCCGGTGCTGTTCGGTCAGAACAGTTCGCGCAGCCCGATGCCGACGCAGGAGATTAGGAGAGGCCGGACATGAACACAGACATAAATCATTCGCATGCCCAAGCGCATGGGCACATGGGACCGACGGCTACAGGCACTGCGCCGGCGGCGAGCGGTTCCCGCTACACCTGCCCCATGCACCCGGAGATTGTGCGCACCGCGCCGGGCAGTTGCCCCAAATGCGGCATGACGCTGATACCGATACTCGAAGCCGTCGCACGTGCCGCCCCGGCCGCCGAATATACCTGCCCCATGCATCCGGAGATCCGCAGCCGGCAGCCCGGCAGTTGCCCCAAGTGCGGCATGGCTCTGGTGCCGGTTGCGGGCAGCGGCGAAGCCGACGACTCCGAATTGCACGATCTCACGCGCCGTTTATGGACCGGTGTTGCGCTGTCGATTCCACTCGTCGTGCTCGCCATGTCGCCGATGATTGGCCTGCATGATCTATTCGGCCTGCAACCGCGGCCGCGCGGCTGGATCGAGTTTGCGCTCGGGACGCCGGTGGTGTTCTGGGTCGGCTGGCCCATTCTCTCCAAGTTCTGGTTTTCGCTGGTGCACCGCGCGCTCAATATGTACACGCTGATCGGGTTGGGGGTCGGGCTCGCGTATGCATTCAGCCTCGCCGCAGTGCTGGCGCCCGACTGGTTTCCGCCGGAGTTCCGCGAGCACGACGGTGCGGTCGGTACCTATTTCGAAGCGGCGGCCGTGATCGTGACGCTGGTGATGCTCGGCGACGTGCTGCAGTTGCGCGCCATGGGCAGAACCAGTCAGGCCATCAAGCAATTGCTGCAACTCGCGCCCAACCTCGCCTGGCGCGTGCGCGACGACGGCGTCGAGGAACAGGTGCCGCTGGACAGCGTAGCCGTAGGCGAGCGCCTGCGCGTCAAACCGGGCGAAAAAGTGCCCGTCGACGGCGAAGTGATCGAAGGCACAAGCCGCGTGGACGAATCGATGATCACCGGTGAACCGATGCCGGTGGTCAAGGCCGCCGGCGACAAGGTCACGGGGGCCACCGTGAACGGCAACGGTTCGATGCTGATCCGCGCCGGGCGCGTGGGCGCGGACACCCTGCTCGCGCGCATCGTGCACATGGTGAGCGAAGCGCAGCGCACGCGCGCACCGATCCAGCGGCTCGCCGATATCATCGCCGCCTACTTCGTCCAGATCGTGGTCGGCATCGCCATCGCAACGGCGCTCGTCTGGTGGTTCTTCGGTCCGGAGCCACGACTCGCCTACGCGTTTCTGAACGCGGTTGCCGTATTGATCATCGCCTGCCCCTGCGCGGTCGGCCTCGCCACGCCCATCTCGATGACCGTCGCCATGGGCCAAGGGGCGCGCTCCGGCATCCTGTTCCGCAATGCGGAGGCGATCGAGCGCATGCGCGACATCGACACAGTGGTGGTGGACAAGACCGGCA
>CAYNVY010000397.1:0-1654 GCA_964400745.1 uncultured Enterobacteriaceae bacterium | reverse complement strand
AAGCTGCCCCGCTGGACGGTGCCCTCCCCCGGGCTCCAGCCCTGGGAACGCACGTACGGAAAATACAGATCGGCATAGTCGACCTTGGGCGCCATCAGGGTGCCGAACCCCTGCGCCAATTTGCCTGCGCCGAGGTCGTAGGGCGCGAGCAGGCAGGATTCTGCGGTGTTGAAAAGCCGGGTCTGGGCGTGCGAAAGGGTGGAATTCTGCATGGGGTCCGTAAGGGGGGGGGCAAAAGCCAGCATTCTACGCTTAGACCGGCCGTGCACCTGCCTGGTTCAGGCGGCGGCCGGCGACGCGGTCCGGCGTACTGCGGCACGCGGTCCCAATCTGGTCAAACCGCCCTTTTGCCTTACAATAGACTGAGAAGATCTCCTCGGGCCTAGCTCACCTTGTGCGACCGGGGAATACAATCGCGATAAAGGGAGTCCGACATGGCGCTTACTCTTCCCAAACCTGCTATTTCCAGAAAGCAGATCCTGACGGCAGTGGGCGGCGTGGTGCTCGCGGCCGCTGCCGCATGGGCCGCGCTGCAATACTTAGAAGACGCCCCACCCCCCCCTGCGCCCAAGCCGGTGACACCGGCGGCCAAGGCGGCGCCACCCGCTCCGTCTCCGGACAAGCTGATCGCCGATCTGGTCGCCGCTTCGGGGCTGAATCAGCACTTGAACCAGTTGCCGCAACAATTGATCGGCGGCGTCAGGCAGTCGGGCGCGCAACACCGAAAAACCTCGCCCGCCGTACTCACTGCGATCGAACAAGCGGTGACCGAGTCGTTCACGGCGCAGGCCTTTCAGGAGCGGCTGGCCGCCGATCTGAAGAAGAATTTCGACCAGAAGCGCGTCCAGGGATTGCTGGCCGATTTTTCCACGCCGGCGGCGAAGGGCATGATCCAACTGGAGCAGGCGTCGCCGGGGCCCGAGGATCTGACGCGATTCATGCGCGCCCAGACTGCAAACCGCCTCCCGCCTGCGCGCGCTGAATTGATCAGGCGCATCGATACCGCAACCAGGGCCAGCGACCTCGCGGTCGAGGCTGCGTTCGCAACCATGAAAACCGTTGCCGCCGGCCTCGCCGGCGGACAGGCGAAGAAAGCGGCCTCGGTCGACAGGACCATCGAAAAGCAGCGCGCGGCCGCCACGTCCGGCATCCGTCATTCCACCTTTGCCAACCTCGCGTTTACCTACCGCGATGCGAGCGACGCCGACCTGGAAAACTATGCGAAGTTCTACGAGTCGGAAAACAGCAAATGGTTCTCCGGCCTGGTGTATGCATCGCTGCTGGAAGAAATCACGAGCGCCGCGGCACGCGCAGGCGAGCGCGTGGGCGAGCTGGCGAGCAAACCCGCAAAGACGGTAAAACCGTCCCCGGTCGTTCACCGGCCGGCTCCTTCCAAATCCGGCGCAGACGCGCGGGCTTGCCTGGATCTGGCGCAGAACCTGGCCGTTGCCAGGTGCGCTGAGAAGTACCGCTAAATCAGTAGCGCGGCGGGGCTACATCACCCGGTGCGTGAGCGCGGGCAGGCTGCGCCGAACTTTGGCTATTTCCGCCAGATCGATCTCGGCGCCGACCACTCCGGCGCCGCTCTCCTGCAGCGCCAGCACCTTGCCCCAGGGATCGATGATGATGCTGTGGCCGTAGGTATCGCGGCCGT
>CAYNVY010000396.1:0-1654 GCA_964400745.1 uncultured Enterobacteriaceae bacterium | reverse complement strand
TGTGCATCATGGACCTCGCCGCGCTGTGGGCCTACCGCGGCCAATGGAGCCGCGAGAACATGAAAATCATGCTCCCCGGCGGCATTTCCGGCATCGTTCTCGGCGCGCTCACTTTTCGCTATGTGAGCGACTCCGGGCTGAAGCTCATGCTCGGCGCGGTCGCGATCGGTTTTCTGCTGCAGCGCTGGCTGAGCAACGCGTCCCAGGCGGAGAAGACACGGCCGACCCGGGGCAAAGGCTTTTTCTGGTCGACCTTGTCCGGCTACACCAGCACGCTCGCGCACGCGGGCGGCCCGCCCTTGTCGATCTACCTGCTGCCGCAACGAATGGACAAGGCGCTGATGGTCGGCACCACCGTGGTGTTTTTCACCGTCATGAACTACGTCAAGCTCGTTCCCTACGCCTTTCTGGGCCTGTTCGACGGGCGCAACCTCGCCACGTCAACCGCCCTGGTGCCGCTCGGCGTGCTCGGCATTTTCTGCGGCGTGTGGTTGAGAAAAATCATTCCCGAAGTCCCGTTCTATCGACTGTGTTACGGTTTCCTCTTCGTCACCGGGATCAAGCTGCTGTACGATGGCGCTGCTAAACTCATCTAACCGCTCATCCGGCTGAATTGGAAACCAGGACATGAACCGTCTGCCGCTATGCGATCTGAACGAATTGGCCGGCGCCGTACCCGACGGCGCCAAGCTCGCAGTGCCATCGGACAACTGCGGCGTGGCCATGGCCGCGACGCGCGAACTGGTGCGCCGGGGTGTGCGCGGCCTGCACCTGGTGTGCGTTCCCACCAGCGGACTGCAGGCCGAGATCCTGGTCGGTGCCGGCGCAGTGGCGACGCTGGAAACCTCGGCCGTGACCCTGGGCGAATTCGGACCCGCGCACCGCTTCGTCGACGCCTTGAGACAATCGAGTATCCGCATGCTCGATTCCACCTGTCCGGCCGTGCACGCCGCGCTGCAGGCGGGCCAGAAAGGCTTGCCCTTCATCCCCTTGCGCGGCCTGATCGGCAGCGACCTCCTCGCCTCGCGCGCCGACTGGAAAGTGATCGACAATCCCTTTGCCCCGGGCGACCCGATCGCCGTTCTGCCCGCGATCAATCCGGATATCGCCTTGTTCCATGCGCCGCTCGCCGACCGCGCGGGCAATGTGTACATCGGACGCCGGCGCGAGTTGCTCACCATGGCGCACGCATCGAAGCAGAGTTTCGTCACCGTGGAAGCACTCAGCGAAACCAATTTGTTCGAAGACGCCAAGCTCGCCCCCGGGGTGGTGCCGTCGATTTACGTCAGTCGCATCGCAATCGCCCGACAGGGTGCCTGGCCCATCGGGCTGCCCGGGCACTACGGATCGGACGATGCGGCGCTCAGCCGCTATGTGCAGAGCGCCAAGACCGGGGAAGGTTTCCGCCGCTTCATCCAAGAGTGGCTGGCGGATGAGGCGGTGACGGCATGACGCTTTCATTCAGCCGCGCCGAATTGCTGGTTGCGGTGATTTCACGCCTGCTCGACGGTTGTCGCCACGTCGTGGTCGGCGCCTCCTCGCCCATCCCCGGCGCAGCGGCGCTGCTGCGGCGCGAACTCACCCTGGGAGAAGCGCAAGGCGCGATGCGCGTCCCACAGGGACTTCCGATGGTCGTAACCATCCTCGGCTCCAA
>CAYNVY010000395.1:0-1712 GCA_964400745.1 uncultured Enterobacteriaceae bacterium | reverse complement strand
TGCTCGATCTCAACGAACGAACCGTAGTCGGTCAGGTTAGTCACCTTGCCGAACATGCGTGTACCTTGCGGGTAACGGCGTGCCAGACCATTCCATGGGTCATCGCCCATTTGCTTGATGCCCAGCGAAACGCGGTTCTTTTCCTGGTCGAACTTGAGGATCTTGGCTTCGACTTCGTCGCCGACGGTCAACACTTCGGAAGGATGCTTCACGCGGCGCCATGCCAGGTCGGTGATGTGCAACAGGCCGTCGATACCGCCCAAGTCAACGAACGCGCCGTAGTCGGTGATGTTCTTGACCACGCCCTTGACGATCGCGCCTTCCTTGAGGTTTTCCATGACCGCTTCACGGTCGGCGCCCATGCTCGCTTCCAGCACCGCGCGGCGGGAAACCACCACGTTGTTGCGCTTGCGATCCAGCTTGATGACCTTCAGTTCCATGACCTTGTTTTCGTAAGGCGTGGTGTCCTTGACCGGACGGATGTCAACCAGCGAACCCGGCAGGAACGCGCGGATACCGTTGACCATCGCGGTCAGACCGCCCTTGACCTTGCCGCTGACGAAGCCTTCCACGACGCGGCCTTCTTCCATGGCCAATTCCAGATCGTGCCATGCCGCCAGACGCTTGGCTTTTTCACGCGACAGCTTGGTTTCACCATAGCCGTTTTCCAGCGATTCGATCGCGACGGTGACGAAATCACCCGCCTTGACTTCGATTTCGCCTTTGGCGTCGAGGAATTCCTCGATCGCAATTAAACTTTCGGACTTCAGTCCGGCATTCACCACCACCATGTTGTGATCAATGCGCACGACTTGTGCGGTGATCAGTTCGCCGGCGCGCATTTCTTTGCGCGTCAGGCTTTCTTCAAACATTGCGGCGAAACTATCGGGATCTTGTACGGCTGCTGCGGTTGCGGTTGCGTTCATCGGAGGTACCTAAAGAAAAATTTCTGCTTACGCAGAGGGTTAGTTAAATTTCCCGAATGGCGGAGAGTCAGACGGGGCCTAGCTTTTTGAACCTTTCGCCGGGTAGCGTGCCAGCACTTCCTGAACTGCCTGCTCGATGTTCAGAGCCGTGGTATCCAGCAGAATTGCACCCGGTGCCTGCTGCAAGGGCGCCGTGCTGCGTTGAGTATCTCGCTCGTCGCGCGCCTGTATATCTTGCAAAAGGGCGGCGATATTAGCATCCATCCCTTTTTCTTTCAACTGCTTATAACGGCGCTCGGCGCGCGCCCCGGCGCTGGCGGTCATGAAGATTTTCAATGCCGCGTCCGGAAACACCACCGAAGCCATGTCGCGCCCGTCCGCCACCAGGCCCGGCGCGCGCCGGAAGGCGCGCTGCCTGTCCAGCAACGCCGCCCGCACCCTGGGTAACGCCGCCACCTTGGAGGCTGCCGCGCCGCTTTGTTCGGTACGCAGCTCGTCGCCCACCTTCACGCCGTCCAGCCAGATATCCGCCCCTTCGAAAAGGATATCGATACCCTCCGCCAAGTCCGCCAGCTGCACTTCCGCATCCAGCGCGATGCCGTGCTGCTGCGCCGCCAAGCCCAATAAACGGTACATCGCGCCGCTGTCAAGAAAATGGTAGCCGAGCTGCTGCGCCACCCGCTGCGCCACCGTGCCCTTGCCCGAAGCCGAAGGCCCGTCGATCGCGATCACCGGCACGGCCTGCGTCACACTGGCGAATGCCGCGAAATAATCGGGGAAGGTCTT
>CAYNVY010000394.1:0-1744 GCA_964400745.1 uncultured Enterobacteriaceae bacterium | reverse complement strand
TGGCGCTCCCTGGGGGAATCGAACCCCCGTTTCAGCCTTGAGAGGGCCGCGTCCTAACCGCTAGACGAAGGGAGCCAATTATGGCCGCGCTAGACTTATCCTCGATGCCGGTGACCATCAAGCCCGGGCGCGCTCAACGCTCCGGTTTCAGCGTGATGCTGCCGCGCGGCGCCAGTGTACCCAGATCGAACAGGCGGACTTCGGTGGCGCCATCAATTTCCATGGTCACAACCAGCTTCCCGTCCGCCACCGCCGTCGAAACGATGCGAGAACCCTTCGGAAGTGCCACAATACTCTCGGGAAGTCTGGCCTTTTCCGCCCCTGTGAAAATGCGGTAGCCGATCACGCTGAAAACAGCGAGAATGCCAGCCACCATAATCAGGCTGGAAAGCAGCATCAGCCTGCGCAGGCGCTGAACAATGCGCGCCTGGGCGGGATCGAGTTGAGTTTCGTCGCGTTGTGATTGGGTCATGAGTTTGAGCGCTACAGCAAAAAAAGAGGCCGAGAAGTTTTTCGAAGCGACCACGAGTAAGGAGCACTCAGGCTCGCGGCTCGATCAATTCCTGGCCACGCAAATCCCGGACCTGAGCCGCTCGCGTCTCAAGCTGCTGCTGCTTGGGGGCCAGGTTCGCGTGAACGGCCGGAACGTAGGTGACCCCGCCTATCGGGTCAAACCCGGCGAGACGGTGATGGTGCGCGTGCCCGCGCCCGAACCGGCCAAACCCAAGGCACAGAAGATGCCGCTCGACGTCGTGTTCGAGGACGGCGACGTCATCGTCATCAACAAGCCCGCCGGACTTGTCGTGCATCCCGCCGCAGGCAACCGCAACGGCACGCTGGTGAATGCGCTCCTCGCCCATTGCGGCGACAGCCTCTCTGGTATTGGCGGAGAAATCCGCCCTGGCATCGTCCACCGCCTCGACAAGGACACAAGCGGACTGCTGGTGGTGGCGAAGAACGACAAGGCGCACGCAGCACTCTCGAAACAATTCGCCGATCACGGCAAGGACGGCTCACTCATTCGCGCCTATCTCGCGCTCGTATGGGGTGTGCCGGATCCGCGCCGCGGCACGATCAGCGCGCCGATCGCGCGCGACCCGAAGGCACGGGAAAAAATGGCCGTGCTGCCCGGCGGCAAGCACGCCGTCACCCATTACGAAATCCACGAGCGTTATGCGGGAAAAGATGGGCTGCCGATCGTGACCCTGGTCGAATGCCGGCTGGAGACGGGCCGCACGCATCAGATCCGCGTCCATCTTACCCGTATCGGGCACCCTCTTCTTGGCGACGATGTCTATGGCGCGGGCTTCCGGACGAAAGCCTCGCAGCTCACTACAAAGTCGCAAAAGGCCTTCGGGCAGTTGAAGCGTCAGGCGCTGCATGCATACCAGCTCGGCTTCGTGCACCCCCGGACCGGCAAGAAAGTCGTGTTCGAGCGGCGTTTCCCGCCCGATCTCGCCAAGCTGGCGGACTCGCTCAAATCCTCGTGACAGCGCTGCCCTTTAAACGCCGCGAGACGTTTCTATATATCCCGGTTGCGGTTGGCTTCTAGCAGCCGCAGCGTACAGGCCCGCCGAGTTCGGGGGCCGGAAAGGGTTCAATAAGATGGCCCAGACAGCACTTCCCGCCTTCTCGTCCGAGGGCGGACTTTCTCATTATCTCTCCGAAATCCGCCGGTTCCCGATGCTGGAGCCGCAGCAGGAATTCATGCTGGCCAAGCGCTGGCGTGAACATGGGGATCGCG
>CAYNVY010000393.1:0-1755 GCA_964400745.1 uncultured Enterobacteriaceae bacterium | reverse complement strand
CGGCAAGGTGTTCGACACCTTCGTGAACGGCGACTACGCCAATCCCGTGATGGTCGTGGACGAAATCGACAAGGCCTCGGGCGACGGCCAGTACGACCCGCTGGGCTCGCTCTACGAACTGCTCGAATCCGGCGTCGCCACGCGCTTCGTGGACGAATTCGTCGAGGTCCCGATCGACGCCTCCGGCGCGGTCTGGTTCGCCACCGCCAACGACGCATCGCGGATCCCGGAGCCGATCCTCAACCGCATGAACGTCTACGAGATCGAGCCGCCGGATGCCGAGGGCGCGGCGCGCATCGCTGCCGCGATCTATCGCGAGATCCGCAACGGGCACGATTGGGGCAAGGCCTTCCCGGAAGCGCCCTCCGGCCTGGTGCTCGAAAAATTGTCCGGCTACGGCCCGCGCGAAGTGCGCCGCGTGATCCAGTCGGGGTTCGGCAACGCGAAGCTCGCCGGCCGCGCCGAGATCAAGCCCGAGGACGTGCAGGACAATCGCGCATCGAAGAAGCAGCGGATCGGGTTCTGAGCCGACTCCGGGCGCCCCGCCTGAAATCACGGCCACCAGCTTGACCGTGGTGTCGGCTTGCAGGATGGTGTCGTCGGTAACGAGTTGGCCGTTGAGCACGCCCAGCACAGACTCGGGCGACACGCCAATTTTCTTCAGCGCGTCGCGCAGCGTCATGCCGGCTGGCAGGAGATATTCTTTGCCGCGATAAATGAGCTTAACCATGGGCGGGGATTGTACCCGCTTTAGCCGGGCGGTCAACCGCCCGCCGGGCAGCGATTAGCGTGGCGGGCCCAGCAGCGCCAGGCTGCCGGTGAGCGCGTCGCGCACGGCATGTTCGTGGAATTGGCGCCGTTGGGCCACGTGGGCCGTCACCTCGGCCCGAATGCGGTCCCACTCTTCGGGAGGAATATTGAGAAAGGCCTCCACGGCCTGCGGGTCAAATTGGCGGCCGGCTTCGGCGGCGATGATGTCGCGCGCCGCCGCGTAGGGGCGTCCCTTCCGATAAGGCCGGTCGGAGAGCAGCGCGTCAAAGGTATCGGCAATAGAGAACAGCCGGGCGCCCAACGGAATGGCCTCGCCTTTTAGGCCGAAGGGGTAGCCGCTGCCATCCCATCTTTCCTGGTGCGCCAACACGATCCTGATCTCCTCCTGCAGATAAGGAATGCCGATCAGCATCTCGTAACCGGCTTGCGGGTGCTTCTGCATGATGGCGCGCTCGTCGGGGTTCAGGGGGCCGGGCTTGAGCAGGATCGCATCCGGCACGCCGATTTTGCCGATGTCGTGGATGAGCGCCCCGCGGCGGATGTCTCCCACCTGGTCGCGCGGCAGGTCCATGGCCGCGGCCAGCCGGGCGGTGTATTCCACCACGCGGCGCGAGTGGCCTTCTGTCTCGCGGTCGCGCAAATCGAGCGCGGCGGTGAGAGCGTCGAGCGTGTTGTTGTAGCTGGTATCCAGATCGGCGTACAAGCGGGCATTTTCGATGGCCAGGGCAGCACTGTCGGCGATGCTGCGGAACAGTTCGAGATCGTCATAGTCGAACAGCGCGCCGTTCTTCTTGTTGATCGCCTGAATGGCGCCAATGGACTTGCCCTCACGCACCATGGGGACAGACATGATCGAGTGTGTGACCAGCCCCGTTTTGGCGTCGGCGCCGCGAAAGAAGCGCGCGTCTTTTTGCGCGTCGGCGATAATGAACGACTCTTGTTTTTCGACGCACGAGCCCACAATGCCCTTGCCGATGGGCACCG
>CAYNVY010000392.1:0-1779 GCA_964400745.1 uncultured Enterobacteriaceae bacterium | reverse complement strand
GGCAGGCGCGCTTCGCCCGAGGCGCAATCCGCCGCGTACACCGCATACCCGTCCATGGCCGTGTTGTCCACCGCGGGCACGGTAAGCGCGGAGTACTGCGCCTCGGCCAGCACCCGGCCGGTCGCGGCGAGCGTCGCCAGCGTTTCGGTTTCGGCCACCGGCCGCGCCCCTTCGAGCAGGATAGCCAGGGCCTCGTCGACAGACAGCATTCCCGGTTTCATCGCTTCAACTCCACTGTGTCCAGCACAAACGCCGCAATCGCGGCGTAATCCTCGAGACCGAACTGCGGCAAGGACGTTTGCACCGGCGTGTCCGTAGCCAGCGCCACGATGTGCTCGTCCCCGGGATACAGCAGCGGCTTTCCGTTGGCCGCGCGGTATATCTCCAGTTTCGGCAACGGATAGTACTTGTAACCCTCGATCAGCAGCAGGTCGCAGGGGGACATGCGGGCGATCTGTTCCTCCAGCGTGCTCTCGGGCTCGCCGCGCATCTCGTGCATCAAGGCCCAGCGCTGCCCCGAAGTGACCAGCACTTCGCTGCAGCCGGCCTCGCGCACGCGGTAGGAATCCTTGCCCGTATGATCCACGTCGAAGCGGTGGTGCGCGTGCTTGATCAGCGAAACTTTCAATCCGGCGTGCACGAAACGCGGAATGACCTGCTCGATCAGGGTGGTCTTGCCGCTACCGGACCAGCCGGCAAAGCCGAAAATTTTCATCGCAGGCGATACGCTCGAGCTGCCCCGAAACCGTGGTCAGCACTGTTGTAAGAGCCGGACATTTTATCAGCTTCTGCGATCCATTCTTGATTAGAAACCAGCGCAGCGCTGGGGCGGTGGCCGGCGCAGTCGAGGTGCGATGGATGCGGCAGTGCAAGGCTTGCCACTCCTAGTGCGCACTCGGCGGCGCTGGATTAGCGGCAAACCACTGCCATCGACCCGGCGCGCGAATATCGCGCGCGCAGTCAATCGCCGGTTTCGCGCGGCGCTGCGAATCGCGGTAACATCGCTGACCGCGCAGCCGCAGTGGCTGCGTATTTTGGCCGCGTATTTTTTCGCCGCGTATGTTTTCGAAAGGGCCGGACCCATGAATTGGTGCAATCCCAAGACATGCAAGACGATCACCCGCACGATCCTTCTCGGCGCCATGTGCGCGGCGCTCAGCGCTCCCGCATGGCCGCAGGCCCTGCCCTCTGCGTCCGCGGCCGAGTACCCGTCGCGGCCGATCCGCATCGTCGTACCCTACACCCCGGCTGGCCAGACCGACGCCTATGCGCGCCTCATCGCGCACGCACTGAACACGGCATGGGGGCAGCCGGTGGTGGTCGAAAACCGGGCCGGCGCCAACGGGTTGATCGGCACCAATTTCGTGAAGCAGTCGTCCCCCGACGGCTACACGCTGCTGTTCACCGCCAACAGCGCGCACACGCTAGGCCCGCTGGTGCGCGATCCGCGGCCGTTCGAGCCGATCGGGGATTTCACGCCGGTCGCGATCGCGGTGAAATATCCCATGTACCTGCTGATCGACCAGCGCATTCCCGCCAGGACGGTGGCGGAGTTCGTCGCCTATGCCAAGGCGCGCCCCGGCCGGCTCAATTATTCGAGCGCCGGCATCGGCAGCGGCGGCCACATCGCCTGCGAACTGTTCAGCGGCGCCGCCGGGATCGACGCGCAGCACGTGCCCTACAAGGGGTCCGCTCCGGCGCAGATGGCGCTGGTGGCGGGCGAAGTGCAGATGTTCTGCGACAGCGTGGGCAACTCGCAGGCCCTGGTGAAGGACGGAA
>CAYNVY010000391.1:0-1838 GCA_964400745.1 uncultured Enterobacteriaceae bacterium | reverse complement strand
CGCAGGGCACGGACGTGAAGATCGCCGATTTCGGCGCCGCGCTGCTGCGCAAGGCCCATTCGGTGCAGACGGCGACCATAGGCTCGCCCTACTACATGTCGCCCGAGCAGATCGAGGAGGCGCCGCTCACCCACCAAAGCGACATGTACTGCCTGGGCGTGGCACTGTACGAACTGCTGACCGGGCAGCGGCCGTTCAACGCCGACAGCCTGGAAATGCTGGTGCAGAAGATCCTGCACCAGGAGCCTGCGCCGCCGAGCAGCCTGCGCCCCGGACTGCCGCAGGAGATCGACCGCGTGGTGCTGCGCGCCATGGGCAAGAAACCGCAGTTCCGCTACGAAACCTGGGTCGATTTCGCTCTGGACCTGTCCAACGTGGGCAAGCTGGTACTGCCCCCCGACGCCATCATGGACAGCGAGAAATTCGTCGCGTTGAAGCGCGTGGACATGCTGGCGAACCTGTCGGACGCGGAGCTGTGGGAACTGACGCACGCGGGTACGTGGCGGCGCGGCGGCGCAAGGCAGGCGATCGTGCGCGAGAACGAGCCCGGCAAGAGTTTCTTCTTCCTTGCGCAGGGCCAGGTCAAGGTCACGCTGGAGGGGCACCTGCTCAACACCATAGGCGAGGGCGAGAGCTTCGGCGAGATGGCCTACATCCGCGGCGGCGAGATGCCGCGGCATGCGACGGTGGAGTCCATGACCGACATCCTGCTCGCCGAATTCGTGCCCGAAGCCCTGGCCGAGATGAGCCTGGGCGCGCAATTGCAGCTCACCCGGGCGCTGGTGCGCAATCTGGTGGACCGGCTGGAGCTCGCCAACGCGCGGCTCGCCAAGTGAACGAGTGACCAAGTGAGCAAGTGACCAAGTTGAATTGATCGATAAGGGAGAGATGAGCATGGCCAAGAACGTCGGAGTCATCGGCCTGGGAGCGATGGGGTTGGGCGTCGCGCGGTCCCTGCTGCGCGCCGGTTTTCGCACCCACGCCTGCGATGTGCGCAAAGAGGTGCTGGACGCCTTCGCGGCCGAAGGCGGCGTCGCCTGCGCCACTCCGGGGGAGATGGGGGCGGCGTGCGAGGTCGTGCTGGTTCTGGTGGTGAACGCGCAGCAGGTCGAAGCGGTGCTGCTGGGCGAGCACGGGGCGGCCGCGGCGATGCGCGCCGGATCGGTGGTGATCGCGAGCTCCACCGTCGCGCCCGAATTCGCCGAATCGCTTGCGGCGCGGCTCGCGGCCGAGGGCATCGGTATGATAGATGCGCCCGTGTCCGGCGGCGCGGCCAAGGCCGCCACGGGCGAGCTGACCGTCATGGGCGCGGGCAGCCCGGAGAATTTCGCCAAGGTCGATGCGGTGTTCAAGGCCATCGCGCAGAAGGTCTATCGACTGGGCGATGCGCCCGGCGCCGGCTCCAAGGTAAAAATGATCAACCAACTCCTGGCCGGCGTGCACATCGCCGCGGCGGCCGAAGCGATGGCCCTGGGCTTGCGCGCGGGCGCCGACCCGGCGGTGCTGTACGAAGTCATTTCGAACAGCGCCGGCTCCTCCTGGATGTTCCAAAATCGCGTTCCGCACATCCTGGCCGGGGACTACACGCCGCTGTCCTCGGTCAATATTTTCGTCAAGGACCTGGGCATCGTGCTCGACACGGCGAAGAAGTCGGCGTTTCCCCTGCCGCTGACGGCGACCGCGCACCAGATGTTCCTGGCGGCGGCGGCGGCCGGTCGCGGCGGCGAAGACGATTCGTCCGTGGTGAAGAATTTCCCGGGAATCGAACTGCCGAAAAAGAAAGCGTAAAGGCGCCTAACAGAATTACCGTTAGGCGGCTGACTTAGGGGAGCACGAGG
>CAYNVY010000390.1:0-1866 GCA_964400745.1 uncultured Enterobacteriaceae bacterium | reverse complement strand
CCAGCCCCATCCGACGCATCGCCATCTGCACCGGCGGTGGCGACGCCCCCGGCCTCAACGCCGTGATCCGCTCCGTGGTCATCTCGGCCGTACACCGGGGCTGGGAATGCTACGGCATCCGCGAGGGTTACAACGGCATCATGTTTCCCGAACGCTACCCGGAAGGCGGCGTCTTCCGTCTGACGCGCGACCGGGTAAAAGGCATTGCGCACCTGGGAGGCACCATCCTCGGCACGACGAACCGGGGCGATCCGCTGCACTTCCCGATGAGAATGCCCGATGGCACGACCAAGGACCTGGATCGCTCGGATGAGATCCTCGAATTCTTCGCCAAAAAGGAACTCGATGCGCTCGTGTCCATAGGCGGCGACGGCTCGCTTACCATCGCTAATGCCCTGCACCAAAAAGGTCTGCGCGTGGTCGGCGTACCCAAGACCATAGACAACGATCTGGACAAGACCTTCACCACCTTCGGCTTCGACACCGCGGTCGGGTTCGCCACCGAGTGCCTGGACCGGCTGCACAGCACCGCCGAGAGCCATCAACGCGTGATGGTGGTGGAGGTCATGGGCCGCTACGCCGGCTGGATCGCGCTGCACGCCGGCATCGCCGGCGGCGCGCACGCCATCCTGATACCGGAAATCCCGTTCGACCTGGACAAGGTCGCGGAGAAGATTCACGAACGCGAACGCGACGGCCGCATGTATTCCATCGTCGTCGTCGCCGAAGGCGCTGAAGCCGTGCACGGCCAGCGCGCGGTCCTGGCCCCGGCTGAAATCGGCCACGCGGAGCGTCTGGGCGGCATAGGCGAACGCATCACGCGGGCGCTGCAGGAAAAGACCGGCAAGGACGCGCGGGTGGTGGTCCTCGGCCATTTGCTGCGCGGAGGCAGCCCCACCTCGTTCGACCGGCTGGCCGCCATGCGCTTTGGCACGGCCGCCGTGCGCGCCCTGGAAGAAGGCCATTCCGGCGTCATGGTGGCCCTGGCCTTCCCCAACGTGAACTACGTGGCGCTGGCGGACGTCGCCGGCCGCATGAAGGGCGTCCCGATGGACTGCGACACCCTGCAGACTGGAAGGGACATGGGGATTACGTTCGGCGATTGAGCGCAGCCGCGCCGGCGGAAATCGAACCTGCCGCGGGTCGGCGCGGAGAACCGCGCAGCGCGCACGCAGCAGCATGTCGCCGGCGTTGAACACTTCCGGCTCGGGCTTGACGTTCAGTTCCTGCAAACGCCTGGCCATTTCCCGCAAGGCGCGCGTCTTGCGCCTATTCCTCGCGCTGCCGGCGCTTGCCCGTCGCTGCGGCTGTCGCGCCCGATCCCCGGCAACGACCAGGGGATAGCGCTCATACATCATTCGATTTGACTTGCGCCGACGGACGCGGAGCCAGGCCGGATTCGCGTCCCTCCATCTTTCAACTCCGACAAACGCGTCGCATTATTTAACAGTAGCGTTTGTACATTATTCCGTTTCATACGCAAACTGCTGTTTTCATTTACTTGTCATATTCAGGCTCGAATCGTGCTTACGCGCAGACGAGCCTCCATCTCGACTATCCCCAAGGAAACAACCATGATCTTCAATACCCGCCAGACCTCGCTTCGAACCGCGATTGCCGCCGCCGCACTCTGCGTCGCGGGAACCGCCCAGGCGGACTTCGTAACCGCGATCGACCGTTTCGCCATCACCAAGAACGGCAGCGCGTTCTTCACCGATACGTTCGGCGACAACAATGCGCCACCGTCGGCGCCGAACTTCAGCAACAATACCGCCGCGAGCTATTCGGTGTTCGGCACGCCGCAGGCGGAGACCGGCGGCAAGTTCTACATGGACAGTGCCCAGGGCGGCTACACGCTCGCCGGCG
>CAYNVY010000389.1:0-1922 GCA_964400745.1 uncultured Enterobacteriaceae bacterium | reverse complement strand
AGATGCAGCAGCGCATACAGCAGCATGGAGCCATGCCCGTTGGACAGCACGAAGCGGTCGCGGTCCGCCCATTTCGGGTTGCCCGGATGGTGGCGCAGGTGCCGGTTCCACAGGGCGACGGCGATTTCAGCCATGCCCATGGGCATGCCGGGATGGCCGGAATTGGCGGCCTGGACCGCGTCCATGGAAAGCGCGCGGATGGCGTTGGCGAGTTCGGTATCGGAGGTTTTCATGGCGGGAGGGTGGAAGCGAAGGGTGGATTATCGTCGATGCGAGGCGATTTTTCCATTGCGCAGAAATGATGCGCGGCCCGCCAGCCTCTATAATTGCCGACCCGGCGCTGGACCGGGCAGATCGACAAGGGAGACAGGCAATGGCAAGAGTCGCATTCCTCGGCCTAGGCGTCATGGGCTTTCCCATGGCCGGCTTTCTGGCCAAGAACGGCCACCAAGTCGCGGTGTACAACCGCACGCGCGCCAAGGCCGACGCCTGGGTCGCCAAGCATGGCGGCGAGGCGGCGGATACGCCCATGGCCGCAGCGCACGGAGCGGCCATCGTCTTTTCCTGCGTCGGCGACGATCCCGACCTGCGCGCGGTCACCGTGGGCGCCGACGGCGCCTTCGAAGGCATGGCCGCGGGCAGCATTTACGTCGATCACACCACCGCCTCGGCCGACATCGCGCGCGAACTGCATGCCGCAGCGGCGAAGAAGGGCATCCATTTCATCGACGCGCCGGTTTCGGGCGGCCAGGCGGGCGCCGAAAACGGCACGCTGACGGTGATGTGCGGCGGCGACGCGGCGGCGTTCGACGCGGCCAGACCGGTCATCGCCCACTTTGCCAAGGCGGTGACCCTGCTCGGCCCGCCGGGCTCGGGCCAGATCTCGAAAATGGTCAACCAGATCTGCATCGCCGGCTTGGTGCAGGGCCTGGCCGAGGCGATCAATTTCGGCCTCAAGGCGGGCCTGGACATGAAGCAGGTGCTGGACGTGATCGGCAAGGGCGCGGCCCAGTCCTGGCAGATGGACAATCGCGGCAAGACCATGGTGGACGACAAGTTCGATTTCGGCTTCGCCGTGGACTGGATGCGCAAGGACCTGCGGATCACGCTGGATGAAGCGAAGAAGCGCGGCGCGCCGCTGCCGGTCACCGAAATCGTCAACGGCTACTACGGCGAAGTGCAGCAAATGGGCGGCGGTCGCTGGGATACCTCCAGCCTGATCCGGCGCTTCCGAAAAACCTGATGCGGGACGGACGCCAGTCATGACGCGCGAGACACAGCCCTTCGGCGCAATGCCCTTTATCGCGCCCGAATCCTATTCCGGCGCGGTGAAGGAGCCGGGCGAGCCCGGCGCGGAAAGCCTTTGCTTCGTCTTCCAGAAGACTTCGATGCTGATTGCGGCGAACACCCCGCGCGCGGGCCTGCCCGGGCATGAAGACCTCGCTCGCCTGGGCGCAAAGCCCGTGCGGCGGCTCTACCTGGGCACCCTGGGCGAGCGCGACTGCTACGCCTTCGAGTACGAAGCCGAGATCGAGCCCCCGCAGGACATGCTGTGGCAGGGGCTGCGCGCCTTGTACGGGAAGCTGGACGAAAGTCTGTTCGCGCTCGCCGGACGCGCGCTGCAGTACGTGGACTGGGATCGCACCCACCAGTTCTGCGGCAGATGCGGCACGCCCACGCGGCATCGCGAGCACGAGCGCGCGCGGGAATGCCCGGCCTGCACGCTCATCGCCTATCCGCGCATCGCGCCGGCGGTGATGTGCCTGGTCCGGCGCGAGGGCGAAATCCTGCTCGCGCGTTCACCGCATTTCCTTCCCGGGATGTACAGCGCGCTGGCCGGATTCGTCGAGCCGGGCGAATCGCTGGAGCAGTGCCTGGCGCGGTTCCAGCCAGACGGCCTCGGTGGTCTCGTAGCCGTCATG
>CAYNVY010000388.1:0-1923 GCA_964400745.1 uncultured Enterobacteriaceae bacterium | reverse complement strand
TGTATGATTCAAACAACCGTTTGAAACATGCGTATACATTCCCATGGCTGAAATCGACACCCGCCTGCGTATCCTCGACGCCGCCGAGCTCCTGTTCACCGAGCACGGATTCGAGGCGACGACCATGCGCCAGATCACCGGCGCCGCCGAGGTCAATCTGGCCGCGGTCAATTACCACTTCGGTTCCAAGGAGGAACTCATCCGGGAGGTGTTCCGGCGCCGGCTGACCTGGCTCAACCAGCAGCGCCTGCGGGAACTCGCGCGCCTGGAAGCGGAGGCCGGCGATGCGCCGGTCAAGCCGAGCCGGATACTCGAGGTGTTTTTCGGCGAGGCGCTCAAGATGGCTGCCGACACCGAAGGCGGCGGGCGGACCTTCATGCGCCTTCTGGGCCGCACCTATACCAAACCGTCCGAATTCGTGCGCGGCTTCCTGGCCGAGGAATATGCGGCGGTCACCGCGCGCTTCAAGGCGGCCCTGATCAAGGCGCTGCCCGGAGTGCCGGCGGAAGAAATCCTGTGGCGCTTTCATTTCATGCTCGGCGCCATGGCCTACGCGATTTCCGGCGCCGATACGCTGCACATCGTCGCCGAGGGCGATCTGGATCACGGTGACACCGAGGCGCTGCATGCGCGCCTGATGAGTTTCATGCTGGGCGGGCTGCGCGCGCCGCTGCCCACGCTGCCCGGAAAAGCGAGCAAGTCGCCGCGCATGCGCAAGGCGGCGTGATGCAAACGCCTGACCGGAAAGCGGCAAATTGCACTGCGATCATTGCCCAGAGAGCGAGGAATGACGCGGTTCTTCAGGCAGTCGCCGTATTGCGGCTCAGCGCCTGCCGAGTGAGTGGCTGCAACATCAGTATTCAAAGTTAAAAGGAGGCAGAAGACCATGAGTCAATACGTCGCCCCGATGCGGGACATGCAATTCGTGCTGCACGAGTTGCTGGAAGTCGAGAACGAGTTGAAGCAAATCCCCCGGTACGCGGAAGTGGACGCCGACACCATCAATCAGGTGCTGGAGGAGGGGGCGAAATTCACCTCCAAGGTGCTGTTCCCGCTCAACCTCTCGGGCGACCGCGAAGGCTGCCGTCTGGATCCCGCCACGCATGCGGTGAGCACGCCGAAGGGATTCAAGGAAGCCTACCAGCAGTTCGTCGAAGCGGGTTGGCCCTCGCTCACCTGCGACCCGGAGTACGGCGGCCAGGGCCTGCCGGTGATCCTGTACAACCCGTTCTCCGAGATGTTGAATTCCTGCAACCAGGCCTGGTACATGTACCCCGGACTGTCGCACGGGGCCTACGAATGCCTGCACGAGCACGGCACGCCGGAACAGAAGCAGCTGTATCTGCCCAAGCTGGTTTCAGGCGAATGGACCGGCACCATGTGCCTGACCGAGCCGCACTGCGGCACCGACCTGGGCCTGCTGCGCTCCAAGGCGGAACCGCAGCCCGACGGCTCATACAGGATCAGCGGCAGCAAGATCTTCATCTCCGCCGGCGAACACGACATGGCGGTCAACATCATTCATCTGGTGCTCGCGCGCCTGCCGGATGCGCCCGCGGGTACCAAGGGAATATCGCTTTTCGTAGTGCCGAAATTCAACCCGGCCGCCGACGGCTCCGTCGGCGCGCGCAACGCGATTACATGCGGCGCGATCGAAGAGAAGATGGGCATACACGGCAACTCCACCTGCCAGATGAACATGGACGGCGCTACCGGCTGGCTGGTGGGTGAGCCGAACAAGGGCCTGAACGCGATGTTCGTGATGATGAACGCCGCGCGCCTGGGCGTGGGCATGCAGGGGCTGGGACAGACCGAAGTCGCGTTTCAGAACGCGCTCGCCTACGCCAAGGACCGGGTGCAGATGCGCAGCCTCACCGGCGTCAAGGCGCCCAATCTGCCGGCCGATCCGATCATCGTGCATCC
>CAYNVY010000387.1:0-1928 GCA_964400745.1 uncultured Enterobacteriaceae bacterium | reverse complement strand
ATCGAAAACACGATGATCATGCCGGTCCTGCGGCCGAGCTTGTCGGAGATGGAGCCGAACACCGGGCCCGAGAACAGGCTGAGGAATCCGACCACCGACCAGAAATTGCCCGCCGCGGCTTCCGACAGCCCGCGCTCCTTCACCAGCGTGGTCACGATGAAGGTGGCGTAGATCACGTAGGTGAAGCCGAACAGGAAATAGATCGCGCCCAGGTGGTAGATAACCTTGCTGCGGTAGATGTTGAATTTCTCCTTGGCCGCCGCTTTGGCGCCACGGGCGCTGCCGGCGCCGGCGTCGATCTCGCCTGGGATCGTCAGACCGATATCGGCGGGCTTGTTGCGCAGGAACGCGAGGCACAGCAGGGCGATCAGGGCGACCATGCCGCCTAGCGCGAGCCAGCTCGTGCGCCAGCCTTCGGCCCCCATCGCCCGGTTCACCGCGGGTATGAAGAATCCGGCGAAGATGATGGCGTAGCCGCTGCCGACCGCCATGAAGCCGGCGGCCTTGCCGCGGTTGTTTTTCGCGAACCAGGTCGAGGCGAGGCTCATCACCGAGACGTTCGCGCCGCCGCTGCCCATGCCGGTCAGCACGTACAGCGCGAGCAGCGCGGCGAAGGATTCGGAGCGGCTGAGCAGCGCCATGGTCGTGCCCACCAGCAGCAGCGACAGGAAAATGAAGCGCCTTTGCCCGATGCGCGAGACGATCATGCCGCCGAAAAAGACCGAAACCAGATAGCCGACGAAGTTGCCGGTGCTGATGAAGCCCATCTGCGAATAACTGAGCTCCAGCGTCGCCGCCATCGAGGGCAGCAGCATGCCGAGCGCGAAGCGGCCGAAACCGTGGCCGGCGATGACGCACAGCGTGCCGGCGGCGACGATGACCCAACCGTAGTAGAAAGGCAGGCGGCCCAGCGGCGATTTCGTCATCGATGCGGTTCTTGTTCTGGTGTCAATGCAGGACGAGTCGTATAGTAGCGCAATCGGCAGTCGGCGCTGTTTCAGGCTAGCATTTCACCTTCTGCGCCGCGCCCATGCCTGCAAGCAACGCACACACAATGCACACTCAACGCAAACCCGCCAAAGGAAACCAGCATGACCGATCTATCCGACCTCGGTTCCTCCGCGTTCTGGCGCGTCAATCCCAAGGACGCCGATCCGCAGGAGACGCGCGAATGGCTTAATGCCTTCGACGCCATGGTCGAGGCCGAAGGCCGCGAGCGCGCCACCTATCTGCTGCGCCGCCTGCTCGATCACGCGCGCAAGCGCCAGGTGCAATTGCCGCCGGTGCTCAATACGCCGTATCGCAACAGCGTCGACCTGGTCGATCAGCCGCAGTTTCCGGGCAATCTCGAAGTCGAGCAGCGCCTGTCGTCCATCGTGCGCTGGAACGCGCTGGCGATGGTGGTGCAGGCCAACCGCACCAGCCCGGAACTGGGCGGGCATATCGCGAGCTATGCCTCGGCCGCCGATCTGTTCGAGGTCGGCTTCAATCATTTCTTTCGCGCCGGTCCGGCGGGAGAAAAGACGGGGGAGGGCGGGGGCGACCTCGTCTATTTCCAGCCGCACTCGGCGACCGGCGTCTATTCGCGCGCGTTTCTGGAAGGCCGCCTGTCCGAGTCGCAACTCGCGCATTACCGGCGCGAGACCGGCGCGGCCGTTGCGCCGGCGCCCGCGGCGGGCGACGCCGCCGCGCAGGGCCTGCACCGCGGTCCGGGCCTGTCCTCCTACCCGCACCCCTGGCTGATGCCCGACTTCTGGCAGTTTCCAACCGGGTCCATGGGTCTGGGGCCGATACAGGCGATCTATCAGGCGCGCTTCATGAAGTATCTGGCCGGGCGCAGCCTGCTCGACACCGCCGGCCGCAAGGTCTGGGCCTTCCTCGGCGACGGCGAGATGGACGAGCCCGAGTCGCTCGCGGGGCTGTCGCTC
>CAYNVY010000386.1:0-2080 GCA_964400745.1 uncultured Enterobacteriaceae bacterium | reverse complement strand
CCCGACCGCATCCTGCGCCAGGCGCGTTTCAAGCAGCCGCGCGAATACATGCAGAAGACCGCGGCCGGAGCGCCGGTGCAGGAAGAGCACGCGCTGACGCGCAAGGACCTGGGTTTCGAATTCATGATGAACGCGCTGCGCCTGACCGGCGGGTTCGAGGTGGCGCTGTTTGGCGAGCGCACCGGCCTGCCCGTCTCCGTCGTGGACCTAGCCTTGCAGGAAGCGGTACAGCGTGGTCTGATCGCGCGTGACCATGCGCGCATTGCGCCAACGAAGCACGGGCAGAGGTTTCTGAACGATCTGCTGCAGATGTTCCTGCCGCAGGACGGCAATGCGTGAGACGGCACGACCCGACCCAAGCAATCATCGAGGAGAAATCATGGCAAGGAAACTGACCCCGGCGCTGCAACAAGTCAAAGCGCTCACCTTCGACGTATTCGGCACGGTCGTGGACTGGCGCGGCAGCATCGCGCGCGAGGGCCGCGCGCTGGGCAAGGAACTGGGCGTGCGCGCCGACTGGACCGCGTTCGCCGACGCCTGGCGCGCGGGTTACCAGCCGGCGATGCAGGAGGTGCGCTCGGGCAAACTGCCCTGGACCAATATCGACGGCCTGCACCGGCGCATCCTCGAGCGCATACTGGATGAATCCGGCCTCACCATGCTGAGCGAGGCGCAGAAAGACCATCTCAACCGCGCCTGGCACCGCCTCAGCCCCTGGCCCGATTCGGTGCGCGGGCTGAAACGCCTGAAGAAGGGCTATCTCATTTCCACGCTGTCCAACGGCAACGTCAGCCTGCTCACCAATATGGCGAAGAACGCGGAGCTGCCCTGGGATTGCGTCCTCTCGGCCGAACTGTTCCATCACTACAAGCCCGATCCGCAGTCCTATCTGGGCGCTGCGGCGATGCTCGGCCTGCAGCCGCATGAAGTCATGATGGTGGCGGCGCACAAGAGCGACCTGCGTGCGGCGCAAAAGGCGGGCTTGCGCGCCGCCTTCGTGAAACGTCCGCTCGAATTCGGCGAGACGATGAAACCCGATCTGAAGCCGGAGAAGGATTTCGACGTCAACGCCGCCGATTTCATCGATCTCGCGGCAAAGCTCGGGCTGTGATTTCCAGAAAGCCCTTTCGGAATTGCCGAAAGGGCCTCCGATCCAGCAGGTGAGCGCGAGGTGACGTTTCCCCTCGCTTCGCAGCAATCGCTAGACTTTGCGAAAAATGATATCCCACACCCCGTGGCCCAGCTTCAGGCCGCGGCTCTCGAACTTGGTCAACGGCCGGTAGTCCGGTCGCGGCGCGAAACCGGGTGCGGTATTGCCTAGCGCGGGCTCGGCCGCGAATACGGCGAGAATCTGCTCGGCATACTCCTGCCAGTCGGTGGCCGAATGCAGGTAGGCGCCCGGCGCGAGGCGCGAGGCAAGCAGCGAAACGAGACCCGGCTGCAGCAGCCGCCGCTTGTGGTGGCGCTTTTTCGGCCAGGGATCGGGAAAGAAGACATGCGCGCCGGCGAGCGACGCGGGAGCGATCATGTGTGTCAGCACTTCGACTGCGTCGTGCTGGACCAGGCGCAGATTGCCCAGGCGGTTTTCAACGATGAGCTTGAGCAGACTGCCCACGCCCGGGGTGTGCACTTCGACACCGAGATAATTGTTCTCCGGATGCGCCTCGGCGATCTGCGCGGTGGTTTCGCCCATGCCGAAGCCGATCTCGAGTATGGTGGGCGCAGTCCGGCCGAATACCTGCTCGAAATCGAGCAGGCCCGGCGCGTAGGCAATGCCGTACACGGACAGCTGGGTATCGACCGCGCGCCGCTGCGCATTGGACACGCGTCCCTGGCGCAGGACGAAGCTGCGTATCGGCGGGTGGACGGGTTCAGTCAAAGAGAGCTGCCTGAGCGTTGCCGGGCCTGCTGCTAGGTCTGCAGCCTGGCCCGACCGTTTCAGACCGCCTTGCCGATAATGCCGGTGGTGGGCGAACTGGGCGCGGCCGAATACAGCTTCTTCGGCATGCGTCCGGCGAGCCAGGCCTCGCGCCCGGCCTCCACCGCTTTTTTCATCGCCTGCGCCATCAACACCGGATTC
>CAYNVY010000385.1:0-2115 GCA_964400745.1 uncultured Enterobacteriaceae bacterium | reverse complement strand
CTGTTCAAGCTCTCGCAGCAGGCGGGGCGGCCGGTGGCAAGGCAGGCCGCCAAGCTGGTCGGACTGCCCGCGCCGGCCAGGAAGCCGGCGGCAAGCGTGACCGCGCATCCATCGGCCAAGGCCAAATCGGCAGGCGGTGGCGGCGGCGACGAATGGACGGAGTTCTAAGGGGATCGCCCGCAAGCGTCATTCCGGGGCACTGGATTCTGGCTACCAGACCTCGGAATGACCATTTCGACCTCAACAGGAGACCGATATGGCACAGGTAGTGCAGGCAGGAAGCGCAGGCGCGGCGGCGCAGCAGCAGGCAATCGTCGCTGCGAAGCAGGCGAACGAATTCCTGACGTTCACCCTGGGAGACGAAGAGTACGGGGTGGAGATTTTGAAGGTGCAGGAGATCAGAAGTTACGAGGAACCGACGACCATCGCCAATGCGCCGGCGTTCATCAAGGGCGTGGTCAATCTGCGCGGGGTGATCGTGCCCATCGTGGACATGCGCATCAAGTTCGGCCTGGGCTCGTCGGAATACAACCAGTTCACGGTGGTGATCATCCTCAACGTGGCCCAGCGCGTGGTGGGGATGGTGGTGGACAGCGTCTCCGACGTGATCCGGCTCTCGGGCGAGCAGATACGGCAAGCGCCGCAGTTCGGCGCCAGCCTGGACACCGAGTACATCACCGGCCTGGGCACGGTGGACGAGCGCATGCTGATTCTGATGGATATCGAAAAATTGATGACCAGCAGCGACATGGCGCTTACCAATGTATCCATGCAGTAAGGTGAAATTTGCGCTTACTTGAGCGGCACCCGGATCCGCGCCATTGCCCGTAGATCCAGCAATGGCGCGGCTTTTCAGGCATTTCCCGACTGTGACCCGGAACTGCGGGCATCGGCGGCATAGCAAATTGAGCACAGGAGCTGAAAGTGAAACAAATCGCACAAGCCGCATCCGGCCACGCGTCAACCCCCAGAATCGAGAACCTCGCCATCGCCAAACCGCGCACCGGGTTTGCAGGGCTTCCGCTTTGGGCGCGCCTGCAAATCTCGATCTCCGTGATATTGGTCGCGGTGTTGTCGCTGTTGATCGTTCTGACCTACGTCGATCGCAGCGACGAAGCCATCGCCGACGCGCAGAGTTATGGCTCGACCGTGAACCAAATGACGGTGGCAAGCATCACCGCGATGATGATCGCGGGGGCTTCCAAGGATCAAGGCCTGTTCGCTGAGCAGGTCAAGAATATGGAGGAAATTCAGGACCTCCGGGTGCTGCGCTATGGCGAAATGGTCGAGCAGTTCGGCCCTGCGGTAGGGGAAGCTGCGCCGACCGCGGAAGAGAACGCGGCGATGGAAAAAGGAAAGCCCTACTTCAAGCTTGCCGCCGACCGCAGCAGCCTGTTCGCCGTATTCCCCATGCCCAACGCAAAGAATTACCTGGGCAAGGACTGCACCGGATGCCACCCGGGCAAAGTAGATGCAGTCGTCGGCGGTGTCAGCATGCGCATCAATCTGGCCAAGACGCAGGCCGCATTGAGAAATTTCATGTGGCAGTTCTCCTTGCTCGCGCTGGTCCTCAGCCTGCCGTTGATGGGCGCGATATTCTGGCTCATACGCCGCGACGTTTCCAAGCCCCTGGGCGGCGAGCCTTCGGCGGTGACGGAACTGGCCAACCGCATGGCGGCCGGCGATCTGTCGATGAATATCGAGGTCAAGCCCGGTGACACGAGCAGCATCATGTCCGGCATGAAAACCATGCAGACCAGCGTGCAGGCCCTGGTCAGCGACGCGTCTATGCTGTCCGAGGCTGCGGTGGCGGGCAAGCTCGCCACGCGCGCCGACGCGAGCAAGCATAGAGGGGATTTCAGCCGCGTGGTGTCCGGGGTAAACCAGACCCTGGACGCCGTGATCGGTCCGTTGAACGTGGCGGCGAGCTACGTCGACCAGATCTCCAAGGGCGCGATTCCGGCGAAGATCACCGACAGCTACAACGGCGACTTCAACACGCTGAAGAACAACCTCAACGTAGCGATCGACTCGATCAATGCGCTGATCGCCGATGCGGCGATGCTGTCGCAGGCGGCGGTGGCGGGCAAGCTCGCCACCCGGGCCGACGCAGCC
>CAYNVY010000384.1:0-2130 GCA_964400745.1 uncultured Enterobacteriaceae bacterium | reverse complement strand
GCGATCGTGATGACGCCGCTCAATATCGCGTTCTGGGGCGGGCTGTACGAGCCGGCGCAGCCGCTGCTGCGCCAGGTCGCGGTGAACCCGGTGGAGATGTTCCTGCATGTGTTCATGCTGCTCGGCCTGCCGCTCGCCGCGGGACTGGCCGTTTCGCGGCGCTGGCCGCGTTTCACCGCACGCGCGCAGCAGCCGATGAAAATCTTCTCCCTCGTGTTCTTCCTGCTGTTCGTGCTCGCCGCGCTCGCGGCCAACTGGAAGTATTTCGTGGTCTACGTCGGCATGGTGGTCGCCGTGGTGTTCGTGCACAACGCCTCGGCGCTCGCGACCGGCTACGCCATGGCCTTTGCCGCCAGGCTGCCCGAGCCCGATCGGCGCGCGGTGGCGATCGAATGCGGCATCCAGAATTCGGGCCTCGGCCTTATCCTCATATTCAATTTCTTCGACGGCCTGGGCGGCATGGCCGTGGTCACCGCCTGGTGGGGCATCTGGCATATCGTCGCAGGCCTGACGCTGGCCACGCTCTGGAGCAAGCGTCCGCCGCGGATGGAGCGGCAGTCCGCATGAGCGCGCGCCGCGTTCTGGTCACCGGCAGTTCGGGCTATCTCGGCAGTTTGGTGGTGGCGGAACTGGCTTCGCGGCAGGACATCGCCGTCGTCGCCCTTGACGTGCGCGAAGCGGCCGCGCGCCTGCCCGGCGTCGCCTATGAAGTGGCCGACATCCGCGCGGCGGAAATCGATGCGATCGTCGCGCGCCACGCACCCGAGGTGGTAGTGCACCTGGCGTCCATCGTCACCCCCGGAAAGGGCAGCAGCCGCGAATTCGAATACAGCGTCGACGTAGCGGGCACGCGCAATCTGCTCGACGCCTGCGTGCGCCACGCGGTGCGCCGCGTGATCGTGTCCTCCAGCGGCGCTGCCTATGGCTACCATCCGGATAGCCCGCCGTGGCTCACCGAGGAGGCGCCGATACGCGGCAACGAGAGCTTCGCCTACTCCTGGCACAAGCGGCTGGTCGAGGAAATGCTGGCCGAATACCGCGCGCGCCAGCCGCAGCTGGAGCAGATCGTGTTCCGCATCGGCACCATCCTCGGCGCGACGGTGAACAATCAGGTCACCGACCTGTTCGAAAAGCCGCGGCTGATCGCGATCCGGGGATCGGACAGTCCCTTCGTCTTCATCCACGACCGCGACGTGGTCGGCGCCATCCTGCATGGCATCACGTCGGAGACGACCGGCATTTTCAACGTCGCCGGCGACGGCAAGCTTGGCATACGCGACATCGCTGCGCGCCTCGGCAAGCGCTGCGTGGAGTTGCCGCCGGGCGTGCTCAAGGCGGCGCTGTGGCTGCTGAAGCGGCTCGGCCTAACGCAGTACGGGCCGGAGCAGCTGGACTTCCTGCGCTACCGGCCGGTGCTGGACAACGCGCGGCTGAAGCACGTGTTCGGCTACGTGCCCAAGCTCAGTTCGGCCGAAGTGTTCGAGCTGTGGCGCGCGTCGCGGCAGAAGAGATCGGCGTCCGGGAAGACGGCATGAGCCGGCGCGATTTCTCGGACAAGGTGGTACTGATCAGCGGGGCGGCCGGCGGGCTGGGCACCGCCCTGTGCCGGCGCTACGCCGCCGCGGGCGCGCACATCGCCGCCATGGATCTCGACGCCGCGCGTCTCGCTGCGCTGGTGGCGAGCCTGAAGGCCGCAGGCAGCCAGGCCCTGGCGTTGCCGGGCGACATCGCCGCTGCCGCGGACTGCGAAGCGGCGATCGCGGCGACCCTGGCGCACTTCGGCGCGCTCGACGGCCTCATCAACAACGCCGGCATTTCGCACCGCAGCCTGCTGCAGGACACCGACCCCGCAGTGATACGCCGCGTGATGGAAGTGAATTTCTTCGGCAGTCTGCATCTCACCCACGCCGCCCTGCCCCACATCGTCGCGCGCCGTGGCGTCATCGCCGCGATTTCCAGCGTGGCTGGTTTCGCGCCGCTGATCGGGCGCACCGGTTATGCAGCAAGCAAGCATGCGCTGCACGGATTCTTCGACAGCCTGAGGAGCGAAATCGAAGCCGCCGGCGTCGGCGTCACGCTGGTCTGCCCCGCCTTCATCCGCACCGGCATAGGCGCGGCGGGACTGGGCGG
>CAYNVY010000383.1:0-2145 GCA_964400745.1 uncultured Enterobacteriaceae bacterium | reverse complement strand
TCGCGGTGATTGCGCGTCGGCAGCGCGCCCATGGTGTTGATCACGTTCATCAGCACCTGGGTGCCGTAGGTCGGCAGCCCCTGGCCGGTGACGGCGTTGTCGTGCAGCACTTTCTTCGCCGCCGTGGTCGCCTGCATGAAGGCCTTGAAGTCGCGGATGTTGCCCACGCCCTTGGTGCCGCGCACCGCGATCGCCTTCAGGTTCTTGCTGCCCATTACCGTGCCCACACCGGAGCGCCCGGCCGCGCGATGCAGGTCGTTGATCACGCCGGCGTACAGGCAGCCCGTCTCTCCGGCGCGCCCGATGCTGGAGACGCGCATCTGCGGTTCCTGGTGCTTGGCCTTGATCGCCGGTTCGGTTTCCCACACCGACTTGCCCCAGATGAAGGCCGCGTCCTGCAATTCCGCCTTGTCGTCCTCGATCACGAGGTACACCGGCTTCTTCGATTTGCCCTCGAAGATGATCATGTCCCAACCGGCCATGCGCAACTCGGCACCCCAATAGCCGCCCGAGTTGGAGCAGGCGATGGCGCCGGTGAGGGCGCCCTTGGTGATCACCGAATAGCGTCCGCCGGTGGATGCCATGGTGCCGGTCAGCGGGCCCGTGGCCCAGATGATCTTGTTGGCGGGAGAAAGCGGATCGACTTTTGCATCGACTTCCTCGACGAAGTACTTGGTGGCGAGACCGCGCTGGCCGATGTAGTCGCGCGCCCATTGCATATTGAGCGGTTCGGCCTTGCAAGTGCCAGCGGTGAGGTTGACGCGGAGTATTTTTCCAGCCCATGCCATGATCGTTCTCCTTAAGCAGAAGCTTGGTTGTTGAGTTTGCCGGCCCACTGTTTCATGCGATCCAGACCCGTCCAGTCGGCGTCGACGTAGGTGATCGCTCCAGTGGGGCAGGCCGTGGCGCAGGCCGGGTCGCCGCCGCAGAGGTCGCACTTCTGCACCTTGCCCGTATCCTGCACGTAGTTGACGGTGCCGAAGGGGCAGGCGATGGTGCACACCTTGCAGCCGACGCAGACATCGTCCAGCACCATCTTGGCGCCAGTGAGCGCATCGACCTTGATCGCTTCGACCGGGCAGGCATGCAGGCACCAGGCTTCGGCGCATTGGGTACAGGTGTAGGGCACCTTCCTGCCGGCCTCATGGAAGTCGAACACCTTGATGCGCGACTTCGACGTGTTGAAGGTGCCGTAGTTCTCGTAGCTGCAGGCCATTTCGCACTGCAAGCATCCCGTGCACTTGTCGGGATTGATGTTTAGTGATTTCTGCATTGCTCGTCTCCTTTGACGCTAAAGGTAACTCGACCAGATGAACGTGCTCTCGCTAGACTTGCTCCCGCCAGACTTGCACCCTCTCAGCGCCGCGATGCCCCACCGCGCGCCGCCGGGTTATGCATGGTTCTTCCCTGCCGAATATGCATATGCCTTCATATTAAATAAAAACGCCCGGCAGCGGTAGGAAAACCCGCCCGGGCGAAAAATATTTCGGCTATTCGATGCTGCAGCGCGACAAGAGTCGCGACCGCCTAGTCCAGGCTGATTCCTGCCTGTTTGACGATACCGCGCCAGCGCGCGATGTCATTGCGGTAGTAGTCGCCGAACCTGTCCGCGGGCAGCGAGAAAATCTGCACCCCGGCGCCGGCCATGCGCTCCTTCATTTCGGCGGTTTCCAGGATCTGTGCCACGTCGGCCGAGATCTTGTCGACGATCGCCTTCGGCGTGCCCGCGGGGACGAACACGCCCTGCCACAGCACCATGTCGTACTCGGCGACGCCCGACTCGACCATGGTCGGCGTGTCAGGCGATCCGGGAAAGCGCTGCCTGCCGGTGACGGCGAGCGCGCGCAGCTTGCCCGATTTGGCCAGGGGCAGCCCGACCGGCATGCCGGCGAAGTAATAGTCGATCTGCCCGCCGACGAGGTCGGTGGCGGCGAGCGAGCCGCCGCGATAGGGGACGTGCGTCGCAACCACGCCGGTCAGCACCTTGAACATTTCCCCCGCCATGTGATCGGAATTGCCGTGGCCCGAGGAGCCGAAGGTAAGCGGCGTCCCCGCCCGCGTCTTGGCCAGCGCGATCAGTTCCTGCACCGATTTCACCGGCGAATTCTGGCCGACGACGAGGATGTGCGGCGTGGCCGCCACCGC
>CAYNVY010000382.1:0-2215 GCA_964400745.1 uncultured Enterobacteriaceae bacterium | reverse complement strand
CCGGGCCCAGGTTGCCCTCCGCGTCCGCCCATTCGTCCCAGATGCTGACGCCGTTCTGCTGCAGGTAGCGCACGTTGGTGTCGCCCTGCAGGAACCACAGCAATTCATGGATGATGGACTTCAGGTGCAGCTTCTTCGTGGTCAGCAGGGGAAACGGCGCGAGCGCAAAGCGCATCTGCGCGCCGAACAGCGACAGCGTGCCGGTGCCGGTGCGGTCGCTCTTCTGCGCGCCTTGCGCCATTACCTGGCGCATCAGTTCCAGGTATTGCTGCTCCGGGTGGGCTGCCTGCATGCGCTCTAGCCTCTCGCGACCGGGCGGGCGGGATCGCTGCACCACTCGCTCCAGGAGCCCGGATACAGGCGCGAGCCGTGCAGTCCGGCGATTTCCATCGCGAGCAGATTGTGGCAGGCGGACACGCCGGAGCCGCAGGAATGCACCACCGATTCGGGCGGGGCATCGGTCAGCAGCGCGCCGAAAGCCCGGCGCAGTTCAGCCTCGGGCTTGAAGCAGGCCTCGGCGTCCAGGTTGTCCTTGAAGAAACGGTTCAGCGCGCCCGGAATGCGGCCGCCGACCGGGTCCAGCGTTTCGTTTTCACCGCGATAGCGATCGGCCGAACGCGCGTCCAGAATGACGCGGCCCGGCCAGCCCAGAGAGCGCAGGATGTCGTTCGCGTCGACGGCGAGCCGGCGCGGCTCCCCGGTGAAGCGAGCGGGCTTCGTTGCGGGAAGGTCGGTGACGACGGGACGCCGTTCCTTCAGCCACTTGGCGTAGCCGCCGTCGAGCACCGCGACGTTTTCGTGCCCCAGCCAGCGCAGCATCCACCACAGCCTGGCCGCATAGACGCCGGTCTGGCCGTCGTAGGCGATCACTTGCTTGGCCGAATCCACGCCGGCGTTTCCCAGCGTGCGCATGAACACTTCGGGATCGGGCAGCGGATGGCGGCCGTTGCTTCCGCTGGGCGGAGCGGCCAGGTCGCGGTCGACGTGCAGGAAGCGGGCGCCGGGAATGTGGCCGGCCGCGTATTCCCGCGGGCCGACGTCCGGATTGGCGAGGTCGTGGCGGCAGTCGAACACGACCCAGTCCGGGTCCTCGAGTTTGGCGGCGAGTTGCGCCGTTCCCACCAGGGTCGTGTATCCCATGGAAATCATTCGCTCCCTTCTTCTGCATCCACCCAGCTGCGAGCTTCGGCGTCGTCGTCGAATACCTGCAGGTCGGCGTTGATGAACATCTGCGACAGCCACGCGCTCCAGATCACCCACTCGCTGTGAGTGACGACAGCAATCTTGCCGAAGTCGTTGGGATGGCTGCGCGTGTACTTGATGTCCTCCCAGGCGACGTCGAGCGTGAAATCCGCCATCTGGCGCAGATCGATCAACAGGTTGACCTTGCCGCCCTCTACCTGGGTCGCGCGCACCATCTCCTCGAATTCCTTGTAGTCGGCGAGCACGAACTCGCCGAGTACGTTGACTGTAACCAACTTGCCGCTGTGGTCGATGGCGATCATGGTTCGTTTTCCTGATGCAGATGAGGGTTCAATGAATTCGGACGGGCGCGGCAAGGCCGGCGGCGCGCCGCGGCGGCGGGAACATCAGGCCGGCTGGCCAAGCTCGCGCCGCAGGTACTCGTGGAAATGCAGCATCCCGTCTTCCATCGGCGACTGATACGGGCCGGCCTGGCCGATGCCTTGCTGCAGCAGCGCCCTGCGCCCGCGGTCCATGCGCAGCGCTATTTCGTCGTCCTCGATCGCGGTCTCCCAGTAGGCGGCCTGTTCCGCCTCGACGAATTCGCGCTCGAACAGCGCGATGTCCTCCGGATAGTAGAACTCGACGACGTTGGTGGTCGATTGCGGGCCGCGCGGATGCAGCGTGCTCACCACGAGCACATGCGGATACCACTCGATCATGATGTTCGGGTAGAGCGTGAGCCAGATCGCGCCGTGGGGCGGAATCTCGCCCTGGTAATACTCGAGCACCGCCTTGTGCCAGCGCGCGTAGGTCGCGCTGCCGGGTTTGGCGAGGCGGTTGTTGATGCCCACCGTCTGCACCGAGTGGCGCTCGCCGAACTGCCATTCGAGGTCGTCGCAGGTGACGAAATTGCCCAGTCCCGGATGGAACGGCACGACGTGGTAATCCTCCAGGTAGACCTCGATGAAGGTCTTCCAGTTGTAATTGCACTCGTGCACGTGAACATGGTCCAGCATGTAGCCGGAGAAAT
>CAYNVY010000381.1:0-2279 GCA_964400745.1 uncultured Enterobacteriaceae bacterium | reverse complement strand
CACCCTGGGCGCGGATGGCGCAGATGGAGCGTATCAGGTGCTGGTTGGTGCCCATACGCCCGGTCACGCCGTTCATGATGATGCCAAGCCGTGTTTCAGCCATCACTGCACTCCAAGAATAATATTCTTCATTCCGCTTCCCCCGCGGCTATTTCGCCAGGTAGCCGAGCACGATGTCGGTCATGCGCGCCAGGCGCTCCTTGAGCGCCCGCGGCCGCATCAGATCGCGGCCGAATATTACCGAAAGCGTGTGCTTGTCGGACAGGTAATAGTAACCCAGCGCGGCGATCGAAATATAGAGCTGCGCCGCGTCAACGCGGCGCCGGAACACGCCGGCGCGCTGTCCGCGCAGCAGCGCGATGAACTCGGGCTGCGCTCCTGCGGCCATTTGACCTGACTGCGCGGGTTGAGGATACTTCCCCTCCCGGGGTCGAAATTCCGCCGTGGCCTGACCATATGCGTTTCCTGCTGCTCCCATTCCGCGTTTTCAGCCGTTTCATCGGCGAGCGTTGCGCCCAGGCGGCGGCGGCCCTGTCGTTCTCCACCCTGCTGAGCCTGGTGCCGATGATCGCGATCGCAGTCCTGATCATCGCCCGCCTGCCCTTCGCCGACGGCCTGTCCCGGGCGCTAGAGCAATTCCTGCTGTCGAACCTGCTGCCCGATCGCGCCGGCGTCATCATCGTCAAGTACATAGGCGAGTTCACGCGCAAGACGCAGCATCTGCCCCTCTTCGGCGGGCTCGCGCTGATCGCGACCGCCTTGGCGCAAATGCTCACGATCGAACACACTTTCAACGCCATCTGGGAGGTGCGGGAAAGCCGCCCGCTGCTGCGCCGCGTCGCCATGCACATGCTGGCGCTGCTGCTCGGGCCGCTGCTCTTCGGCGGCAGCCTCGCGCTCACGACCTACGTCGCCAGCGCCTCGTTCGGTCTGATAGAAGATCCGTTCTGGGCCCAGGCCGAGCTGCTCAAGGTCGTGACCTTCGCTTTCATGGCGGCGATGTTCGCCCTGGTCTACTGGGCGCTGCCCAATCGGCGCATCGTGCCGTGGCACGCCGTTTGCGGCGGGCTGCTGGCGGCCGCAGGCTTCGCGCTCATGCAACGGCTCTTCGGCCTCTACATCAGCAAGCTTCCGACCTATACGGAAATCTACGGCGCGTTTGCCACCATTCCGATTTTCCTGCTCTGGCTGTACCTGTCGTGGGCGGTCATTTTGATCGGCGCCCTGGTGGTGGCCGAACTCCCCCACAAGGCTTCGGGCCGGCGCGGCGCGGGCCGCTAGCCGCTAGCGGACAGTGACGGCGCGTCGGGCACGTCCGGCGCTTTGACGCCGAACGCTGCGGCCGCAAGGCGCGCGAGCCCGCTCAGGCGCGATTGTGCTCGCCCACGCGCACGATCTTCATCGTGTTGGTGCCGCCGGCCTTGCCTATGGGTTCGCCGATGGTGAGCACGATCAGATCGCCTTTTTCCACGCGCCCGGCTTCGAGCAGCACGTTTTCCGCTTCCGCCAGCAACTCCTCGCGATCGTCGCCGGTGTAGTTAACCATCAGCGGATAGGTATCGCGGAACAGCGCGCAGCGATAGCGCGTGGAAGTGCGCGTAGTGAGCGCGTAGATCGGCACGCCGCAGTTCAGGCGCGACATCCACAGCGCGGTCGAGCCCGACTCGGTCAGCGCGGCGATGGCCTTGACCTTGAGGTGGTAGGCGGTGAAGAGGGCCGCCATGGCGATGGACTGGTCGACGCGGGTAAACACCCGGTCGAGGAACTCGCGGTCCAGGGTGACCGGCGCAGAATTCTCCGCGGTGTTGCAGATGCGCGCCATCGACACGACGGTTTCGACCGGGTACATGCCGCTCGCGGTCTCGGCCGAGAGCATCACCGCGTCGGTGCCGTCGAGCACGGCGTTGGCGACGTCGGACACCTCGGCGCGCGTGGGCACCGGGCTCGATATCATCGATTCCATCATCTGCGTCGCGGTGATGGTGAGCTTGTTGTGCTCGCGCGCGAGGCGGATCATGCGCTTTTGCAGCGCCGGCACCGCCGCGTCCCCCACTTCGACGGCGAGATCGCCGCGCGCCACCATGATGCCGTCGGAGCCGTGCATGATGTCCAGCAGGGTCTTGGGCTCGACCGCCTCGGCGCGCTCGATCTTGGCGATGAGGAAGGCCTTGCCGCCGGCGGCGCGCATCAGCTCGCGCGCCATGTACATGTCGGCGCCCGATTTCGGAAACGACACCGCCAGGTAGTCCGCGCGCATCTTCACCGCGGTCTTGATGTCA
>CAYNVY010000380.1:0-2289 GCA_964400745.1 uncultured Enterobacteriaceae bacterium | reverse complement strand
CCGCCGGCGTTGTTGACAAGTATGTCCGGATTCGGGCAGGCGGCGAGCACCATGGCGCGGCCCGCCTCGGTGGTGATGTCGCCGGCGACCGTGGTGACTTTCACGCCGGTGGCGGCGCGTATTTCCTCGGCGGTTTTTTCCAGCGCCTCCTTGCCGCGCGCGGTGATGACGAGGTTGACGCCCTCGCGCGCGAGCGAGAACGCGCAGCCGCGCCCCAGGCCCTTGCTCGATGCGCATACGATTGCCGATTTGCCGCGTAGTCCCATATCCATTGCTAGTCTCCTTGGTCTAGAGTCAATTACAAAATGAGGGGAAATCTCCCCTCATACTCCCCTAAGTCAGGGGCCATTTCGGTAGTTCGGAAATAGCCTCTTAGCCTTTAGGTTTGATAGTTACCAATAACACACCGGCCAGCACCAGCACGGCGCCTCCAACCTGCAACATACTCATGCTTTCTTCCAGCCCGACCCAGCCGAAAAAAATAGTGGTCACCGGCCCCGCTGCGCCGATGATGGCAACCTGATTGGCGCCTATGCGCCGCAGCGCTTCCGAGGTCACGAACACCGGCAGCACGGTGCAACCCACCGCCATCGCAATCGCCAGGCCGTAGACTTGCGGCGGCAGGTCCAGCGCCGACAGCGGGCGCAGCAGCAGGAACTGCACGATGCACAGCAGGCTCGCCACGCTGGTGGCGTAGGCGGTAAAGCGCATCGAGCCGATGCGCAGCACCACCTGGCTGCTGCTGACCAGATAGGCCGCGTAGGACAAGGCGCTGCCGAATACCAGGAGCGCGCCCAGCAGCATATTGCGGTTCTCCCCGGCAAAACCCTGCGACAGCACCAGAGCCAGCCCGGCGTAGGATATCACCAGCGCAAGGACATCGCGGCGGCTCACGTACTTGCCCAGGAACAGGGCCGAGAGCAGCACGGTGATGGTGGGATAGAGGAACAGCATCAGCCGCCCCAGACCGGCCGAGATGTATTGCAGGCCGAGAAAATCGAGAAAGCTCGCCAGGTAATAGCCGAGAAAGCCTAGATACAACACCGCCCACCAGTCGCGGCGCGTGAGCGGCGCCTGCCCCACAGCGAGCGAGGACGCAGGCCCCTGCTTTGACGTGCGGAACTGCATCCACAATGCCGTGGCAAGAAAAAAAGGCAGCGAGAACACCATGCGCAGCGCGATCAGTGTGACCGGATCGGCGACGTAGGCATAGGCGAGCTTGATCAGAATCGGGCGCACCGCAAAGGCGATGACGCCGACGAGCGCCAGGGCCACGCCCCAGGCGCGATAGGAAGAGGGGTTCACCGTGCGGAATAACCGGAATAACCGGGGACAGACCACGTTTTTCGTGGCCCGAGCGTTGGACTATAAAACACCGTCGAAAAACGTGGTCTGTCCCCGGCTATTTTCATCGGCGTTTGCTGCCGCCGAAGATGGAACCCAGGACGCCGCGCGCGATTTCGCGACCGACCTGGGAGCCGATGGCGCGCGCCGCGCTTTTCGCCGCCGATTCCAGCGCGCCCTCGCGGTGGCCGCCGCGGGGCCCCGTCGTTCCTCCTAGGTTTCCTCCCAGGGCGCCCCCGAAAATTCCGCTCAGGGCATCCATGATGCCGCCGGACGCCGGTTGTGCCGAGCCTGCGGCGGGCGTTTGCTCAGCGCCGCCTGCGGCCGTCGCCTGCCGCGCCTGCGTGCGGCCTTTCAGTTTTTCGTAGGCCGACTCGCGGTCCACGGTCTGCTCGTAATGGCCGAAGATGACCGACCCTTGGATCGCGGCCTGGCGCTCTTCGGCAGTGATCGGGCCGATGCGGCTGCCGGGCGGCACGATGAGCGCGCGCTCGACCATGCTCGGCCGGCCCTTATCGTCCAGAAAGGAAACCAGGGCCTCGCCCACGCCGAGCTCGGTGATCACCGTCTCGACTTTCAGTTTCGGATTGGCGCGCATGGTTTCGGCGGCGGCTTTGACCGCTTTCTGGTCGCGCGGGGTAAAGGCGCGCAGCGCGTGCTGCACGCGGTTGCCCAGCTGCCCGAGCACGCTGTCCGGAATGTCGAGCGGATTCTGCGTCACGAAATAGACGCCCACGCCCTTGCTGCGGATCAGGCGCACCATCTGTTCGATCTTCTCCAGCAGGGCTTTGGGCGCTTCGTTGAAGAGCAGATGCGCCTCGTCGAAGAAGAACACGAGCTTGGGCTTTTCCGGATCGCCCACCTCGGGCAACTGTTCGAACAGCTCGGACAGCATCCACAGGAGAAAAGTCGAATACAGCTTGGGCGAGGCCATGAGGCTCTCGG
>CAYNVY010000379.1:0-2299 GCA_964400745.1 uncultured Enterobacteriaceae bacterium | reverse complement strand
CCCGGCGTCATGATCGGCAGGAACACGTCGGGTTCCTCGAAGGGGAACAGGCTGGTGGGATCGTGCATCAGCACATTGGTGTCGAGCACGAAAAGTTTGGTCGGCGGCTTGCCGGAAGCGGAACGGCTCTTGCGCTTGGTCATGGGCAGGTCTTCGGCGTCTGCATCGAATCCCGCTTTGCTATCCGAGGGTTTTGACAAAATCGAATACCTCCTGCACATGACCGGGAACCTTGACTCCGCGCCACTCGCGCAGGACGGCGTGCTTCGCATCGAGGACAAAGGTGCTGCGCTCGATGCCGCGCACTTGTTTGCCGTACATGTTTTTCATCTTGATCACGCCGAACTGGCTGCAGGCCTTCTCTTCCGCGTCGGACAGCAGGTCGAACGGGAAGGCGAACTTGGCCTTGAAGTTCTCGTGCGATTTCAGGCTGTCGCGCGAGATGCCGTAGACGCCGCAGCCGAGTTTGCGGAACTTAGGGTGCATTTCACCGAACTGCACGCTTTCGTTGGTGCAGCCCGGCGTATTGTCCTTTGGGTAAAAGTAGAGCACCAGAAACTTGTCCCTGGTCTCGGACAACTGGAATGTCGTGCCCCCGGTGCAGGGCAGGGAAAAATCGCTAACTATCTGTTTGTTCATATCTTCCTATGATCCGGCCGACACCGGCCTCCGCCCTTATTGTTGATGAATCCACGCCGGAACGCAACTTTGGCCGCAAGTTCGATTCTGGGCGCTTCAGGCAAGAAAGGCTTCGAGTTGCCGCGCGACTTCCTCCGGCTGCTCCTCCGGCAGGTAGTGGCCGCAGTCCAGCGCGCAGCCCTGCACCTCCCGCGCCACGGCGCGCCAGTCGGCAAGGCACTCGAACTGCTGTTCGATCGCGCCGTGTCTGCCCCACAAGGCGAGCATCGGGCACTCGATTTTCCTTGCTGCGTCAACCGCATCATGCTCAAGATCGATCGCCTCCGCTGCGCGGTAATCTTCGCAGCTGGCGTGGATGGTGGCCGGATCGGAAAAGCAGCGCAGATACTCCGCCATGGCTTCCGGGGCGAACACCTTCAGGCCGCCGTGGCGCCGGCCCATCTGGTATTGCATGAAAAATTCCGGGTCTGCGCCTATCAGGGTTTCCGGAAACGGCGCCGGCTGGATCAGGAAGAACCAGTGGAAATAGGCTTTGGCGAAAGCGTGATCGGTCTGCTCGAACATGGTCCTGGTCGGCGAGATGTCGAGCACGGCGAGTTTTCGCACCCGCCGCGGATGGTCGAGCGCAAGTCTATGCGCGACGCGCCCGCCGCGGTCATGTCCGACAAGGTAGAACTCACCGTAGCCCAGCGCCTGCATGAGTTCGACCTGATCCAGCGCCATCGCGCGCTTGGAATAATTGCTGTGATCGGGCAGCCCGGCCGGCTTGGACGAATCGCCATAGCCGCGCAGGTCGGCGGCGACCACGGTGTATCGCTTCGCCAGCCGCGGCGCCATGCGGTGCCAGATGCAGTGTGTCTGCGGATAGCCGTGCAGCAGCAACAGCGGCGGACCGGTACCGCCATGGACCAGGTTGATGCGGGCGCCGCTCACGTCTATCTGCTTGCGCTCGAAGCCGGGAAACAGTGTGCTCATGCGAGAAACTCCTTGCCCTGCAGGGCGAGCGTGCCCGAACGGCCGGGAACCTCGCCCATGATCAATTCATGCCGCGGCAGCAGCTTCGGCTTGAGTTCGTTGAACAGTTCGCGCATGGCGACGAGTTCGTAGCCCATCTCGCGCCAGCCCGTCAGCAGCATTTCGAACGCGGGCAGCAGCTTCATGCCTTCCAGCTCCGCGTGCAGGGTGTAGACATGGCCCGTGGGCAGCGGTGTCTCCGACAGTTGCAGCAGATGCGCGGCGACATTGTCCGGCGTCAAACCTTCGAGGCCGATGAGTTCGTCCAGCGTCGGCAGAGTGGTGGGCAACTGGGGGCAGGCGACGATTTCGGCGTTCCAGACCGGTACGAAGGGGCAACTGCCGCGCGTGTCGGAGCAGTAGTCGAAACCCAGGCGCTGGGTCAGGCGCAGCGCGTGCAGGTTCATCTGCCAGCCCGCGGCGCCGTGGGTGCGCGCGTTGTCGCCGAAAATTTCGGCGTAGCGCAGGTAGGCCGCGCCCATCTCTTCGCCGGTCCAGCGCTCATCGCGCTGCGCGACATGATCCTGCCACCTGACATGGTCCCAGGTATGGATCCCGGTTTCGAAGCCGGCGTCGCGCGTGTTGCGCATGATCCCGGCCCAGCCCCTGCCGAATTCGGGGCCGGGCAGCCGGGTGCCGTAAGGAC
>CAYNVY010000378.1:0-2299 GCA_964400745.1 uncultured Enterobacteriaceae bacterium | reverse complement strand
ATCCACATGCGGCTGGTCGAATCGGCCGGCAACGCCACCCTGGCCAATACCTACCGCGCCCTGAACGGCCACGTGCGCCGGGCGCGCTACATGGCCAATCTGTCGCGCGAGCGCTGGGACCACGCGGTGGACGAACATCAGAAGATCCTGGAAGCGCTCACCCGGCGCGATCGCGCGCTGCTGCCGACGCTGCTGCGCAGTCACCTCATCAACAAGATGGCGGTGGTGATGGAAGCGCTCGCTCAGCAATCCGCCTGAGCAAGTAATGTAATAATGCAGTGTCGCACGCTGCGACTGGAACGGCGGCCGCGACCGCTATACCGTTTGTCTGGCCGCACACACATTATGGAGCCCGCTTTGAACATCGACATCATTTCAGACGTGGTCTGCCCCTGGTGCTACATCGGCAAGCGACAGATCGAGGCGGCGCTTGCGATGTACGCGCAGCAACATCCCGGCGCGGACAAACCCAGCGTTACCTGGCGGCCGTTTCAGCTCAATCCGCAGCTACCCGCGGAAGGCATGAGCCGGCAGGATTACGTGGCGCAGAAATTCGGAGCGGCGCGCGCGAAGGACATCTATTCACGCGTGGCCGGGGTGGGCGCCGAATACGGCATCGCCTTCGCTTTCGACAAGATTGCGCGCCAGCCCAATACCGTCGCGGTGCACAGCCTGATCGCGCTTGCCGGCGCCGCCGGTGCGCAGGGAGAAGGTCTGCAGGATCGAGTCAAGGAGGCTTTTCTGCACGCCTACTTTCTCGAAGGCGTCGATCTGACCAAGACGGAAAACCTGGTCGCAGTCGCCACCGCGGCCGGCCTGGACCGGGCCAAAGCCGAGCAATGCCTGGCCGATCCGCAATCGGGGCAGGCGGTGAGCGAGGAAGACCAGCGTGCCCGCGCCATCGGCGTCGAGGGGGTGCCGTTTTTCATTTTCAACGGCAAGCTGGCCGTGTCCGGCGCCCAGGGACCGGAGGCGTTGCTGAAGGCGATGAACCAGGCCGAAGCGAATGCCGCATAGATCGGCCCGCATAGATCGCGAAATCCGGCCGAATTTCACCTTCGATGGATAGCTCGACCATGCATTCAGCCACGGTTTCGCGGCATCCGCGCACGGGCGAGAGCGCGCTCGCCGCGCGGTTGGGGCGCGAGCTTCAGGGCGAGGTCCTGTTCGACGCAGCCAGCCGCGGCCGCTATTCCACCGACGCGTCCATCTACCAGATCGAGCCGGTGGGCGTGGTGGTGCCGCGGACCGAAGAGGATGCGCGCATCGCGATACAGATCGCCGCCGCCGAAGGCGTGCCCATCTTGCCGCGCGGCGGCGGGACATCCCAGTGCGGTCAGACCGTGGGCGCTGCCCTGGTCATCGACAATTCGAAACACCTGAATCAGGTGGTCGCCTTCGACCGGGAAGCGCGCACGGCAGTCGTTCAACCGGGCATGGTGCTCGATCAGCTGAACGCCTACCTGCGGCCGCACGGACTGTGGTATCCGGTAGACGTGTCCACCAGCGCCCAGGCCACGCTGGGCGGCATGGCCGGGAACAACTCCTGCGGATCGCGCTCGATCCGTTACGGCAACATGGTGCACAACGTCCTCGGCATCGACGCCCTGCTCGCCGACGGCTCCGAATTCCACTTCGGCCGCAGCGACGAGATCGCTGCCGCGCCCAGCGGCTATCAGGCGCTCATCGCCCGAGTGCATGCCGTGGTGCGGCGCGAGGCGGCGGAAATCGAGGCGCGCTGGCCCAAGGTATTGCGCCGGGTGCAGGGCTATAACATCGACATGGTGCAACCGGGCGCCGAAGGCGCGCTGCTCGCGCACAATCTCGCGCACCTGCTGGTGGGTTCGGAGGGCACGCTCGCCTATACGCGCCGACTGCACCTCGCGCTGTCGCCGTTGCCGCGGCACAAGACGCTGGGCGTGTGCCATTTTCCGACCTTTCGCCAGGCGATGCAGGCGCCCCAGCACATCGTCAAGCTTGCGCCCGCGGCGGTGGAACTGGTCGATCGCACCATGATAGAACTGGCACGCGGCAATGCGGCGTTCAAGCCCATCGTCAACCGCTTTCTGAAAGGCGACCCGGACGCGATTCTGCTGGTCGAATTTGCCGGCGACGATCGCGGCGAGCAGCTCGCCCGGCTCGCCCAGCTGGTGGAACTCATGGCCGACCTCGGATTCCCGGGGGGCGTGGTCGAAATCCCCGATGCCGCGTTGCAGAAGGACGTGTGGGAGGTGAGAAAGGCGGGGCTCAACATCATGATGTCGATGAAAGGCGACGGCAAGCCCGTCTCCTTCATCGA
>CAYNVY010000377.1:0-2323 GCA_964400745.1 uncultured Enterobacteriaceae bacterium | reverse complement strand
AAGACCGGCCGTGAGGATTTCCACGCCCGCTCTTCCACCTCGCCCCCGAACAGCGAGAGCTGCCTGGGCGCGCGGCGTTCCTCATCCAGAAGCTCGGCCTCGGAGATGAGCGAGCCGTTGGACAGGATATGCGCCACGGCCACCCCCTGCTCTCGCAGGACCTTGCCCAGGAGCAGCCGCCGGTGACAAAGGCGCGGGTTGTCCTCGCCGCAGGTCAGCGCCATGCTGTAGCCCTTGCGCCGGCCGGTCAGCTTGCCAAAGCGCTTCTGCTTGCCCTTGACGTTGGCGACCTGAACGCTCTCGACCTCGACCTTGAACAACAGTTCGACCGCGGCCTTGATCTCCGGCTTGGTCGCATTGCCGACAACTCGGAACACGACCTGCTCGTTTTTCTCGGCGACGAAAGTGCTCTTCTCCGACACCTGCGGCGCGAGTAGCACCTGCATCAGGCGTTCCTGATTTTTCACGGTTGTCTTAGATACGGGCGCGTTCATCCCAGCATCTCCTCGAATATTCCGACCGCTTTTCGGGTCAGGATCACGTTCTTGTAGCGGATGAGCGAGACCGGATCGGCTTCCGCCACTTCCAGGACCAGCACATTGGGCAGATTCCTGGAAGACAGGATCAGGTTGTCGTCGAGCTCGTCGGTAATGAGCAGGAGCGAATCGGAGACGCCCATGTCCTTCACTTTCTGCAGGAACAGCTTGGTCTTCGGGGCGTCGACCACGAAGCTCTCGACCACCTTCAAGCGGTCTTCGCGCGCGAGCTGCGACAGGATGGACGCGACGCCTGCGCGGTACATTTTCTTGTTCAGCTTTTGCGTGAAATTCTCATCCGGGCTAGACGGGAAAATCCTGCCGCCGCCGCGCCACAGCGGGCTGGAAGCCATACCGGCGCGTGCGCGCCCGGTGCCCTTCTGCCGCCACGGTTTGCGCGTCGACTTGGCGATTTCGGCGCGGCCTTTCTGCGCGCGCGTTCCTTGACGCGCATTGGCCTGATACGCGGTCACCACCTGATGAATCAAGGGTTCGTTGTAATCGCGGGCAAAGAGCGCGTCGGATGCGGCCATGGTCGAGGCCGATTGGCCCTGGGCGTCGATCAGTTTCAGTTCCATTATTTCTTACCTCCCTTGGCCGGCGCAGCAACGACCTTTTTCGCGCGTGCCTTGGTGGCGGGATGCACCAGCAGATCACCGCCTTTGCTGCCCGGGACCGAACCCTTGATCAGCAGCAGTTGGCGCTCGGCGTCGATGCGCACGATCTCCAGGCATTGTGTGGTCCGGGTGACGTTGCCGAGTTGGCCCGCCATGCGCTTGCCCGGAAACACGCGACCCGGATCCTGCGCCATCCCGGTCGAACCCGGGGCATTATGCGACCTGGAATTGCCGTGGCTCGCGCGTTGGGAGGAAAAATGGTGGCGCTTGATCGCGCCGGCAAAACCCTTGCCCAGTGAGGTTCCGGTCACATCTACCATCTGGCCGACCTGGAACAGATCGACACCCACCTTGCCACCCAGTTTCAGGCTGGCTAGTTGCTCCTGGGTAACCCGAAATTCCTTCAGCGTATGCCCGGCCTCGACCGCCGCCTTGGCGAAATGCCCGGCTGCGGACTTGCTGACGCGCGAGGGACGGCGCTTGCCGAAAGCGACCTGAACGGCAACGTAGCCGTCGGTCTGTGCGGTCTTTATCTGAGTAACGCGGTTATCGGACACGTCCACCACGGTCACCGGGACGGAGTCGCCGTCATCGGTGAAAACGCGTGTCATGCCGACCTTGCGACCGACTAATCCTAAGCTCATCTTCTTTCCCTTCGTTAAAAGGCGCCGACTACAATTGGCCGGCAATCATCAAATCGCGCCCGTGGTTTTTGTCGGTGCGCGCGGTACTGCAATTACAGCTTGATTTCTACGTCCACTCCGGCCGGTAGATCCAGCTTCATCAGCGCATCGACAGTCTTGTCTGTCGGGTCGATGATGTCCATCAGGCGCAGATGCGTGCGGATCTCGAACTGGTCGCGCGAGGTCTTGTTCACGTGCGGGGAGCGCAGCACGTCGAAGCGCTCGATGCGGGTGGGCAAAGGAACGGGGCCCTTGACCACGGCGCCGGTACGCTTCGCCGTCTCGACGATCTCCAGCGCCGACTGATCGATCAGGCGGTAGTCGAAAGCCTTGAGGCGAATTCTGATTTTCGTGCTTTGCATTTTATTTCCTGGTTATGCCCGAATCGCGAAGGGGTGAAACCGCTTGTCCCCGCCCTGCGCGCTTCGCGCCTTATTCGAATATCTTTGCGACGACGCCGGCACCGACGGTGCGCCCGCCCTCGCGG
>CAYNVY010000376.1:0-2363 GCA_964400745.1 uncultured Enterobacteriaceae bacterium | reverse complement strand
GCAAGCGCTCTCCCAGCTGAGCTATACCCCCACGAAAGGCGCGAATTATACCGTTTGGCGACGCCGCCTGTAAAGCCGAATTAGCTCTGCGCGAGATAGGGCTGCAACCGAGCCAGCACCGCGTCGCGCCCCAGCAGTTCCAGCACCGCATCGATCGACGGCGTCTGTGTCTGCCCGACGAGCATGACGCGCAGCGGCATCGCGATCTTCGGCATCTTCAATCCGGACTTCGCGACGACGGCCTTGACCGCCTCGTTCAGCTTCGGCCGCTGCCATTCGACCTGCGCCAGCCTGTCGGCGAGTTCGCGCACGGCCGGCATGACTTCGGGCGTCAGATGCTCGTCGACGAGCGCTTTGGCCGGCTCTATCCGCTTGTAGAACATCATCGCCGACTCAGCCATGTGCTCCAGCGTGGTGGCGCGATCGCGGAACAGCTTCACCGCCTCGACCAGATCGGGTCCGCCGGCGAGCACGCCGCCGTCGCGCTCGATGCGCGGCGCCACCAACTCGGCCAGCCGCCCCGCGTCGGCTTCCTTCATGTACTCGTGGTTGAGCCACGACAGCTTGGCCGCGTCGAACTGTGCCGTAGACTTGCTCACGTGACCGAGGTCGAACCATTCGACGAACTGCTCGCGCGAAAACTTTTCGGCGTCGCCGTGGCTCCAGCCCAGGCGCGCGAGGTAATTGAACAGCGCCTCGGGCAGGTAACCGTCCTCGGGGTATTGCATCACCGAAACCGCGCCGTGGCGCTTGGACAGCCGCTCCCCGTCGCCGCCGAGGATCATCGGCGCGTGCGCGAATTGCGGCAACGGCGCGCCCAGCGCCTGAAAGATATTCACCTGCCTCGGAGTGTTGTTGACGTGATCGTCGCCGCGGATGACGTGCGTGATGTTCATGTCCAGGTCGTCCACCACCACGCCGAAATTGTAGGTGGGCACGCCGTCGGCGCGAAGAATCACAAGGTCGTCGATCTCGCTGTTGGCGACCGTAATCGGACCCTTGACCAGATCGATGAAGGTGACCGTGCCCTCGTCCGGATTGCGAAAGCGCAGCACCGGCTTGACGCCCGGCGGCGGCGTCAGTCCCGCGCGCTTCGCGTTCTCCGGGCGCCAGCGCCCGTCATAGCGCGGCTTCGCGCCGCGCGCGCGCTGCTGCTCGCGCATCTGTTCGAGTTCGTCCTTGCTCGCGTAACACCAGTACGCCCGGTCCGAGCGCAGCAGTTGCTCCGCCACCTCGCGGTAGCGCTCGAGGCGCTGCATCTGAAAGAACGGCCCTTCGTCCCAATCGAGCGCCAGCCATTTCATGCCATCGAGAATCGCGTTCACCGAAGTTTCGGTCGAGCGCTCCAGGTCGGTGTCCTCGATGCGCAGCACGAATTTGCCGCCGTGCTTGCGCGCGTAGGCCCAGGAGAAAAGCGCGGTTCGCGCGCCGCCTACGTGCAGATAACCGGTGGGACTCGGGGCAAAACGGGTGCGTATCATGGGGAACCAGCTTGGGAAAGCTGGCATTTTACTGGATTATGCGGCCATTCGAATTGACCGGAGGAGTGCGTATGTGATTAAATCCGCACTCTCGGCCGGGCGGTTAACTCAGCGGTAGAGTGCCACCTTCACACGGTGGAAGTCACTGGTTCGATCCCAGTATCGCCCACCAACCCCCCTTCAGATTCCAGTAGCAAAGCAGGATGTCTGACTGCCGGATTCCGCGCGCCTGCTCGGAACAACCGCATTGCATCGCCTTCGACGCGAAGAACACACCGGCCGGCTGGGCAGCCAAAGCGGCCGCAGGCGCGCAATGGGCGATCCGGCGATCGCCTCCCGCATCTCACGCCGTGGTGTTGATCAGGGATCCGACCGCCTTGCCGCCGGTGGGTCGGCCGGTGCTGGTCGGCGGCGCGGCCGAATTGAGCGCACCCTCCCCGCCTTGCGCCCGCTGTTGAGAGCGACCGCGCGCGGCTTGAATTTCTCCGAGCAAGCTATTCACCGAATCCTTGGCAAAGCTCAAATCGCCGGACAGTAGCGCTTTTCCAAATCCGACCAGATCCATGCCGAGCGGATTCGGCGGCTTGCCGCCGCCCTGAGACGGGCTCGCCTTGCCTGATTCCGGGTTTTCCAGCAGTTTTTGTACCGCGGCGAAGGCTTCCTTGGCGCCGGCCAGATCGGCGGACGCGGGCGCCGTTGCAAGATTCTGGAAATCCTGGCGCATCGGCCTGGCAGTCCCCTGGGCGGCGCTCGCTTGAGGTGCGAAAAGGCTGGAAGAAATAGGGGCGATCGACATGATGTCCTCCTGTGGCGTCGGCTTGTTCCGGAAGTTGTGTGCGTCAAGTTGTGCAAAATGGGTGATCGTGTAAGTGGTTGATCCTT
>CAYNVY010000375.1:0-2416 GCA_964400745.1 uncultured Enterobacteriaceae bacterium | reverse complement strand
ATGGCGCGCGACGGCATCGCCGACATCACCTGGGCCAACCCGGGCTATCAGGCCGAGCGCTTCCCGATCTTCGGCGTGGGCGAACTGCCGTTCCAGTTCGCCAGCCCCGGGGCCGGATCGAAGGCGCTGGACGCCTGGTACCGCAACTATGCCGAAAAGGAGATGAAAGAAGTCCGCCTGTGCCTGGCGCATCTGCACATCGGCGCCTTGCACTCGAAGAAGCCGATCACCGATCCGGGGCAGATCAAGGGCATGAAAATCCGCCCCTCCCACGGCACCATGGCGCAGTACGTCACCGCGCTCGGCGGCACCAGCGTGCAGGTGTCCGCACCCGAATCGCGCGACGCGCTGGAGAAGGGCATCGCCGACGCGATCACTTTCCCCTGGCACTCGATCATCACCTTCGGCATCGACAAGGTGGTCAAGTACCACACCGACATGAAACTGTATGCCGCCACCTTCGCCTGGACCATGAACAAGGACAGCTACCAGAAGCTCTCCGCGTCGCAGAAGAAGGTGATCGACGACCACTGCAACAACGAGTGGGCGGCCAAGATCGGCGCGGACTGGGGCAACGACGAGGATTCGGGTCAGGACAAGATGTCGAAACTGCCGGGCCATAGCATCGTCAAGCTGAACGATGCCCAGCTCAACGCCTGGCGCAAGGCGGCGGAACCGCTCACGGCCGACTGGCTGAAGAAGCCCAATAACTCCGGCATCGACGCGAAGGAAGCGCTCGAATCCTTCCGCAAGGCGCTGAAGGCGCACAACGCAGCTTACTGATCCTGCCGCCGGCGCCAGCCTGTCCCAGCGGCAGGCCGGCGCCGGCGGGTCGTCCGTTTGCGCGAGCGCGCAGCCACCGGAATTTCCCATGCTAGACAAGATTCTCACCTTTACCGAAGCGGTGGCCGCGTTCTTTCTGCTGCTGGTCGCCGCGCTCACGTTTTCCAATGTGTGCATCCGCTATCTGTTCGATACGCAGATCCCCGACTGGTTCGATTTCTCCAAGCAGTTCCAGGCGATCGCGATCCTGTGGGGCATCGCCCTGACCACCTATCGCGGCAGCCACATCTGCGTCGACATCCTGTGGGAACATTCGAACCGCCCCTGGAGACGCCGCATCGACCTGTTCGCAACGGGGACGACGCTCGCGCTGCTCGCGCCCATGGCGTGGATGATCTGGGCCATGGTGGGCAATATGGGGACCGAGGCCACCAGCGACCTGCGCATCCCGCTCAAGTATTTCTATTCGGTCGCGGCACTGGGCGCGGTGGCCGCGGCGATCCTTGCGGCCAAGCGCATGCTGCGCCTGTACGCCGACAGCGACGCGCGCGCTGGCGACAATGCGGGAGCGCCGCGTGGATAGGGATCTGGTCGCGCTGCTGGGATTCGTTCTGATGTTCGTGCTCATGGCGCTGCGCGTCCCTATCGGCATCGCCATGGGGCTTTCGGGCCTGCTCGGCTTTGCCGCGCTCTCGGGCGCCGGCCCCGCTCTGAAGCTGCTCGGACAGGTGCCGCTGTCGGTGTTAAGCGATTACAACCTGTCCATCATTCCGATGTTCGTGCTGATGGGCGCGTTCTCGGCCAGCGCCGGCATGAGCCGCGAGTTGTTCGCCGCGGGGATCGCATGGCTGGGCCACAGGCGCGGCGGCCTGGCGCTCGCGACCATCACCGCCTGCGGCGGTTTCGCCGCGATCAACGGTTCCTCCGTGGCCACCGCCGCCACCATGACGCAGGTCGCGTTGCCCGAAATGCGCAAGGCGGGCTACGACCCGGGACTATCGGCGGGCCTGATCGCCGCCGGCGGCACCCTGGGCATCATGATCCCGCCCTCGGTGATTTTCGTGCTCTACGGCATCATGACCGAGACCGACATCACACAGCTGTTTTTCGCCGGCGTCGTGCCCGGCATGATGGCGATGGTTTTCTATTCGATGGTGATCGTGTTCATGGGCTGGTGGCGGCCGGCGACCATGCCGCGCGGGCCCCTGTACGGCTGGCGCGAGCGCCTGCATTCGCTGAAGAACCTCTGGGCGACCGTCATGCTGTTTCTGGTCGTGCTCGGCGGCATGTACATGGGCATCTTCACCGCGACCGAAGCCGCGGGCGTGGGCGCCGTGGGCGCGTTCAGCATCGGGCTCGCGCGCGGGCATCTGCAAATGGCTCAGATCAAGCAGACGCTGATCGGGTCGCTGCGCATCTCGGCCTCGATCATGACCATCGTGCTCGGCGCCTATCTGTTCGGCTACTTCCTCACCATCACGCAGTTCACGCAGAAGGCAATCGAGTTCCTGGTGCATCTGCCGGTGGGCGCCTACGGCGTGCTGGCCCTGGTCATGGTCGGCTACCTGATCCTGGGCGCGGTGATGGACGAACTGGCGATGATCCTGCTCACCGTGCCCATCGTGTTTCCGGC
>CAYNVY010000374.1:0-2449 GCA_964400745.1 uncultured Enterobacteriaceae bacterium | reverse complement strand
AAGGATCAACCACTTACACGATCACCCATTTTGCACAACTTGACGCACACAACTTTGCGGTCAGGCGTGCCCGCATGAAAACAATGTACTTCGAGCGCGCCGGTGACCGCAGTTCGCCAGTGCCGCTCGCCGTGAATTACACAGGTAAGTCTATGAAAAAATTTGCGATTTAATGCCTGACAGGATATCTGGCACGGCCCATGCTTATAAGGAGACAAGCAAGCAAACAAATAACCAACTAACGGAGAACATCATGAGCACCTACACCAAAAACCTGACGATGAATGCCCCGGAACTCGCGCTCGCCACATTGGAAGCCGCTGCCGAGAAGTTCAACACCGCCACCGAGCACCTGACCGCTGCCACCAAGACCGTAGTGATGCTCGCCGGTGCTCCGCTGCTCGGCCTCGTGTTCGTCCTCGCGCTCCCGATCATCAGCGTCGCCTTGACCGCCTACTACGGCGCGAAGATGATCGCAGCCAACTGGGCCGGAATTGCCCACCACGTGAAAAACGTAGCACTGTTCTTCGCCTCGCCCTTCATCGGCCTCGCCTACATCGTCGCGCTCCCGCTCGTCGGCCTCGGCACGCTGTGCTACCTCGGCGTGAAAGCCGCGAGGAAATAAAGCAAGCAGTCGGTTTGAACCAGCAGGCGGCCCTCCGGGGCCGTCCGGCGTTTGGGGCAGGCAAAGTGCTGCGCTTGCCCTGGCACTTGGCTAGTCGCCGATGCGGGCCTGCCTCACACCAGCTTGCAATGGCTTGGAGAAACCGACCCTGTCGCCTGCCAGGCTACCCTTGTGTGCCGCTGTCGGGTCACGCATCGCAATGCGCGAGCTCTTGTATTTCGGTGCGCCGAATTCCGCGTCGCGCCGGGTGAGCTTGTCGTTGACGAGTACAAGCGCGGTTCCGGTTCCTTGACGGTTGGGAGCGGCGGCGAATTCCGCATCGCGCTCGCGTCGCAAGTCCTTCATTCGGGACGACAGCCGCACCGCCATCGCCTTGCGAAAATCCTCCGCTTCGATCCTGCTCCAATCAGGATGGTCTTTGCGGGCATGGTTCAAGGCAGCCCACACGCTGCCCTTGAGGTATCCGACCAGCCATTGGGCAAACAGGGTGTCGGCGCGATCACCGTAGAATCCAACGCCGTAACCGAGCGCTGCGTCGTAGTGCAGGCGGACGATGGTGTCGGTGAATGTTGCTACCCCGGTACTGACGATCTGGAACCACTTGGGACAACTCTTGGCCGGGTTTTGCGGCGCGCCGTAGGCATGAAAGGCGTCGGCCCAATCGAAATCGGCCGCTGCCTGCGTACTGGCGATTTCCGCCTGCTCGATGCCGAACTTGCGGATCAGGGCTTCGGCTTGTGCCAGAGCGCGCTCGGCTTCGTTGCGATTACCCCGGTCGTCCATGGCGACGGCCATGAGTTTCTGGGTTTTTCTTATTGCTTGATCCTTATCCATCTATGCTCAGTACCCTCATCGCGCTGTTCAGCTCTCCCCGGGCTTGCGCAATCCATCCTCGATCCACGCGCTGGCGCTGGCCCGGCTCAGTTTGAATCGCGGACCCACCCGCACTTGGGCCAGCAGCGCATCATCGGCGTTGTGGGCGCGCAGAAGGGCATGGGGATCGTCTTCGTCGGCAACGATGTCGAGCGTAACCTTGATCTGTCCGGACAGCGCATTGACCGTGACGCTCTGATGGTGCGCCGCGTGCAACTGTTGCTCCTGGCGCAGCCGGAATTCCGACGCTGTCTTGACCAGGGTGTTGAATGCGGCAGGGTCAAGCGGCTTCGGGTTCCTCTTGTCACGCCCCATCGTCCAGGGACCGACCAGCACAGGTTCGACTTCGCCCTCCAGGATCATCTCGACGGCCCAGCCTTCATCGTCTTCGTTCTTGACTACGCGAGCAGTCCAGCCGTTGTCGCGCCACACGCGCGCTTCCTTGACTGAAGCGGTTGCGGGAAAGTCGGACTCAGCGGCGTCGTCCATGGTGTCTATTCTCATGGGACCATTTTACTTCCAGACGGCGCAACGCAGCGCGCAAACGTGTCGCGGTATCCTGAATCCGACGCTCTTCAAACTTGACAAGTCTCAAACCGCTGCTGTAAATGGACTCTTGAAATCGCTGCAGTTTGCGTTCGAACCAAAACTATCATCGGAGATAAGACATGACCTCGGCTCGTCTTGATCATCTGCTCATTCGCTGCGCACTTGCCGCGACTGCAGCGACGCTACCGCTGTCTGCGCTTGCACAGACGGCGGCGTATCCGAACAAGGCCATTACCATGGTCGTGCCCTTCGGCCCGGGAACGGTCACCGATATCCTGGCCAGAACCGTTGGCGCGAAGCTTTCGGCCGTCTTCGGCCAGCCCGTCATCGTCGAGAACAAAGCGGGAGCCGACGGCAATATCGGCGCGGGCTATGTCGCGGCGGCGCCGCCCGGCGGCTACA
>CAYNVY010000373.1:0-2457 GCA_964400745.1 uncultured Enterobacteriaceae bacterium | reverse complement strand
AGCGCGCTGATGCCGCATGTGCGCGGCGGCAAGATCAAGGCCATCGCCATGTTCTCCAACAAGCGCCTGGCTGGCTCGGCCGAAGTGCCGACCATGGCCGAGGCGGGCGGCCCGGCGATCGAAGCCGCGACCTGGGTCATGTTCCTTGCGCCCGCCGGAACGCCGCGCGAGATCGTCAGCCGCCTGTCGGCCGAAGTGGCGAAGGCGGTGGCCTCGCCCGACATCAAAGGCCGGTTCGAGACGCTCTCCATAGAGCCGGTGGGCAATACGCCGGAGCAGGCGGCCAAGTTCCTCGCGGACGAGATCGCCAAGTGGTCGAAAGTGATCAACACTGCAGGGGTCAAGGCCGAGCAATAATTCTGTTGCGACAAGAAACCGCCGCCGCTTCAGGCGGCGGTTAGGCCGGGTTCACGCGCCAGGCGCTTGTGCTTGCCGCTGCAACAGGCGGCGGAAATTCCAGCCGAGCAGCGCCAGGCCGATAGCGGACGCGATGAATACCGGCTCGGTACCCGCGGTGTCGACCACCTTCCCCCCGAGCCAGACGCCGAGCGACTGTCCGCTAAAGAGGCACAGCGCGAACAGCGACACCGCCGCGCCCCGTGCCGCCGGCGCCATCTGGGTGGCGTTGACCTGCAGCGTGTTGTGCAGCATGTAAAAGCCGACTCCGATGAGCAGGATGCAGGGTACGCTCGCCCACGCTGCGGGGGCGAACGCCAGCAGCAGATAACCGAGAAAAAGCACCAGGCCACCGCCCAGGGCGAGGCCGCGTTCACCCAACCGGGCGACGAAGCGCCGCGCACTCAGCGCATACAACACCCCGCCAGCCGCGTAGGCGGTGACGAGCGCGCCGGCCGCCGCCGGGCCCAGCGCAAAGCGCAACTGCAGATGCGCCGGGATGAAGGCGATGGCTCCCATCAACATGCCTTCGAGAAATACCGTGCCGACGACGATGCGCACCCAGGGCCGCCGCAGCAGCCCGATCATGCGCACGAAACCCGAGCGGATGGTGATCGTGGCGTCGCCGGGGGATTGCCGCGTGACCGGGTTGCTGCGCAACTCCAGCAGCAGCCACGCTCCGACGATCAGATACAGCACGCCGAGAACCATGAAAATCGCGCGCCAGCCGAACTGCTCGGCCAGAACGCCGGCGACGGATTGGCCGAACGCCGTGCCCAGAATCTGACCCAGCAGGAAACGCGCGATCAGCGCCTGGCGTTCGCCGTAGGCGACGACGTCGCCGATCCAGGCCATCGACAGTGGAATCAGCGCGCCGACCGTCGCGCCGGCGACGAAACGCGCGATGATGAGCGCCTCCAGACCGGGCGACCAGGCGCAGGCGAACGTTCCCAGAGCCGAAGCGAGCGTGGCCGCGCATACCATGCGGTACTTGCCGTAACGATCGCCCAGAGGCCCGTAGACCGTCTGCAGCAAACCGTAGGAAACGGCGAAGGCGGTCACCGCGGCCGCCGCGTTCCCCGGGGTGGTCGCGAATTCGGCCGCGAGCTGGGGCAGCAGCGTGTCGGTTGCGCGCATGCTTGCCGCGCTCGCGAACGCCGCGAGCGACAGCAGGAATACCGCGCGCTTGGTCATGAGAAGCGCGATTATCCCGGAAAACAAGGCGCGCCGCCGAATCGACCGTGATTTGCGCGGATCGCGCAGCCTGAACCCGGCTTGCACAATCGGGCGGGTCCCAATATATTGAGTGCTTGCACTATCGGCGGAGCGGCGCATGAGCGACAAGAGCTATCTGGACTGGCCATTCTTCGATGCGCAGCACCGCACGCTGGAGGCGGAGCTCGACGCCTGGGCCGGGGCGAATATCTCGCACCCAGGCGAAGGCGTGGACGTGGATACCCTGTGTCGCGATCTGGTCGCGCGCCTGGGCCGGGCCGGCTGGCTGAAATACTGCGTGCCGGCGGCTTACGGCGGGTCGTTCGAGCGCATCGACTCGCGTTCGCTTTGCATCGCTCGGGAAACTCTGTCACGCCACGAGGGTCTGGCCGATTTCGCTTTCGCCATGCAGGGATTGGGTTCGGGCGCGATCTCCATCGCCGGCAGCGAGGCGCTCAAGCGTCGCTATCTGCCGCGCGTGGCGGCGGGCGAGGCCATCGCCGCGTTTGCCTTGTCCGAGCCCGACGCCGGCTCGGATGTGGGCGCGATGACGACCAGCGCCCGCGTCGACGGCGATCACTATGTGCTCGACGGCGAGAAAGCCTGGATCTCGAACGGCGGCATCGCGGATTTCTATTGCGTCTTCGCCCGCACCGGCGAAGCCGCCGGCGCGCGCGGCATCAGCGCGTTCGTGGTCGAGGCCGACACACCCGGCTTCGAAGTTGCCGCGCGCGTCGAACTCATCGCGCCGCATCCGATCGCGCGCCTGCGCTTTGCCGGATGCCGGGTGAGCGCGTCCCAGCGCCTGGGCGAGGCCGGGCAGGGCTTCAAGGTCGCGATGCAGAC
>CAYNVY010000372.1:0-2579 GCA_964400745.1 uncultured Enterobacteriaceae bacterium | reverse complement strand
CGTCCAAAGCGACTCAAACAGTACGCGCTTCGCCGTTGCTCACGAAGAGCAACGGTCGCGAGCTGCGGCAAGTTGTGTCCCGCCCTCTTCGGCGATGGCGGTGGAGTTCCGCCCGTCAGCCTACTACGTGGTTTCAGCAGCGCTTGGGAGAGGAAAAAGAAGAAAGGTTTGCTTACGCAGAGTGAATATTCTGTCCCGCCCACCCTCGGTGCCCCAAGATGCACCGACTATCTCGTAGAAGGCCCAAGTTGGATGCGCGCAGGGACGACCGAGCCAGATCTTTTCGCGTTGAGAGTGTTAACTCGTCTGCACTTGTCTGAGCCGCGTCAGCTCCGCTTCTAACTTGGCGACATGTTCGTAGAGCGGTGCGTTCATGGCTTGGATCTCCTCCATGGTAAACCGTGGCGTAATGTGTTGCGGACAATTCCAATCGAATGCCTCGATGTGCAACAGCATGGCACGTTCAAGCTTTGCGTCATACCCTGGGACGCGCAATCTCTCCATCAAATCCGGACGGTCTTTCGCGTTAATGACCTCAATGCGCGCGTAAATCTTCAGCCGCGACTGATTCGCATAGTCCATCAAGATCAGTGCCACCCGGTTGTTCTGATCGAGATTGCCGACGGTGATGTATTGCCGATTGCCACGAAAGTCCGCGTAACCCAGCGTCTGCGCATCCAAGACGCGTAGGAATCCAGGTGGCCCGCCGCGAAACTGCACGTATGGATACCCGTTTGCGCCTACCGTCGCCAAATAGAAACTGTCCCGCGCGGCAATGAATTCAGTTTCGGCAATGGTCAATGTCGTGCCGCGTGCCAGCCGGTCCATTTGCGCATACTGCTGCCGCGACCCGTACTGCTCCTGCTGTGCCTTCACGCTCTCCGTAAACGCAATGTCCGCAAAGTTCTTGACCATCATGACCTCCTAGCGTCGTCAGAGGCCATGGCCCCCGACCAATTGAACGATTAGAATGTCATTACGGTGTAGCCTTCTCCCACCAAGCGAGCCAGACTCGGCAACCCGCTCGTACCTGGTACGGCGTTCTCCGTAATCAGATCAAGCCCGCATGCCACTGCGCCGTCGCGAGCGCCGAATACATCTGCGCAGCCGCACGACACGCCCGCGACGGTGTCTTTCACTGCCGCAAACAATTGGTACGCCGGATGTTCTCGGTTGGCCAACTCGCCTGCCCAGCGAGTACCAGCGCCCTGAAAGAACAGCGTCACGGGCATGTTCTGTTGCTTGAAGTCGTACGCTGCCGCCAACGCGTTGAACAACCGGCCTAACGCTTCTTCCGATCCGGATTTCGGATCGGCTAATACCACTATGGCTGTTTTGTGCATGACATTCTCCTGTTTGAATGTGAACAGATGTAACCTCCAAACATATATATTGAAGGTTACATCATGAACCACTAACTTGTCAATATCTGTTTTAACGGTTAGAGTGATGAGGGCAATCGGAGTGCAACGATGATGGCAACGCTGAACTGGACAAAATTTCTGCTCGTCGGCAACCATTTGACCCTAGATTTCGTCAACACGAAGATCATGGAGAATGGTGTGCCGAGAGATCTGCTGAATGGACCGGAGGATGTGGCGGCCTGGGCGGTTGCCGTGAAATTGTTGGACTTGCCGCGCGCAAGGAAGCTGGCGAAGCTCTGGCAGGAAGCCGAGAGCCGTGAAGAATTCGAAGAGGTCCTACGCTTTAGGAAAATGTTGCACGCGCTTGTGGAGACAATTGCGCAGAACGGATCGGTGACTTCTCCGACCCTCCGCGAGATCAATACGCAGTTGCGCAAACTAATCGGATATACCGAAGTTTTGCCCTCGGACGAAGGGTTCACCAAACGATTTGTTCTGGAAATTCATGAGCCCAGCCAATTGCTAGGACCCGTAGCTGAAGCGGCGTCTAATTTGTTGTGCTACGGCAATCCCGCCTACGTCAAGAAATGCGAGAACCCGGCCTGCGTGCTCTACTTCTACGACGGGACAAAAAATCACAGCAGGCGTTGGTGCAGTATGAAGGCGTGCGGCAATCGGACGAAAGTCGCGGCGTTCTATCAACGGCAGCGGCAACAGGCGAAGCGTCAGGCTAAACGGAAACCGGGCATGAAATAATGCCTGTCCTCTCCAAGGGGGGTTTCTAGTGATCCTCAACTGCGAGCGTCAGACGACCACTATATATAAATAGTCCTTCCAAGCTCGCTCGTTCTCTCTTCAGGGATGGGGGCTGATTGATCTCCTACTGCGCGCGTCCAACGAGGGCCTTCCGAGGCCGCGCGTTCCGGGAGCACAGGACCAACGTGGGTGTCCTTCCTTACCTTTTGGCTTCCGCCGGCGGCCAATTTAGTTCGGCGTGGCGGCCGCAGTAGAAGCAGGAGAGGCGGTAACGGGCTTTGCGCCGGGGATTCGGCATGGATGTGAATGTGATGGGAGTGTCGTCGAAGGGACAGCTGGGTTGATCGTGTAGGAGATGCACCTCAGCCATCATGGTGATCGAGGCGCCGTCCCACGGTGGGGTTGGCTGTTCTTTGCCGGTAATCTGTTCTTTCGTATGACATTGTTTGCATTCGGCTT
>CAYNVY010000371.1:0-2638 GCA_964400745.1 uncultured Enterobacteriaceae bacterium | reverse complement strand
ATGGGCTTCAACCGCCTGTCTATGGGAGTGCAGGATTTCGATCCCGACGTCCAGGCGATCATCAACCGCAACCAGACCGAACGCCAGACGCGCGATCTGTTCGCCTACAGCCGCAGCGCGGGCTTCGGGTCGATCAATATCGACCTCATCTACGGACTGCCGCTGCAGAAGGCGGAGACTTTTGCGAAAACGCTGGCGGCGGTGATCGAACTGCGGGCAGACCGCGTCGCCGTCTACTCCTATGCCCACGTCCCGTGGCTGCGCACCCAGCAAAAAGGGTTCGATCCGGCCATGCTGCCCTCGGGCGAGCAAAAACTCGAGTTGTTCTGCCTCGCGCGGGAGGCTTTCCTGCGTGTCGGGTATAGACCGATCGGCATGGACCATTTCGCGGTGGCGGAGGACGAACTGGCGCGGGCGGTGGAGACGCGCACGCTGTCGCGCAATTTCATGGGTTATACGGTCAAGTCGGCGCCGGACATGATAGGCGTGGGCGTTTCCGCGATCGGCGACGTGGCCGGCGCCTACGCGCAGAACCAGAAGAAGCTGCCGCGCTATTACGACGCGCTCGACTCAGGCGCGCTGCCGATCGACCGGGGATACCGCCTCAGTGCCGACGACCAGATCCGCCGCTACGTCATCACCCAGCTGATGTGCAATTTCTACCTGGAAAAGCGCGCGGTCGAGGAGCGCTTCGGCATCGTATTCGACCGCGAGTTCGAGCGTGAACTTGCGGAAATGGCAAGCCCGGACGGGGTGATCGAAAACGGTTTCATCACCGCCACGCGCGACGCCCTGCAGGTGGAACCGCTGGGGCGCCTGTTCGTGCGCAACGTGGCGATGCTGTTCGATCGCTACCGGCTGGACAAGGCGGCCGGCGCCCGCGTCTTTTCACAGACCGTATAGTCAGGCGCGCCGCAGCGCTCCATGTTGTGAGCGCCGACTAGGCGCTACTTGCCGATGGCGCCGAACACCTTGCTGATGATGCTGCTCGCGCTGCCCGCCGGGTCCTTGCGGATTTTCCTTTCCTCTTCGGCGATCATCAGAAACAGGCCGTCGAGCGCCTTCTGCGTGACATAGCTGTTCAGGTCCGCATCTTTTTGATCGATCAAGCCAAACTTGACCCCTTTGCCGGCAAACTCGTTGTACTTGTCGGCCAGTTTCACTCTTTGCGTCGCCGTTTGCACGATCGGCAGGAATTTCTCGGTGAGTCCGGCCGATGTGCTGCGCTTGAAATACTGCGTGGCGGCATCCTCGCCGCCGGTGAGTATGCCTTTGGCGTCCTGCAGGCTCATGTTCTTCACCGCATTCACCAGCAGCGGTTTGGCCTCGACCACCGCGGTTTCAGCAGCGCGATTCATCGTCGTGACCAGTTCGTCCGCGTGCTTGCCCATGCCCAGGCCGCGCATCAGGCCCTCGACCTTGCGCAGGCTTTCGGGAAGAGGAATCCTGACTCGCTCGTTGCCCAGGAAGCCGTCCCTCTTCGCCAGCATCTCCACCGCCGCCTGCGAGCCCTTCGTCAGGGCTTCTTTCAAGCCGGCGGCGGTGTCCTTGTTGGACAGATCGGCGAGCCCGGCAGCGAAGGCTGGAGCAGTGAAGAGCAAGAGGGCGGCGGCGTAGCTGCAAAGAGCGTTCATGGCGGATCCTTGGAGTGTGAGTCTCATCGAGCAGCTTAGCGCCTTTACCGCGTAGATGTCCGCGACCTCAATCTGGCGGAAGAATTTCCGAACACCGGGATCCGCCCCTTTTCCCTTGCGAGCACCGTGGAGAAAGACCGGCGGGAGAAGTCCCTCACCCGCGGGTAGTGGGAGAGGGTGGATTATGCGTTACAGGTGCGCGGCCGAATTTGTTACCGTTCCGCGATAAAACAAGGTCTCTGCTAACGTCCCAGATTCTGTATAGCGTCGACGACCATTCCGGTTCCGATCGCAATCATCAGAATGTCGCTCGCCACGCGCACGTAGCGATAGCCGGCAGGCGGCAGGCCGATCTGTACAACCAGCGGCTGCGGCACCGAGTAATAGACTACGTCGCTTGGCAGCGCCCGTCCAACCTGCCATTTCTTCGCCTGTCCCGGCGGCATGCAGCCGTTGTTCTTTTTTGCCAAACCCGGCGGACAGCGGGCACTGCGGAATTGCTCTTCATAGTAGGTGCGCACGGCCACGCGGTGCTGGTCCTCGAAGTGACTGCGCTTTTCGCTTGAACGGTCTCCACGCTGCGATTTTGCGCCGCCTTCGCGCCGGTCGTTCTTTTGCTCGCCTCTTTGCTCGCTTTTTTGCTCGTCGCGCCGCTCATTGCTCTGGTCCTTGCCGCCTTTGCCAGCGCCGGCCCACGCCGGCTTGTCGGCCATCACCGGGCCTGCTGCGAGGATTCCGCCAATAACGAGCGCCAGCGCGTACTTCATCTGCATAGTAAGAAGTTTCATTCTGAGCCTCCAAGTTGGAAATGCGGGGATTGCCTATGGTGTGACGACCGAGTATGGCCTTTGATGGACGATATGTATGTACGGCAACGCACCATCGATCTGCGCCCAGGTCTTTCTCAATCATGGCGCGTCCTGATCATTCGCATCGGGACAAATCGCGTAGTTGTGTGCGTCAAGTTGTGCAAAATGGGTGATCGTGTAAGTGGTTGATCCTTT
>CAYNVY010000370.1:0-2668 GCA_964400745.1 uncultured Enterobacteriaceae bacterium | reverse complement strand
ATCCGTCGCCGATGAACTACCACAGCGCGCTGCGCGCGATCCGCGACGTGCTGAAGACGCGTCCGGACATCAACCTCGTCAACGAAGGCGCCAACGCCCTCGACTTCACCCGCAGCATCGTCGACCAGTACCAGCCGCGCAAGCGTTTCGACTCCGGCACCTGGGGAATCATGGGCATAGGCATGGGCTATTCCGTAGGCGCGGCGATCGTGAGCGGCCTGCCTGTCGTTGCCATCGAAGGCGACAGCGCGTTCGGCTTCAGCGGCATGGAACTCGAGACCGTCTGTCGTTACCAGTTGCCGATCACCACCGTGATCTTCAACAACAACGGCATCTACAAAGGCAGCGATCCCAACCTCAATCCCAAGTTGAAGACCGATGTCGCAGTTTCGGCTTTCGTCAAAGGCGCGCGCTACGACAAGATGATCGAAGCTTTCGGCGGCGTCGGCTATCACGTCACCACGCCGGCAGAACTTGCTAAGGCATTGACCGAAGCGATCGCTGCGGGCAAACCTGCACTCATCAACGCCGTCATCGACGAAAGTGCGGGAACCGAGAGCGGCCGCCTGACGAACCTGAATCCGAAAAAGAATGTGACCAAGCAGTAGAAAACCACTCCCCGCTTGTTCACAGGAAACCAACATCATGGCCGATACCAGCCTGTCTTTTGATCACGTGCACCTCGTCAGCAAGGATCCGCACGCCGCTGCCCGCTGGTATGTAGAAACCCTGGGGGGCGCAATTGGAAAAAGCAGCGAGGTCCAAGGCGCGCCCCAGATCCATGTATCGTTCGGGGGGGCGATGGTGATCGTGCGGGGGGAACGACCTGCCGAGCGCGCGGCCGAAAGCACAGGCCTGGAGTGGGGCATCGACCACTTCGGCCTGCAGGTGCAGGGGGATTTCGACGGATTCTGTGCCGGACTTCGCGGGCGGGGCGTCAGATTCACCATGGACCCCACCCAGGCCAACCCGACGACACGCATCGCATTCATCCAGGCGCCCGACGGAGTGAGCATCGAACTCGTCAACCGGGAAAATTGACCGGGCCGTAGCGCGTTGCGCCGCGGCCGCGCCGGACTTGATTCCGTCCGAGCCCGGTCGCTGACCCATTCAGACGAAGCGACGGCTCTACAGCGTCGCAAAAAGAGAGAGCGCATGAAACGCATTTTCGCCGTACTTTTGCTTTTCCCGTGTTTCGCTCTTGCGCAGGGCTATCCGACCAAGCCGATACACCTGGTGGTGGGCTATCCACCGGGCGGAGCGATGGACATCCTGGCGCGCCTGATCGGAGACGAACTCTCGCAGGAACTGGGCAAGCCGGTCATCATCGACAACCGGCCGGGCGCCGCCGGCACCATCGCGGCGGACGCGGTCGCGAAGTCGCCGGCCGACGGCTACACCCTGTTCATCACCACGGCCGGCCTGCACGGCAGCGACGCGCTGATTTACAAGAATCTCCGATACGACGCCGAACGCGACTTCAGCCCCATCACGCGTCTGGTCGAACTGCCGATGATCCTTGCGGTCAACAAGGACCTGGGAATCCGCAGCGTGACGGAACTGATCGCCCGCGCGCGGGCGCAGCCGGGCAAATTCAATTACGCGTCGAGCGGCAACGTCGGCTCGCCGCACCTCGCCGGCGGACTCTTCGCCAGGATGGCCGGAGTGAGCATGGAGCACGTGCCGTTCAAGGGCGGTGCGCCCGCCGTGCAATCGGTGATCGCCGGGGACACGCAACTCACCTTCGCCACCGCGCCCTCGGTCGTCTCCTTCATTGAAAGCGGCCGGCTGCTCGGTCTGGCGGTCAGTTCGCGCAAGCGCTCCGCCGCCATGCCTTCGATTCCGGGAATGGAGGAGGCGGGCCTCGCGGGTTACGACCTCAGCTTCGCCTACGGAATGTATGCCGCGGGCAAACCGCCGGCGGCCGTGATCGAACGCCTGCATCGGGCCAGCCTCAAGGTGCTCGCCAAGCCGGAACTGAAAGAGAAGCTCGCGCGTCAGGGAATGGAGGCCGCGCCCAGCGCCTCGCCCGCCGAATTCCTCTCCTCGGCCAAACGCGACGGGGCACAGCTTGCGCAGCTGATTCGGGAATCGGGCGTCAAGCTTGATTGAGTCGGCCGGCCGCGCCTGAGCGCAGTTCGGCTCCGGCATCGCCAAGCAGCGCGACACTGAGCGTCAAGTGCCGCTGCTCAAGCCAGCGCGTTTCCGTTAAAATACCATTTTGCTGTATTTGAACAAGGAGCTGCAAACCATGTCGATGGCCGACCGCAACGGATACATCTGGTACGACGGCAAGCTGGTGCCCTGGCGCTCGGCCACAACGCACGTGCTCACCCATTCGCTGCACTACGGCCTGGCGGTGTTCGAAGGCATACGCGCCTACAACACCGTCGAGGGCACCGCCGTGTTCCGCTTGCAGGAGCATGTCGACCGCCTGTACAACTCGGCGCACATCTACATGATGAAAATCCCGTACTCCAAGGAGACGATCCTGGAGGCGCACAAGGAAGTGGTGCGCGCGAACAAGCTCAGCGAATGCTATCTGCGCCCGATCGCCTTCTACGGCTCGGAGAAGATGGGCGTTTCCCCGAGAGGGGCCACGGTACACGTCGCCATCGCCGCCTGGCCCTGGGGCGCCTACCTCGGCGCCGACGGCCTGGAGAAAGGC
>CAYNVY010000369.1:0-2748 GCA_964400745.1 uncultured Enterobacteriaceae bacterium | reverse complement strand
GATCTTCGTCTATCCGGACGCCTGGCCGACGCACCTGTCCTGGGCCGGCCTGCTGCTGTATCTGCTCGCCCACGGCGCCGGCCCGGTCTCGGTCGATCGCGCTATCGGTGTAAAGTAACGCCGTCACATCGACCGGAGCGCACGCGGCGCCTGTGCGTCGGTCCGCTTGAAAAACCAGGAGGCAAAATGGCCATCAAAGCGCTCACATTGGACACCGGCGGCACCATCCTCGACTGGCACGGCGGCATCAGCCGCGCGTTCGCTGCGGCGGGTGCGAAACGCGGCCTGAATGCCGACTGGCACGAAGTAACAAACGAATACCGCCGCCGTTCGCTCAAAGGCATCGTCGGACAGGTCCATCCGGAATTCAATTTCGACGATGTGCACCGCAGCGTTCTGGACGAAGTGATCACGCATTTCCGGCTCGGCGCGCTCACGGCGGAGGACAGGGACGCCATCTGGCGCACCTGGCACGCGCTCGATGCCTGGCCGGATTTCCCGGCTGCGATCGCGCGCCTGCGGCGCAAGTACGTGGTCGCGTCCTTTACCCTGCTGACAACCTCCCTGGTCATCGACGTGTCGAAGAAAAACGGTTTCGATTGGGACGCGATCATCTCGTGCGAGATGATCGGCGTGTACAAGACCCGGCCCGAAGCCTACCGCACCGCGGCAAAGTGGTTGCAACTCGAACCGTCGGAAATCATGATGGTCGCCTGCCACAACTTCGACCTGAACGCCGCGCGCGAATGCGGCTACAAGAGCGCTTTCGTCAAGCGTCCGGCGGAATGGGGCCCGGGCGGACCGCCCGATCCTACGCCCAACCCCGCACACGACCTTATCGTAGAAAGCTTTCCGGAACTGGCTGACCGTCTGGGTGCGTAACGAGCGCTAGCCCTCCCGCTGCAGGCGGTGGTTGTCCAGGAACGCCTGCATGTGAAACCGCGCCTGCGCCGGCGCGTAGCGGTAATCGCGGCCGACCGGGCAGGCGTGGCGCGCGAGGCAGCCGATCTGCATGCAGTCCGGTTCCGACGTGCCGGCAAGATGGCGCGCGCAGGCGGGAACGTCGTAGGCCTTGCCGTCGAACGCGCCCGCCGGGCAGGCCTTGAGGCAGGGACGGTCGAGGCAACTGGCGCAGGGGCTGGGACGGCGGTCGGGTGCGGGCAGTTCAAGCTCGGCGGCAAGCAGCAGCGCGCCGCGATAGCCGTGCCACACGCCGTATTCCGGATGGATCAGCAGGCCGAGCGGCGAGGCATGACAGGCTTCGGCGCGCAGGGCCCAGCGCTGGAACGGCAGATACGGGCGTTCGAACGGGAACACGGCGCGCGCCCCGATGCGCGCCGCCAGCCCGGTCAGAACGCGCAGCGACCACTCGTCCAGGGTCAGCGCGCTCTCACCGCGCGCCGCTTCGAACGCGCGCCACATGCGCGGCCCGGCGTTCCCCGCCAGCATTACGGTGCGCGCGACTTCGCCTGTATCGAGGGCGGGCACGCCGTCATCGGCCGCAGGATGAAACGCGCCGCGCGGGTCCAGCCCCGCGTCCTGCAACAAGCGTTCGATTTCGCCCAGCTTCATGCCAGCCTCCGCGCGTTCGGGTCATTTTTCTGCAGCCGCCGATTGAGGCGGCGCGGCAAGCAGCATACACTCCCCCCGTGGCGGCTTGCGGCTTGCGGCCTGGCATCTTGCAGCACCTCCGGGGAGACCGATATGACCAACGACGTACCTAGCACAGCACCCGACGCGCATGGCGCGGGCTTTCGCGCCGAGGCGCGCGCAGTCGGCGCCGGCCGCGGCTGGGACTGGCTCGTCGAAGCCTACGCCCTGTTCCGCCGGCAGCCGGGCATGTGGATCCTGATGGTAGTCATCCTGGGCGTCCTGTTCGTCGTGATCAGCATGATCCCGGTGCTGGGTTCGCTCGCCAGCGCCCTGTTGTTTCCGATTTTCGGCGCCGGCCTGATGCTGGGCTGCCGCGCGCTGGATCAGGGCGGCACGCTGGAAATCGCCCATCTATTCGCCGGCTTCAGGCAAAACACCGGCAACCTGGTGATGGTCGGCGTATTCAATCTCGTCGGCTGGGTGGTCATGGCCATCGCGGTCATCGCCGTGGTCGGCGGCGGCGTATTTATGGGCGTGATGCGCGGCGGTTCGGTCGGCGCGGGCATGTCCATCATGTCGATGCTGATCGCAGGGCTTCTGGTTGCAGCGCTGTCGGTGCCGCTGTACATGGCGACCTGGTTCGCGCCCGCGCTGATCGTTCTGCACGACGCGGCGCCGGTGGACGCACTGAAAGCGAGCTTCTTCGCCTGCCTCAGGAACTGGATCGCGTTCACGGTGTACAGCGTCGTACTGCTGGTGTTCGGAGTGATCGCCGCGATCCCGCTGGGCCTGGGTTTCCTGGTGCTCGTGCCGGTGCTGGCCGCCTCGGTCTACACCGCCTATCGCGACATTTTCCGCGCCGCGTAAGGCGGGCAAGCGCGCCGATCGGGGAACGCGCAAGGGCGCGTAAGCGCCGCCAGGCTTGGTTTGCGTTAAGCTACGCGCCGCACGACTCAAGTCGAATCTCGCAAAATAAATCTCGAACAAGGCAAGAAATCGTGAACACGACCCCACCCCGGCTGCGCCTGGGCATCCCCAAAGGCAGCCTGCAGGAAACCACGCAGAAATTGTTCGTGCGCGCCGGCTACGACCTGCGCATCTCCGGCCGCTCCTACTATCCGGACATCGACGACACCGAGATCGAGTGCATCCTGA
>CAYNVY010000368.1:0-2748 GCA_964400745.1 uncultured Enterobacteriaceae bacterium | reverse complement strand
CCGGTGAACATCACCACGTCCAGCGGGAACTTGTCCGGCCGGAAATGGTTGTTGAAGAAGTGCACCGTGAACAGGAACAGCGCCGCGAGCAGCGCCTCCTCGCCGTGGAAAATCGTGGCCACGTTGAACGCCCAGCCCGGCAGGAACATGGCGGTAACGTTAGGCACCCAGAGCATGACGCCGGTGGCGCCGATGATGGTCACGCCCCAGAACGGCGCCCAGTAGTCGAATTTCTCCCAGTACGTCCAGCGGTCGAACACGGGCCGCGGGCCCAGTCCGAAGAACCATTTGAACATCGCCAGGATGTCCCACAGGTCCTGCCAGCGCGGAACCAGCGAATTGGGCCCGAACCAGTCGAAGGTTCTCCAGTTCTTGGCGATGCGCATGCCGAAATAGATCAGCTGCAGGAAGAAGACGATCGCAAACAGCACCGCGAATGTCCGGTGTATCAGGGCCGCGACCTTGGGACCGCCCAGCCAGCTCATGATCACCGGCGCCCACGTCGTGTCCGCGTAGAGCACGGACATGCCGGTGAGGGTCAATATCATCAGGCTCAGGGCGAAGGTGAGGTGCGCGACGCGCCAGATCGCCGGGAAGCGCTGGTAATGCTTGCCCTTGTACTTGCCTTCCAGCAGTTCGTCGGTCTTCACGTGCGGGCGCGACTTGCGCTCCTTGCGCTCCTTGTACTCGCGGTAGAACCACAGGGCCGTATGCGTCCAGAAGAAGGCGAAGGTGCCGGCCAGCAGCTGCAGCATGAATTTGGAGGCGATCCAGATATAGGGATAGCGGGCGAAGTCATGCGTCGTGCCGTGCGGCTCGAAGGTGACAAACCCCTGGGTCGCTCCCTCGTGGCATTTCTGGCAGGTCTTGAGCCGGTTGTCCGGATGCATCGACGATTTCGGGTCCTCGACGCGCTGGATGCCGTGGCTGCCATGGCAGTCGAAGCATTTTGCCGTGTGCGCGTAGCCCAGGGTGTTGACCTGCCCGTGGTAGGTTTCGCTGTATGACTTGAGGCTTTCGGCATGGCAGCCGCCGCAGTTCTTGGTGATCGCGAGTTTGGTCGTGTCCTTAGCCGGATCGGCGACGTCGTGGGTGGTATGGCAATCCGAGCAAATGGCCGCGACCGGATTCTTGTCGTTCAGCACGGCTTTGCCGTGCACCGAGGTCGCGTATTGCTCGCGCGCCTTGGCGTGACAGGTGCCGCACACGTTCGGTACGCCCAGGCGCCACTCGGCGCGCTCGTCGCTGCCCTTGGCATAGATGTAGTGCGGGGCGTGGCAGTTGTAGCAGGTCGCGTTGGTGCGCGACTGGTCTTCCCGGTTCGGCCGCGCATGGATCGACCGCATGTAGTGGTCGATCTGCTGCACCACCACGCCCAGGCGCTCGTTTTCCTTGGTCTTGTTTTCCGCCTTGGCGGCGTCCCACAGCGATTCGTGGCAGGTGACGCAGCTGACCTTGTGCGTCACGCCTTCCTTGTGCGGCACTTCGGTGATGTCGGTGTGGCACTCGATGCAGGCGCGCTTGCCGTGCACGCTTTTTCCGAATTTGTTCTTGATGACGTGCAGCTTGCGTGCCTGTCCGTCTGCCCCGGGGGCCGCGAATCCCTCGTTTCCGTGACAGCCGAGGCAGGTGTCGTTTTCGGGGTTGCCGACCTCCGGTTCGGCGGCTTTGGCGCTCTTTGCGGCTGCGGCGGCGGTAGCGGCGTCGGCGCTCCCGGGCCACGCAATCGACGCTCCCGCCAAACACATGGCGCCCGCCATGAACCACGTTGCAAGTCTCGAAACACGCATGGTTTTCTTTCCCCGGTTAGATAGACAACATCCTTGCCCTGTGTGGAACAGGACAACCCATCCATCGAATTATTCGCCTGCGGCGGCGAAACTCTTTTAGTTTGATGAGGATACTAATCGAACCCAAGTGGCCCGATTTGACGTACATCAATTCGCGCCGCGAAAGGGCCGCCATGCTCCCCGGCATCCATGTCCTGCGACTATCGATTGCCAGGGGGCAATCCTCCGCTCTTCCAGGCCGATTTTACCTTACCCGGAAATTGCGGAACTGCCACGGATCGGACGTGTCGATGTCCTCCGGATACAGCGCGCCGCGACCCGCGAGCGGCGTCCAGTCCGTGTAGGCCCCGACCAGCTTGCCCAGATAAGGCGAGGACAGATCGAGCAGGGTCTGATAGTCGAGTTCGTCCGGTTCGACGATACCCGCCGCGGGGTTGCGCAACGCCCATGCCATCGCCGCCACGTAGGGGGCGTTCACCTGCAGGCTGGTCGCGTTGTTGTACGGACAGAGCTTGCGCGCTTCGGCGATGTCGAGTTGCGAGCCGTACCAGTAGGCGCCTTTCTTGTGGCCCATGAGCAAAACGCCCAACTCGTCGAAGCCGGCGTCGATCTCGTCCCGCAGCAAGCGCTGGCGCGGCGGGAAGCGCCAGCCGTTGCCGGCGAATTCCTGCAGGGACAGGACCGCGTCGTCGCACGGGTGGTAAGCGTAATGGCAGGTCGGGCGGTAGATGACTTCTCCGTTTTCGCGCACGGAGAGAAAATCCGGTATGGAGATCGCCTCGCCGTGGGAGATCAGCCAGCCGTGGAACGGCCCCTCGACCGGAACCCAGGAGCGCACCTTGGTGGCGACGCCGGGCCGGTCGAGATAGATCGCCGCGCCGCTGCCGAAACCGTATTCGCGCGCGTCGTGCGGCCAGTTGCGCTCGTGCGTGCCCCAGCCCAGTTCCGCCGGCTGCAG
>CAYNVY010000367.1:0-2751 GCA_964400745.1 uncultured Enterobacteriaceae bacterium | reverse complement strand
CTGCCGCCACTACGGCATGAAGGACGATCAGATACTCACCCCGGTGATGGCGGACGGAAAGTACGTGTCCTCGCTGCCCTTCTTCGGCGGCATGATGATCTGGAAAGCCAATCCCGAGATCGTCAAGAAAATGGACGAAACCGGAACGCTGTTCCACTGCGAGGACTACGTGCACAGCTATATGCATTGCTGGCGGCACAAGACGCCGATCATCTACCGCGCCAGCACGCAGTGGTTCGCCAGCATGGACGCGCCGCCCGGATTCAAGGGCGAGAAGCCGGCCGAGTCGCTGCGCGCGACCGCCTTGCGCGGCATCGCCAATACGCGCTTTTATCCAGACTGGGGCCAGGCGCGCCTGCACGGCATGATCAGTAACCGGCCCGACTGGACGCTGTCGCGCCAGCGCCAATGGGGCGTGCCCATGCCGTTTTTCATCCACAAGGAAACCAACGAACTGCATCCGCGCACCTTGGAACTCCTGGAACAGGTCGCCAGGCGCGTAGAGCAGGGCGGCATCGAAGCCTGGCAGACGCTTGATCCGAAAGAGCTGCTGGGCGCGGACGCCGAGCAGTACGTGAAGATCAAGGACACGCTGGATGTGTGGTTCGACTCCGGCTCCACGCACCAGACGGTGATGGGCGGGCCCGATGCGCACGCAACAGGTGCGGGCTCGCACGGCGCGGATCTGCAATTTCCGGCCGACCTGTACCTCGAAGGCTCGGACCAGCACCGCGGCTGGTTCCATTCCTCGCTGCTCGTGTCCTGCATGCTCAACGGCACGCCGCCCTACAAGGGGCTGCTGACCCACGGCTTCGTCGTCGACGGCCACGGCCGCAAGATGTCCAAATCGATGGGCAATGTGATCGCGCCGCAGAAAGTGTCGGACACGCTGGGCGCCGAGGTGCTGCGCCTGTGGGTGGCTGCGACCGATTACTCGGGCGAACTTTCGATTTCGGACGAAATCCTGAAGCGCGTGGTCGAAGGCTACCGCCGCATCCGCAACACCCTGCGCTTCCTCCTCGACAACACCGCCGACTTCGACCCGAAAGCGCACGCACTGCCGGTCGAAGAGTGGCTGGAGATCGACCGCTATGCGCTCGCGCTCGCGCAGTCGCTGCAGCGCGACCTGGTGCGCGACTACGACAACTACGATTTCCATTTCGTGGCGCAGAAGCTGCAGGCCTTCTGCTCCGAGGACCTGGGCGGGTTCTATCTTGATATTCTCAAGGACAGGCTGTACACCGCGGGCAAGGATTCGAAGCCGCGGCGCTCGGCGCAGAACGCGCTGTACCAGATCCTGCAGCGCCTGGTGCGCCTGATGGCGCCCATCCTTTCGTTCACCGCGGAGGAAATCTGGGCGCTGGGCGGCAACGGGGATGAGAGCGTGTTCACCCATACCTGGGACGAATTTCCGGTAGGGGGCGATGCCGGGGAACTGCTCGCGCGTTGGGCGAGCATCCGTAGCGCGCGCGCCGAAGTGCAAAAGCAGCTGGAGGAAGCGCGCGTTGCCGGAAAAATCGGCTCGTCGCTGCAGGCCGAAGTCGAAATCCGCGCCAGCGGGAGCAAACTGGAACTGCTGCAATCGCTGGCGGACGACCTGCGCTTCGTGCTGATCACCTCCAGCGCCGCGCTGACGCCGGTCGCCACGGCCGCCGAGGAAGCGGTAATCGTCAGCGCCAGCGCCCACGCCAAGTGCGAGCGCTGCTGGCACTATCGAACCGACGTTATCAAAGACGGCGTCATCAAGGAAGACGTCGGCGCCGACGCGGCCCACCCCGGCCTCTGCGGGCGCTGCGTATCCAACTTGTACGGCGCGGGCGAACCGCGGGCGCATGCGTAGGCCCGCACACTGGTTCGCGCTGGCCCTGCTGCTGGTCGTGCTGGACCAGCTCACCAAGTATTGGATCAGCGCCAGCTTCAACTACGGCGAGGCGCGCGCGGTCACCGGGTTTTTCAATCTGGTGCTGACGCACAACCAGGGGGCGGCCTTCAGTTTCCTCGCCAGCGCGGGCGGCTGGCAGCGCGGTTTTTTCATCGTCATCGCGCTCGCGGCAATCGTGCTGATCAGCGTGTTGCTGGTGCGCCATCGCGGCGAAATACTGTTCTGCCTGTCGCTGGCGCTGATCCTCGGCGGGGCGGTGGGCAATGTGATCGATCGCATCGCGCTCGGCTATGTGGTCGATTTCCTCGACTTTCATGTCGCCGGCTGGCACTGGCCGGCGTTCAACCTGGCCGATTCGGCCATCACCGTCGGCGCGGCGCTGATGATCGCGGACAGCTTTTTTCCCGGCACCAAGCCGGCGGGCGGCGCCCGATGAGCGCCGGCGCGCTTCGAGAGGTTCGTGCATGGAAGTCCTGCTAGCCAATCCGCGCGGTTTCTGCGCCGGAGTCGACCGCGCGATCAGCATCGTCGAGCGCGCGCTGGAGTTGCATGGCGCGCCCATCTACGTGCGCCACGAGGTGGTGCACAACAAGTTCGTGGTCGACGACCTGCGCGCCAAAGGCGCGGTATTCGTGGAACAACTGGACCAGGTGCCCGCCGGCAGCACGCTGATCTTCAGCGCCCACGGCGTGTCGCAGGCGGTCCGGCGCGAAGCCGAAGCGCGCGGTCTCAAAGTGTTCGACGCCACCTGCCCGCTGGTGACCAAGGTGCATGTCGAGGTGGCGAAAATGTGCGAACAGGGGCGCGGCATCGTCATGATCGGCCACCGCGGACACCCCGAGGTCGAAGGCACGCTGGGACAGGCGACG
>CAYNVY010000366.1:0-2798 GCA_964400745.1 uncultured Enterobacteriaceae bacterium | reverse complement strand
CCGCGACCATCCGCAACATCATGTCGGATCTGGAAGAGCTGGGTTTCATCTCGAGTCCGCACACCTCGGCCGGACGCATCCCCACGCCGCGCGGCTACCGCGTGTTCGTCGATACGCTGCTCACGATCAAGCCGCTGGAACAGGTGGAACTGAGCCAGATCGAAGGCAATCTGCATCCGGACAATCCGCAGCGGCTGATCAGCACGGCTTCCAACCTGCTGTCGCAACTGTCGCATTTTGCCGGCGTAGTGGCCTCGCCGCGACGCAAGAGCAGCGCCTTTCGCCACCTGGAATTCCTGTCGCTTTCGGAAAAGCGCATCCTGCTGATTCTCGTCACCCAGGACGGGAACGTGCAGAACCGCATCCTCTTTACGGAAAAGACCTATACCCCGGCACAGCTCACCATGGCCGCGAATTTCCTCAATCAGAATTACGCCGGGCTGAGCTTCGACGACATCCGCGTGCGGGTGCAGCAGGAATTGAAGCAACTGCACCATGACATGACCTCGCTCATGACCTCAGCGCTGGAAGCGGGCGATCAGGCTGCAAGCGAAAATTCCGACAGCTACGTGATCTCGGGCGAAAAGAACCTGCTCGATTCGACCGATCTCGCCTCCAACATGACGCGGCTGCGCGAACTGTTCGAACTGTTCGAGAAGAAGACGATGTTCGTGCAGATTCTCGACATGAGCACGCGCGCGCAGGGTGTGCAGATCTTCATCGGCGGAGAATCCGGCGCTTCGCTCCTGGACGAGTGCAGTGTGGTCACCGCCCCCTACACCGTGGACGGGCAGGTGGTCGGCACCGTGGGTGTGATCGGGCCGACGCGCATGGCCTACGAGCGCGTGATCCCCATCGTCGACATCACCGCGAAGCTGCTCTCCAGCGCGCTGTCCAACAACTGATTTCCTCTGCGGCAAACGAACATGACCTTCCTCGCCGAACCGGCTTTTGCGCACGGCACGCCGGCACGCACCGCCATCCTTCTCGTCAATCTGGGCACGCCGGATGCGCCCACCGCGACCGCGGTGCGCCGCTATCTGAAGGAATTTCTATCCGATCCGCGCGTCGTGGAGATCCCCGGGCCTTTGTGGTGGCTGATCCTCAACGGCATCATCCTCAACGTGAGGCCGGCCAAGTCGGCGGCGAAATACGCGCAAGTCTGGGAGACGGAGGGCTCGCCGCTCAAAGTACATACCGAGCGCCAGACCAAACTCCTGCGCGGCTACCTGGGTGAGCGGGGCCACGCCGGGGTGGAGGTGGACTATGCCATGCGCTACGGCAATCCGTCGATCGCCTCGGTCCTGGCTCGGCTGAAAGAGCAACACTGCGAGCGCATTCTCGTACTGCCGCTTTACCCGCAGTACGCCGCGAGCACCACGGCAACAGCGTTCGACGCGATCTCCGCTTTCTTCAATCGGACGCGCAATATTCCCGAACTGCGGCTGGTGAAGCATTTTCATGACCACCCGGCCTACATCGCCGCATTGGCCGATGGCGTGCGCAAACACTGGGCGCGGCACGGCAGGCCGGACCGCCTGCTCATGAGCTTTCACGGCCTGCCACGCTACACCCTGGAGCGCGGCGATCCCTACCACTGCGAATGCCAGAAGACGGGGCGCCTGCTGGCCGAAGCGCTGGAACTCACGCCGGGACAGTATCAACTCTGCTTCCAGTCGCGCTTCGGCCGCGCCGAATGGCTGCAACCTTATACCGCGGCGACGCTGGCGCAATGGGGCAAGCAGGGATTGCGCCGGGTCGACGTAGTCTGTCCCGGCTTCGTCGCCGACTGCCTGGAGACGCTGGAAGAAATCGGGATTGAAGGCAAAACCGAGTTCCTCAACGCAGGCGGCAAGGAATTCCACTCCATCGCCTGCCTAAACGAAAGCGACGCATGGATCTCGGCGCTGGCGCAAATCGCCCTGCAGCACCTGCAGGGCTGGAACGACCAGGCGCCGGACCAGGATGCGCTGAAGCAATCACAGCAGCGGGCGCTCGCCCTGGGCGCCAAGCGCTAGAAGCCCGAGCCCCAAGCCGCTGAATCTGCGGACCGCCGGCCCCGGCAGCCGATTGCGGCAGGCCCGGAGTGCCGCGCCTGCACACCGACCGGGTTTTGCCCGCAGTCCGCCGCGTCCCCTTGAAATGCCGCGACTTGTCCCCATGTTTAGGGGGGTCATTCCATAACAGAGATTAGCAATGGCGGATCAAGAACCTATGCATTCCCCCACACCCGGCGCCGCCGCTGACGAACCCGACAGCGGCGCGACACCCAGCCTGGAAGATCAATTGTCCCAGGCGGAACAAAAGGCCCAGGAACATCACGAGTCCTGGCTACGCGCCAAAGCCGAAACCGAAAACCTGCGCAAGCGCGCCCAGGCCGACATCGCGAGCGCGCACAAGTACGCCGTGGAAAGCCTGGCAGAGGCGCTGCTGCCGATCCGCGACAGCCTGGAGATCGCGCTGGCGATCGAGAATGCGACGCTGGATAGCCTCAAAGGCGGGGTCGAACTGACATTGAAGCAGCTCAATGCCGTGTTCGAAAAAACGGTTGCGATTGTAGGTCTCACAGAGTTCGCCGCGCGAATCGACGAAGGATTGCGGCGTGATGATCTTGACCGCCTCGATGGAAGTTGAAGTGACAATCAGCAAGGGAATTCCTGTCGTAAGATGGTTGCCCTGAACATGGGGGTGCGCCGTCCCTTCGTCCCTTCATTGATAGTGACGAAGCATGGTCTCGAATTCATTCGCTATGTGATCCGCCGAGGACTTGTTCCTGACGTCGCGCATGACATCGACGG
>CAYNVY010000365.1:0-2844 GCA_964400745.1 uncultured Enterobacteriaceae bacterium | reverse complement strand
ATTATTTCAACGACAAGGTGCTGGAGGACATAGACCTCCTCTACACCGGCGTGCGCGAATTGCCCCCGGATTTCTGGGACCTGCACGCCAAGGACATCGAGTCCTGGAAAAAGGACACGCGCACCTTCTACCGCGTCAAGGGGCCGCTGTGCCAGCAGCTGCTGGTGAACGAATTCGTCTATCAGGAAAGCGGGCACCCGCTGCACGCCATCGTGCGCGAGCAGAGCGGGCGCACGGCGGTGCTGGAAACCATCAAGGACTACTCGCATCAGAAGAACAACGTCTGGGGCGTCACCGCGCGCAACCGCGAGCAGAATTTCGCCCTCAACCTGCTGATGAATCCGGACGTCGACTTCATCACCCTGCTCGGGCAGGCGGGTACCGGCAAGACCCTGCTGACGCTGGCCGCCGGCCTGATGCAGACGCTGGAGAGCAAGATCTTTTCCGAGATCATCATCACCCGCGTGACCGTGCCGGTGGGCGAGGACATCGGTTTCCTGCCCGGCACCGAGGAAGAGAAAATGAACCCGTGGATGGGCGCCCTGGAGGACAACCTCGAGGTGCTCAACAAGTCGGACGAGGAAGGCGGCGAATGGGGGCGCGCCGCGACGCGCGACCTGATCCGCTCGCGCATCAAGATCAAGTCGCTCAATTTCATGCGCGGCCGCACCTTCCTCAACAAATACCTGATCATCGACGAGGCGCAGAACCTCACGCCGAAGCAGATGAAGACCCTGATCACGCGCGCCGGCCCGGGCACCAAGGTGGTGTGCCTGGGAAACATCGCGCAGATCGACACACCCTACCTCACCGAAGGCTCATCCGGCCTCACCTACGTGGTCGATCGATTCAAGGGTTGGGAGCACGGCGGCCACGTCACGCTGCAGCGCGGCGAGCGCTCGCGGCTGGCGGACCATGCGGCGGAGGTGCTCTAGCGCCGCTGCCAGGCAGCGACTTTGTTGAAAGAATCCCCCCGGCTCATGCGCCGATATTAAGTCCGCTCGGGTTGATATTTTCGTCAGTTCGATCGGCGATGCAAACGACAGCGACACGACAACGGCTAAAACAATTCGATTTCGCCCGCGTAACGTTGTTCTTTCAATAGACCCGCCATAATCAGCTGCCGATAATTTCGAGTTTGATTGCGTCCGTTTTCCTTGGCGAAATACAGCGCCTTGTCCGCATGTTCGACCACGGTCGCCGGATGTTCCTCCGTACTTAGGCTTGTCATGCCGATGCTGGCAGTCGTGAGGCCGACCTGCGGAAATTCAAATGATTCCAGCTGGCGACGAAAGCGCTCAAACGCCAGAAAAGCGCTTGCTTCGCTAGCCGGGGCCAGCACCACGACAAATTCCTCCCCGCCATAGCGGAACAACAAATCCGTACTTCTGAATACAGTCTTCATCAGATCCGAAAATAATATCAGGACTTCATCTCCGTAGACGTGGCCGAATCTGTCATTGATTCTCTTGAAATGATCGATATCCAAAATACCGAGCCAATGGCTATTGGCGTCACTTGGTGCGCGACGCTCCGCGCCATCAGCTACGACAGCACTCTTTTGCGACCCCGAAATAAGTTCGGAAATGCGCATATCGAAAGTCTTGCGATTCAGAAGTCCGGTAAGGGTGTCATGCTCATTGTCGTCTAGAACCGCCACAAAATTTCCATAGATGCGCAGAAAACCGCGAATGAACGTTACCGAACCGTCTGTGCACGCGCGCCCGTAGACCGCCAGAATGGCAGACACATTGCCTTTCGTCCCGACAGGAAAGAGCGTCCGTATCTCCCCGCCCAGCACATCAAATACGATTTCGCATCCCTCAATGCAGCGGTCGAGCGCCTCATCGCGCTTGATGCGCGCCTCTCCGGGTCTTTGCGTAAGCAACTCGAGCCGATCTTGACGAGCATTGCTGGGGATCGCCGCTGCCTCCATCAAGTCCGCGCGGCCGCGAGGTATGCGCAGCAGAATAATGGCCTCGAACTCAACGAAATCGACCAGCGTTTCGACCAATGCCTTTTCCAGCGATCTCTTGTCGCGTTCTTGGGTAATGCGAATGACGGACTCGAACAGTCCGGTGATATCCTGTGCCATTAGCCGGCCCCCCGCACTGCAGCGCAGCTTGGTCTGCGCCGCCACCAGCGGCGAGACTCAATACCGTCCCGGATCCGCATAATTCTCGAACCGCGTATACTCGCCGATGAAGGTCAGGTTCAGGGTGCCGATCGGGCCGTTGCGCTGCTTGCCGATGATGATCTCGGCCTTGCCCTTGTCGGCGCTCTCCGGGTTGTAGACCTCGTCGCGGTAGATGAAGAGGATCACGTCGGCATCCTGTTCGATGGCTCCCGATTCGCGCAGATCGGACATTACCGGGCGTTTGTTGGGGCGCTGCTCCAGGCCGCGGTTGAGCTGGGACAGCGCCACCACCGGGACTTTCAATTCCTTCGCCAGCGCCTTGAGCGAGCGTGAAATCTCCGAAATCTCCGTCGCGCGGTTCTCGCCGTAGGACGAGGAGGACATCAGCTGCAGGTAGTCCACCACCACCAGGCCCAGCGTACCGTACTGGCGGTGCATGCGCCGCGCGCGCGCGCGCAGTTCCAGGCAGTTCAATGCGGGCGTCTCGTCGATGTGGATGGGCGCGTCGTGCACCTTGCCCACGGCGTCGGTGAGGCGGCTCCAGTCCTCGTCGGAGAGGCGCCCGGTGCGCAGCTTCATCTGGTCCAGCCGCCCGATGGAGCCGAGCATGCGCATCGCGAGCTGGGAGCCGGCCATTTCCATGCTGAACACGGCAACCGGCAACCTGTCGTTCACCGCCACGTGCTCGGCGATATTGAGCGCGAACG
>CAYNVY010000364.1:0-2849 GCA_964400745.1 uncultured Enterobacteriaceae bacterium | reverse complement strand
ACCGGCGGCAAGTTCTACATGGACAGTGCCCAGGGCGGCTACACGCTCGCCGGCGACGGCACGGCGCGCCTGCGCAATATCAACAATCTGCTGACCAGCACCGACCCGTTGAGCAGCGGCGGCCTGAAGCCCGGCGCCACCTTTGCCGTGCAGGGCCTGTTCGATCTGGTGGCGACGCCCGATGCGCGCGACCTCTACGGGATCGCCCTGAAGGACCTCACGGGACCCGCGCTGGGGGAAGCAACCGCGGGCCAGGTCTGGTCGCTCGACGTCGGCAGGATCGGTAGCGGTGCACTGGGCGTCTACCTCATCCTGCAGGACTACACCGCGAACACGATCGCGGTGATGGCATCGGCGGCGCTGAGCACCGCGCACGACCAGATTCTGCTACAGTTTGATCGCAACAATACCGGCAACAACCTTGCGCACGCGAGCTTCCAGTACTGGGACGGCGGCATCGCGAGCGGCGGCTTTATCAATGTCGGCGACGCGACGATTTTCCAGAGCCAGCAATGGGTGCGCGCCGACTTTCACACCAACCAGGAAACCGCGGTCGTACCCGAACCGGTCTCCCTCAGCCTTCTCGGCCTCGGGCTGGCCGGACTCGGTTTTTCCCGGCGCCGGAAGCAGAAACAAGCGGCTTGATCTTTCTCTCCCCGCGGCACGCAAGGGCTTGCTTCGCACCCCCTTGCTTCAGGCAACGGGACCACGGTCCTGCGTTGCCTAACTGGCGGGTTTGAGAATCTTCTTCACCCGGTTCACGCGCAGGCGATAGGCGTCGGGCATGCCCGAGCCGAGCAGCGGGCGCAGGTACAGCCGGAAAGCGTCGGTGATGTCGGTGCCGCTGGGTGCGATGAATTCATCCTCCATCACGCGCGTCTTCCCGGCTACCGCGGCTAGCGGCACCAGGTGATAGTCGACCGAATAGAATCCGGTGCGCTTGATCGACACCGAACCGTCGCAATCGCCCCACATCGCGTACTGCACCGCTTTCTCGCCGACTTCGCGCGCTTCGCGCTGGTCTACGTCGGACACGCAGCCCATGAACGAACGCTGCACGTAGCCGAAGGTATCGCCGCGCACGCGTTTGATGCCCAGATTGCGCTTGATTTCGTCGCACAGCAGATCGGCCAGCGCGCCGGTCCCGGATAGCTGCACGTTTCCGTGCGCGTCGCGCTCGACCTGCTTCGTCAGCTGCGTGATGATGGGGTTGCCCTGACTGTCGTGAATGCCCTCCGAGGCGGCGATCACGCAGCGGCCGTACTTTTCGTACGTCGCCTTCACATCCTTGAGGAATTTGTCGAGGACGAAAGTGCGCTCCGGGATGTAGATGAGGTGCGGGCCGTCGTCGGGGAACTTCTTTCCCAGCGCCGCCGCAGCCGTCAGAAAACCGGCATGCCGGCCCATCACCACCGCGAGGTACACCCCGGGCAGCGCGGCATTGTCCAGATTCGCGCCCATGAACGCCTGGACCACGAAACGCGCGGCCGACGGATAGCCCGGCGTGTGATCGTTGCCGACGAGGTCGTTGTCTATGGTCTTGGGTATGTGGATGCAGCGCAAGGGGTAATCCGCGCGCTTTGCCTCTTCGCTGACAATGCGCACCGTATCGGAGGAGTCATTGCCGCCGCAGTAGAAGAAATAGCCGATGCCGTGCGCCTTGAGCACCTTAAAAATTTCCTGGCAATAGCGCAAATCCGGTTTGTCGCGCGTGGAGCCCAGGGCCGATGCCGGCGAATTGGCCACCATCTCGATGTTGTGGCTGGTCTCCTGCGTAAGGTCGAGAAAATCCTCCTGCACGATGCCGGACACGCCGTGATAGGCGCCGTACACCAGCTCGACGTTGCGGAATTTTCGCGCTTCTAACACGACGCCGGCCAGCGACTGATTGATGACGGCGGTCGGACCGCCACCCTGAGCGACTAATACCTTCCCGTGCGGCATGATCCGGCGGCTCCCCTGAATTGAAAAGATTCGACTGACAACTTGGGACGCGAGCCGGTTCCTTGTCGGCATCTCTCCCGGGCAGGCAGCGCTTTTCAAGCTTCGCAACTACCTGCAATCCAGACCATATTATATTCGCCAACCTGCGCAACCGTCTCGGGCGGATCCTGTCGCGAGCATGCATCAAGCGCGCAAAATGCGCGCGAAATGCAGCATTTAGCCGCGCCAAGCCCTGTTCTAGGGTGGGCGGGGCCTGTTACAATTCGGGGTTTTCAAAATACTGGTAGCCATTTCATAAACATCGAAATGGCCTCTGACTTAGGGGAGCATGGGGGGAGACATCCCCCCATTTTGTAAAGCGATTCGACGGTCCGACTTTCGAGGCCGGCCTTTCTCGGGGAGAAGCACTATGAATGGAGTCTGGTTTGCACTTGCGTGCGGCGTGTTCGCGCTGCTTTATGGCGGCTGGTCGATCAAATGGATACTGGCGCAGCCGACCGGCAACGATCGCATGCGCGAAATCGCCGCCGCGATCCAGGAAGGCGCATCCGCCTATCTGAAGAAGCAGTACACCGCGATCGCCTGGGTCGGACTCGTGCTCACCCTGCTCATCTGGTTTTTCCTCGGCACCACGACGGCGGCCGGGTTCGTCATCGGTGCGGTGCTCTCCGGCGCGACCGGGTTCATCGGCATGACCGTATCGGTGCGCGCCAATGTGCGCACCGCCGAGGCGGCCCGCACCGGCCTCAACGAAGCGCTCAAAGTCGCCTTTCGCGGCGGCGCCATCACCGGCATGCTGGTCGTGGGCCTGGGCCTGCTCGGCGTGGCCGGGTTCTACGCATTCCTGACTGCCAACGCCGCCGCCGGCATCTCCCTGGGCGACGTGATCAAGCCGCTGATCGGCT
>CAYNVY010000363.1:0-2873 GCA_964400745.1 uncultured Enterobacteriaceae bacterium | reverse complement strand
CGGATGACACAGCACTAATTCAAAACCCGTTTACACAAAATCCCGGACACCCCCCCACTTCAGCCAATTCATTGCGTCCGCCACCAGCCACAGAGCTAGCACTGCAAAATATTCGTACTCACGGCTCTTTGGAAAATCGGCGTCATCATCCAGTTCGTAAATTCCGATGCAATTCTTTAGCGCGTCGACTTCAGAAGTGTTTTCGGATGTTGGGATATCGGGCGGCGGATCATCCGCCTCAGGAGGCCAGTTATCCAAGAGTTCACGAACCCCAGCTTCATTACGAGCCTCATCAGGGAGATAACCAAGCTCCCTGCCACCTGTTTCCAGAACCCGCCGAACGTAGTCGTCCTTCTTGCCACTGAAGTACTCTTCGAGAAAAAAATCGATGGTATGTGCGGCACTGACGACTTCCTCGCGTGTACGCCCTTCAAGCAACTCACGCGCCCGCTGCACTATGGACGGCAAAGACGAAAACGGATATTGGGGGACCGATCCGTTTAGAGGGTCAAACACATCGAATTGACGGAAGAAACCCATGTTGCCTCCTCAAAACCTCGCCCATGAATCAGTAGACCACTCATGAGGGCAAGCGCGTCCCTACATTCGATCAAATAGGTATTGTTGGATCAACCATTGGACGATGCTGAATATTACTGTACATTGCAGTATATCGACATTACAAACGCTGTATCGAGGATACAATGCCCAAGGCAAAATCGACCACGCTGACGTTTCGCATCGAACCGGGCCTGAAGGAAGGGCTCCGTTCTGCCGCCGACCGCGAGCACCGTTCCATCGCCAATATGATCGAAGTGCTGATCCGGGATTACTGCGGGCGCAACGGCATCACGATCCCGGAGCAGAAGGCACTGTCTCTCGGTGACGACCGCACGGCGAAATCGGCGAAACGGTAGGCGCCATGATGTTCGCAAAAGATTTCACCCCCAATTCCAACGCTGGCATGGCATGAAACTCGAAGAACTCCAGCCCAATGCCGCCATACGCGGCATCCTGCCTGACGCACTGGTGACCGTGGTCAGCGTGCAGTGGTACGGGTCCGAAGCGCTGGAGTTGACCTACAAGACCTCGGCCGGCCGGGTTGCCAACGAGCTGATCTATCGCCACGATGAACCGCGCCTCGAAGTCGTCGAGCAGGGCCGTCCCTGGAGCTTCGATGGCGACGGCGCCCTTTTTCGCCTTGTCTCGGAGGCGCAGCGCATCCGTCTGGCGCACCTGTTCGATCCGGTGCTGGCCGTACATACCTCTGTCGTCGATCCGCTGCCGCACCAGATCACTGCCGTCTACGAATCCATGTTGCCGCGCCAGCCGCTGCGATTCCTGCTTGCGGACGATCCTGGCGCCGGCAAGACGATCATGGCGGGGCTCCTGATGAAGGAGTTGATCGCCCGTGGCGATTTGCACCGCTGCCTCGTCGTCTGTCCGGGCAGCCTGGCGGAGCAATGGCAGGACGAACTCTATCGGCGCTTCCACCTGCCCTTCGAGATACTCACCAACGACAAGCTGGAGGCCGCGCGCACCGGCAACTGGTTCATGGAAACCAATTTGGTCATCGCGCGCCTGGACAAGCTTTCGCGCAACGAGGACGTCCAGCAGAAGCTGCAGGCACCGGATTGCCGCTGGGACCTCGTCGTCTGCGACGAAGCACACAAAATGTCCGCCACGACCTTCGGCGGCGAGATCAAGTACACTAAGCGCTACCGACTCGGTCAACTCCTCTCGACCCTCACCCGGCACTTCCTGCTGATGACGGCCACGCCGCACAACGGCAAGGAAGAGGACTTCCAGCTTTTCATGGCCTTGCTCGATGGCGACCGTTTCGAGGGCCGTTTCCGCGACGGCGTGCATGTGGCGGATGTTTCGGACCTGATGCGCCGGATGGTGAAGGAGAACCTGCTCAAGTTCGACGGCACCCCGCTCTTCCCCGAACGCATCGCCTATACCGTCCCGTACAAGCTGTCCGATGCCGAGGCCCATCTTTACAAGGCGGTCACCGACTACGTGCGCGAGGAGTTCAACCGCGCCGAGGCGCTGGAAAACGACAAGCGCGCCGGCACCGTCGGATTCGCGTTGACGATCCTGCAGCGGCGGCTTGCGTCCTCGCCCGAGGCCATTTACCAGTCGCTGCGCCGGCGTCGCGAGCGGCTCGAAAGCAGGCTGCGCGAAATGGAAGTGCTCCAGCGCGGCGGTCAGACTGCGCCAGTTGTGGCGGCGACAGTTCCGACGCTCGACGCGGAGGATGTGGAGGATCTCGAAGACGCACCCGACAACGAGGTCGAGGCTGCCGAGGAGGAGATTCTCGACCAGGCAACCGCGGCTCGCACCATCGTGGAGTTGAAAGCCGAGATCGAGACTCTGAAGGGGCTGGAGTCGCTCGCACTGGCCGTTCGCCGCAGTGGCACCGACACCAAGTGGCGCGAACTGGCCAACGTTCTCGATGAAATCTTCACCACCGCCGCAATTGCGAACCGAGTGGCAGAGCCGACTGCCCCTTACGGCGCGGGGAAGATTCCGCCGCCCATCCCGTCGCCGCACCAGAAGCTCATCGTGTTCACCGAGCATCGGGACACGCTCAACTATCTTGAGAGTCGCATCACCACGCTGCTGGGCCGCAAGGAGGCCGTGGTGATCATACACGGCGGCATTGGCCGGGAAGAGCGAATGAAAGTGCAGGAGTCGTTCAAACACGACCCCGAGGTCCAGGTGCTGCTGGCCACGGACGCCGCCGGCGAAGGCATCAACCTGCAGCGCGCGCACCTGATGGTGAACTACGACCTGCCCTGGAACCCGAACCGCCTCGAGCAGCGCTTCGGCCGCATCCACCGCATCGGCCAGACCGAGGTCTGCCACCT
>CAYNVY010000362.1:0-2906 GCA_964400745.1 uncultured Enterobacteriaceae bacterium | reverse complement strand
TGGGATAGACGGTGCTGGAGCCGTCGATTTTGACGATCTGCGCAAGCGCGGGCGTCTGCGCCGCAGCGATGAACAGCATGGTGCCGATGCCGGCGAGCTTGAACTGGTGCATACACTTTCTCCTGTCGAATGAATTTCGGCTGACAGGCGGCAGTGTAGGGGTCGATTGTTACACCGAGGTTACAACGCGCTTGTCCCGGCTATTTGATTTCAACCACTTGATTTTCATGCCTTCAAGCAGGCTGCGCCGCCGCGCGCACGCGCTCGGCCAGCATCGCAGCCAGCGCCTCCACCTTGGCCCCGTCCTCGCCCTCGACCATGACCCGCAGCACGGGCTCGGTGCCCGAAGGGCGCAACAAGACCCGTCCGGCCTTGCCGAGGTCGCCCTCGGCCTCGTCCTTGGCCTTGACCACCGCAGGATTTTCGTCCCACTTGAAACCCTTGCTCACCTTTACGTTGACCAGCTTTTGCGGATACAGGGTCAGATCGCCGCACAATTCGTCCAGGGCTGCGTCGGCCTCGCGCAACGCGGTCAGCACCTGCAGCGCCGATACCAGGGCGTCGCCGGTGGTGTGCTTGTCCAGGCAGATGATATGCCCCGAATTCTCGCCCCCGAGTTGCCAGCCTTTTTCCTGCAGCAATTCGAGCACGTAGCGATCGCCCACTTTGGCGCGGGCGAACGCGATGCCTGCTTTCTCCAGCGCGCGCTCCAGCGCGAGATTGCTCATCAGCGTCCCGACCACGCCGGGCACCTTGCCCTGCGCCGCGTGCATGCGCGCGATCACGTACAACAGCTGGTCGCCGTCGTAGGCGCGGCCGCTTGCGTCCACCATGAGCAGGCGGTCGCCGTCTCCGTCCAGGGCGATGCCCAGATCCGCCTTGTGCTGCTGCACCGCCGCCTGCAGCGCCTTCGGGCTGGTGGCGCCTACCAGGTCGTTGATATTGAGGCCGTCCGGGGTGACGCCGATGGCCACGACGTCGGCGCCCAGTTCGTGCAACACGTGCGGCGCGATGTGATAGGCCGCGCCGTTGGCGCAGTCGACCACGATCTTCAGGCCGCGCAGATCCAGCCGGTTGGGAAAGGTGCTCTTGCAGAATTCGATGTAGCGCCCGGCGGCATCGTCTATGCGCCGCGCCTTGCCGAGCTGCGCCGAGGCCCGGCAACGCATCGGCTGCTCGATCTGCGCCTCGATCTCGGCTTCCACCGCGTCGGGCAGCTTGTTGCCGTCGCCCGAAAAGAACTTGATGCCGTTGTCGGGATAGGGATTGTGCGAAGCGCTGATCACCACCCCGGCCTGCAGGCGCAGGGCCCGCGTGAGGTAGGCCACCGCGGGCGTGGGCATCGGCCCGGACAGCATGACGTCCACCCCGGCCGCCGCAAAGCCCGCCTCCAGCGACGCCTCCAGCATGTAACCGGAGATGCGCGTGTCCTTGCCGATCAGCACGGCCGGCCGCTGGCCGGCTGACAGCTGCGCCCTGCGCACCAGCACCTCGCCCGCGGCGTAACCCAGGCGCACCATGAAATCGGGCGTGATCGGCGGCTCGCCGACCAGTCCGCGTATCCCGTCCGTTCCGAAGTATTTTCTTGTCATTGTCTTCTTTCCACCGCCGCAAGTACCGAAAGCGCGTCGCGGGTTGCGGCGACATCGTGCACGCGCAGAATCAGGGCGCCATTTTGCGCCGCGATCAGGGCCGCGGCAATGCTTGCGGCAAGCCGGCCGTCCGCGGGCCTGCCGGTAATTTTGCCCAGCGAGGATTTGCGCGACCAGCCTGCGAGCAGCGGCATCCCGAGCGCATCGAATTCGCGCAGGCGGCGCAGCAGCTCGAGGTTGTGCTCCAGCGTCTTGCCGAAACCGAAGCCCGGATCGATGCTGATGCGTTCGCGCGGTATCCCCGCCGCGCATGCGGCCGCGATGCGCTCGGACAAGAAGGCTTTCACCTCCGTCACCACATCGCCGTAGCTGGGATGCTGTTGCATCGTGCCCGGGGTGCCCTGCATGTGCATCAGGCACACTGCCGCGTCGGAGGCTGCGACCGCGGCAAGCGCGCCCGGCGCGCGCAGGGCGTTGATGTCGTTGATCATGCTTGCGCCCTCTGCGAGGGCCGCGCGCATCACTTCGGGCTTGATCGTGTCCACCGACAAGGGCACCGGCGTCTCGCGCAGTCCGCGCAGCACCGGCAGCAGGCGGCGCAGTTCTTCGTCCGCGCTGACTACGGCAGCGGCACCCGGCCGGCTCGACTCGGCGCCGATGTCGAGCAAGTCTGCCCCCTCGGCGATAAGCCGCTGCGCGTGGTCTATGGCCGCAGCGGGATCGAGAAACCGGCCGCCGTCCGAAAATGAATCGGGCGTGACGTTGACCACGCCCATGACGAGCGGCCTGGCCAGCGACAGCGAGAACCTGCCGCAACGCAAGATGGGGGCGTTCAGGTCGCGGCGGGGGCGGCGGCGCCGGTGGTGCCGTCTTTCTGCGGCGGGGGCGGCGGCGTAGTGGCCTGCTTCGGCTTGGGCTCGCGCGGCGGCTTGCCTTCCATGATGTCCGTCAACTGGTCGGAGTCCAGCGTCTCCCATTCGAGCAGCGCCTTGGTCATCGCTTCGACCTTGTCGCTGTTCTCCTCGATCAGGCGCCGGGCCAGCGCGTACTGCTCGTCGATGATGCGGCGGATCTCCTGGTCGACTTTCTGCATCGTCACCTCGGACACGCTCTTGTGCGTGGTGACCGAGCGGCCGAGGAAGACTTCGCCGTCATTTTCGCCGTAGACCATGGGACCCAGGGCATCCGACATGCCCCACTGCGTCACCATGCGCCGCGCCATCTCCGTCGCGCGCTCGAAGTCGTTGGATGCGCCCGTGGTCATCTGGTGCATGAATATCTCTTCGGCGATGCGCCCGCCGAACAGCACCGCGA
>CAYNVY010000361.1:0-2945 GCA_964400745.1 uncultured Enterobacteriaceae bacterium | reverse complement strand
GCAAGGACGCGCCCTACCGCGGCAGCCTGTCGATGAACGTGCTCGACACGGTCGGCCTGCTCTCCTACACCTTCGGCCTGTGGCAGGGTCGGGACGGCGGCGACAGCGCGGAGAGCGTCGACGCCGAGCACTTCCGCTACACCCGGCTGTGCTTCGACGGCGACGTGCTGATCGGCGCCATCCGGATCGGCGCGACCGAACACGTAGGCGCGATCCGCGGCCTGATCCAGACCCGGCGCAGCCTCGGCGCCTGGAAGGAGAAGCTGATCAAGGATCCAGGGCTGCTGATGGATGCCCTGGTCCAACTGACCGAGAAACACAATTGACGCGAGCGGGACGCCATTGAAAGGTTAGGTGGCGACGCTAGCCAATCGCAAAGTGCATGAAACTGCCTGTACTTATCCCTTCAAGCCCTTGGGCGGCATGAGATTGCGCAGCTGAGCCGTCGCGAGATAGGCTTCCATCAGCGCGAGCGGATTCTGCAGCAGGCGGTCTTTCCAGTGGCCGAGCTTGGTGCGCGACTGGATGAGCCCGCGCAGCACGCCCACGTGCTCGGTCAGGCCTACGCTGTTGGCGCCGACGAGCATGTCGCCGCTGAATTCCAGGCGCAGGAAACGGAAATTGTCCGCGTCCGACATCTCGGCATGTTCCCCGCCGGGCACGCCCTGCCATTCGCCGAACGAAGAGGAGACGAGGCCCAGCGTGTCGAGGACGTTGATCTGCGTGACGCCGCGCAGCACCAGCTTTTTCCCGGCCATGTTCGATCCGGCGCAAATGCCCGCCTCGGCGGCGCTGGGCTGGATGGCGCTGACGAGGTGCCTGCCCGACACGAGGTCCAGGGTTTCGGAGCAGTCGCCGGCGGCGTAGATGCCGGGCACGTTGGTCTGCAGGCACTCGTCGGTCAGGACGCCGTGCGCGCAGGCGACGCCGGAGTTCTGCAGGAATCCGATATTGGGCTTGACCCCGGTGGCCGAGATCACGAGGTCGGCATCGACGGCGAGGCCGTTGCTCAAGCGCACGCTGAGCGCGTCGCCGCTTTTCTCTATCGCTTCCACGCGGCTGGAGGTATACACCTTCACCCCCTTGCTTTCCACCCAGCGCTTGATCATTCCGCCGGCGCCCTCGCCCATCATGCGCGGCACCATGCGATCGCTCATCTCGACCACGCAGAGCTCGGCGCGGCAGTTGACCAGTGCCTCCAGGATGATGCAGCCGATGAAACCGGCGCCCATCTGCAGCACGCGCGCCCCGGGTTTGGCGAGGGCCATGATCTCGCGCGCGTCGGCCATGGTCCAGCACGGGTGGACGCCCGGCAGGTCTATCCCCGGTATCGGCGGCGTGGCCGGACTCGAACCCGTGGCGATGAGCAGGCGGTCGAAGCCGAGAGCCGTGCCGTCTTCGAACGCGACGCGGCGCTTCTCGCTGTCCACCGTTCTTGCGCGGCCCGAGCGCAGCGTGATGTTCTGCGCGGCGAAATGGTCCTTGCCCTTGCGCAGGTAGGTGCCGTCTTCGTCTATGTTGCCCGACAGCAGATAGGGTATCGCCATGCGCGAATAGGGCGGCTCCGGCTCGTCGCCGACGAGGATGATTTCGTCCTGCGGCGCGTGCTTGCGTATGGTTTCCGCCGCGATCACGCCGGCGGGTCCGTTGCCCAGAATCACGTGTTTCATATTTTCGCCTCCTTACGCTGAATCAAAGGTCAGCATCCGCACAGCACAGGGCGATTGCTCCTGCCGCCCGCGACCAAAAAAAGGGCGGTTCACATGGAACCGCCCGATTCGAATCAATTGTCGCCAGTCGTCAGAGTCCCAGTCGTCAGAGTCCCAGGCGTCAGAGTCCCAGGCGCGCCTTGGTCTCCTTCGTCGGACGGCCTTCGGTATCCCAGCCGCGGACTTTGTAATATTCCGGCAGCATCTTGTCCAGGCCGCTGACCAACCCTTTGGCCGGGCCGGTTTTCGCGGCTTCGGTCATCAGCCGCTTGGGCAGGTTGTCGTCCTTGTTGGTGAAGCCGGCGCGATTGTTGAATTCCCGTTCCATGTTCCACACGCGCTCGCCGATCTTGCCCAGTTCTTCCAGCGTGAACTCCTCCGAACACGCCGCGGCGAGCTGCGGTTGCAGGTCCGCCAGCGTCCAGGCGAAAGTCGTGAACACGCACACGCCGGACGAATCGAACACCGCGGTCGCGTCCTGGAAGGCCTTGACCAGATCGGCCTTGCCCTCGGTGACCAGGGGGTCGGTCTTCACCGGTATGCCCAGCACTTCGGAGGCCACGGTATAGCCGCGCAGGTGGCAGGCGCCGCGATTGGACGTGGCGTAGGCGAGGCCCATGCCCTGGATGCCGCGCGAGTCGTAGGCGGGGAATTCCTGGCCCTTGACGCTCATCGACAGATCGGGGTAGCCGTACTTGGCGGCGAGGCGCTTGGAACCCTGGCCGATTTCCTTGCCGAAGCCCTCACCCTTGGCGGTGATCTCCACGAAGTGGACCAGCGCCTCGGCCGAGCCGAATTTGGCGTCTATGCCCAGCTGCTCCTTGGTCAGCACGCCCATATCGTAGAGTTCCATCACCGCGCCTATGGTGGCGCCGAACGATATCGGGTCCATCCCCTGTTCGTTGCAGATGTAATTGGCGTAGGTCAGCGCCTCCAGGTCGTTGACGCCGTTGGCCGCGCCCAGCGCCCACGCCGCTTCGTACTCCAGGCCGCCGGATGCGCCGAAATACTGCGGTTTGTTGACGATCGAAAAGTGCTTCTCGTCCATCTTGGAAATGCGCCCGCAGGCGATGGTGCAGCCGAAGCAGGCCTGGTTGGTCACCAGGTTCTTCTTGCCGTCGGTCTTGCGCGGCGTGTGCATCGCTTCCGCCGAGATGTCGTTCGCACCCTCGAACTGCACATCGCGGTGATTGCGCGTCGGCAGCGCGCCCATGGTGTTGATCACGTTCATCAGCA
>CAYNVY010000360.1:0-2953 GCA_964400745.1 uncultured Enterobacteriaceae bacterium | reverse complement strand
GATCGCCGGACTGACGCGGGGGGGGCGCCGGCTGGTGGCGGACGAAGCCCTCCTGCAGTGCTTCGGCGCCTTCATCCGCCTCGCGAACGACTGCTCGGCGGGCAACCCCGAGACGGACTTCGTCATCGAGGAGCTGGAGGTCAACCCCTTCACTTGCTCGGCCGGCGCGCTCGTCGCGCTCGACGGCTTGTGCCGCTTCGGCCGGCCGCAAGTCGTCCGCCCGCCGCGGCCTCAGGGCAAGATCGACAAGCTGCTGCACCCGGCTTCGATCGGGATCATCGGTGCATCCGCCACACGCATGAACTTCGGCCGGATCACCCTGAAGAACATCATCGCATCCGGTTATGACAAGTCGCGGCTGCGCGTCATCAATCCCGACGGCCAGGAAGTTGACGGCGTGCGCTGCGTACCGAGCCTGGGGGCGCTGGAGAGCAAGCTGGACCTGCTGATCCTCGCAGTGACTGCGGAGGTCGCCTTCGGCATCATCGATGAGGTGATCAAGACCGACGCCGTGGAATCGGTGCTGTTGATCCCCGGTGGCATGGGGGAAACCGAGGCCAGCAGGGAGCCTGCGCGGCGGATGCTGGCGACGATCGACGACGCCCGGCGGGCGACAGGCCGCGGACCCGTATTCGTCGGCGCGAACTGCCTGGGAATCATCTCTCACCCCGGCAACTACGATTCCTGGTTCATTCCCGAGGAACGCCTGCCGAGAACCCAGAAGAAGGCACAACGCACTTCGGCGCTCATCAGCCAGAGCGGTGCCTTCCTGGTCACGCGGCTTAGCAAGAACGCGTGGCTGGATCCGGCCTACATGGTCGCCTTGGGCAACCAGAACGACATCACGCACGGCGACATGGTCGAGAACTTCGCAGCCAACCCGGACATCCACGTGATCGGGGCGTACGTCGAAGGATTCAAGGACCTCGACGGACTGGCCCTGGCACGGGCCGTGCGCAAGGCGACCCTTGCCGGCAAGCAGGTGGTCATTTACAAGGCCGGACAGTCCGCCGCAGGCAAGCAGGCCGCGATGGGCCACACGGCCTCGATCGCCGGCGACTACGAGGTATGCCTGTCCGTGCTCACGCAGGCCGGCGCGCTGATCGCGACCGACGTCAGCGAGTTCAGCGACCTGTTCTACATCGCGGACTGCCTGAGCAAGAAGGTCGTCCGCGGCAGGCGACTCGGCGCCCTGGCCGGCGCGGGATACGACACGGTGGCCATCGGCGACAGCATCCAGGTGGGCGACTTCTCCATGTCTCTGGCCGCGATCGGACCATCGACCCGGGAACAGCTGGTAGCGATCCTGAAGTCCAAGAAGCTCGATGCGCTCATGGAAGTCCGGAACCCGTTCGACATCAACCCGGCGGCCGACGACGAGGTTCACCTGCTATGCACCGAGGCCATGGCCGCCGAACCGGACGTCGACTCGGTAATCGTCGGGCTCGATCCGACCTCGCCCGTGGTCAGGTCGCTCAAGAAGAGCGCGCGTGAGGGCTACGACATCGACAGCCCGGAGAGCATCGCCCGGACGCTGCCGGGGCTGGTCGCCTCCTGTCCGAAACCCGTCGTGGCCTTCATTGACGGTGGCCCGCTGTTCGACCCGATGGCCGACAAGCTGATGGAGCAGGGCGTCTGCATCTTCCGCTCCAGCGAGCGCGCAACGCGGGCGCTCGTGCGCTATACCGAGGCGCGGCTGCGCGCGGCGCGATTGCGTGGAGAGTAATATCAGGCCTGTGACATGACAGATTGCCGCTAGCAATCAATGCGGCGCAGCCAGGTTCGGGCGACCGGGTTTGACTAGCACTTGCACAAAGAGGAGGCAGCATGGGGGTTCCTACCAAGAAAAGCCGCAGCGCAGCAGTCAAGAAGTCGAACGCGTTGCCCAAGGTCGCGTCCAAACGCGCGGCGCAGTCCTACAAGTTTGACGCCGCGGCGGAGACCATGTCGCGCGAGGAACTCGCCAAACTGCAGTTGCGCCGGCTCAAGGCCAGCGTCAAGAACGCCTACGACAACGTGGGCTTCCACCGGCAGCGCTTGAAAGCGCAGGGGTTCGAGCCCGGCGATCTGAAGCGCCTGGAAGACCTGGCGCAACTGCCGTTCACGCTGAAAACCGATCTGCGCGACCATTATCCATTCGGCCTGTTCGCGCGTCCGCAGTCGCAGATCATGCGCCTGCATGCATCCTCGGGAACCACGGGCAAGCCGACCGTAGTCGGCTACAGCGCGAACGACATTTCCAACTGGGCGGCGCTGATGGCGCGTTCGCTCGCCTGTGCCGGCGCGAGGCCGGGAAACGTCGTTCACAACGCCTACGGCTACGGTTTGTTCACCGGCGGCCTGGGTGCGCACTACGGCGCGGAGCGGCTGGGAGCGACGGTGGTGCCGATGTCCGGCGGCGGGACCGAGCGTCAGATCGTGCTCATCAACGATTTTGGCGCGCGCGTGCTGTGCGCGACGCCGTCCTATGCATTGGCCATGGCAGAGGTGGCCGAGCGCGAGGGCGTCGATCTGCGCAAGTCCAAGCTCGAGATCGGCCTGTTCGGCGCCGAGCCCTGGAGCGAAGGCATGCGGCGCGAGATCCAGTCGCGACTGGGGCTGAAGGCGGTGGATATCTACGGCCTGTCGGAAATCATGGGCCCCGGCGTTGCCTGTGAATGCGAAGAGGCGCAGGCCGGGCTGCACGGTTGGGAAGATCATTTCCTGTTCGAAGTGATCGATACCGACACCGGCAAGCCCCTGAAGGAAGGCGAGGCGGGGGAACTGGTGATCACCACGCTCACCAAGGAGGCGCTGCCGATGATGCGCTATCGCACGCGCGACATCACCCGCCTTTCCACCGAACGCTGCGCCTGCGGTCGCACGCATGTGCGCATCAAGCGCATCACCGGGCGCAGCGACGACATGCTGATCATCCGCGGCGTGAACGTCTACCCGTCGCAGATAGAATCGG
>CAYNVY010000359.1:0-2961 GCA_964400745.1 uncultured Enterobacteriaceae bacterium | reverse complement strand
GCTCCATCTCCGACAAGCTCGGCCGCAGGACCGGCATGATCATCGTGTTTTCGATACAGTTTCTGGCCTACCTGCTGGTGGCCTCTGGCCTGCCCGGCGTGTTTCTTTACCTGTCCATCTTCTTCTACGGCATCGTCGCCTGGAGCATTCCCGCGATCATGGCCGCGGCCATGGGCGACTATGCCGGCCCCGAGAACGCGGCGAAGGCGCTCGGCTTCGTCACCCTGATCTTCGGCCTGGGGCAGCTGGCGGGTCCGGCCATCGCCGGCGTGCTGGCGCAGAGCGCCGGCAGTTTTTCATCCAGCTTCTACATGGCCGCCGCGATGGCTGCGCTGGCGATCCTGCTCGCGGCGCTGCTGAAGAAGCCGCGGCATTGAACCCCGTCAGCGGGCCGACCGGTTTCCGATGACACCCTGGAGGCGAAACGCATGAACCCGGAACTCACCCTGCAAGAAACCCGCGTCATCGGCTGCCTGATCGAAAAAGAGATCACCACGCCGGACCAGTACCCGCTGTCGCTCAACGCGCTCACCAACGCCTGCAACCAGAAGAGCAACCGCGACCCGGTGCTGAATCTGGACGAGGCCGAAGTGCAAGGCCTGGTCGATCGACTGATCAAGAAGCGACTGCTGAGCGAGCAAAGCGGCTACGGCAGCCGCGTGCCCAAATTCCAGCACTTGTTCTGCAACACCGCGTTCGGCACGCTGAAGTTTTCGCCGCAGGAACTGGGCATCGTGTGCGAGTTGTTCCTGCGCGGCGCGCAAACGCCGGGAGAACTGCGCAGCCGTGCGAGCCGGCTGTGCGCGTTTGCCGACGCGGGCGAAGTCGAGGCGGCGCTCTCGCGTCTCGCCACGCGCGACGACGGACCGTTCGTCGTGCGCCTCGCGCGCGAGCCGGGCCGGCGCGAATCGCGCTACGCCCACCTGTTCAGCGGCGAAGTCAGCGGTGCGGACGACGGCGCAGCCGCGCCGGGCGCCGACGCGTCCGCCGACCAGCCGGCCGGCGGGGGCGGGCGCATGGCCGAACTGGAGGCGCGGGTGGCCAGGCTGGAGGCGGAAATGGCCGAACTGAAACTATCGCTGCAGGGGAACACCCGCATCGTCGATAGCGGCTGAGCTGCGCCGCGCTCAGAGCTTCTTGCCGAAGGTCTTCGCGATCAAGGCCACCGACTCGGCGCTGTCCCATTCCTTCGAGCCGCGGACTTTCAGCAGCACCTTGCCGCGGGCGTCGATCAGCACGGTCAAGGGAATCGTGTTCGCCCCCAGCATGCTCTCCAGCAGCAGGTTGCGGTCGTGATAGTTGTCGAAGCCAACCCTGGCTTGCCTGAGAAAAGCCATCGCCAGATTGGCGTGGTCGTCGGTCGATACGCCGATGATGTTGAACTGTTTGCCGCCATAGCGGCGGGACAGCCGGTCGAGCGATCCCATTTCCGCGCGGCAAGGTCCGCACCAGCTGGCCCAGACGTTGATGATCAGCGGCTTGCCGCGCAGTTCGGAGAGTTTTCGATAGTCGCCGGCGAAACCGTACAGGGAAGCTTCGCGCAACACGCCGCCGACGTCGACCTCGCCCGGCATCTTCTCCAGCGCCGACGCGGGCGCGAAGGCGCCCAGTGCGCACAACGCAATCAGAAAGAACGCCCTCTTCACCTGTTTCATCCTGCCGTCTCCGTAGACGCCGGACCACGCCCGACGCCCCGGCATTTTGCTCCGGAACCCTGCCGGACGCCACCCGGAACCGGCTGCAACGAGCCCTGCGGCGCGGCTCTTGCGCCTTCTTTCCGCTTTATGCTGCATCGCATCAATTTACGCGACAAATGGGCCGTATCGACCAAACAAATAGTCATTCTGGCATAGTAATAAATTCGGATTGAGCTAATTCAAAAAAACTATTGCAACGCAACAATGTCTGTTGTACTGTTCGTTTGCGGGGTTTCTCCTCCTCCTCCTTTGGAATCCCGACTTCGAACCGGTGGTGCCTCAAAGCGCCACCGGTTTTTTTTCGTCCATTTCACCCGCAGCGCGCGGCAGAGGGCCCGGTCCGCCGCCCCGACGAATCCGGCCGCCTGCGAGTCGGCTATCATGCCCGCTTCCGCATCCGCAGCAGGCGCTCCCCAACCATGGCGAAAGTATTCCCCGACGGCTGGCGCGAACTCAGCGCCACGGGCGCAGCCGAACGCGAGCTGCAGACCCTCGCCCTGCTCGCCGCCGGGCTGGACGACGACTACACCGTCTATCACGGCGTGCACTGGACCCAGGTAGAGCGCGGCAGTTACGCCATCTACGGCGAGATCGATTTCGCCATCGTCGGGCCGACGGGGAAGGTGCTGCTGATCGAGCAGAAGTCGGGCCTGCTCGCCGAGACCGCCGAGGGCCTGGTCAAGAAATACGCGGACAAGCCGAAGAACGTGCCCTCGCAGATGGCGCGTTCGGCCGACGCGCTGCACAGCCGCCTGCGCAAAGCCTGCAAGGAGCAGGAGACCCTGGTCGATTCGCTGCTCTACTGCCCGGACTACACGGTGAAGGAGCCGGGTACCGCCGGCATCGATCCGGCGCGCATCGTCGACGCGGCGAACAAGGCTCACCTGCTGCACATCGTGCGCAGCATCTTGCCCGGGTCGGGCGAGGTGCTGCCGGCGAAGGCGAAGATCCACCGCTTTCTGGGCGACATCCTGCAGCTCGTGCCCCAGGCCGACGCCCTGGTCGGCGCGGCGCAGACCTTGTACACGCGGCTCTCGGGCGGCCTTGCGCACTGGGCGCGCAGGATAGAGTGCGAACCGTTTCGGCTGCGCGTGAGCGGCACCGCGGGCTCGGGCAAGACCCAGCTCGCGCTTGCGGTGTATCGCGACTGCGTCGCCGCCGGCGGGCGACCGCTCTACGTCTGCTACAACCGACCGCTCGCCGACCACATCGCGCTGATCGCGCCGCCGGGCGGCGAGGTCGCGACCTACCACCAGCTCGCCGA
>CAYNVY010000358.1:0-3046 GCA_964400745.1 uncultured Enterobacteriaceae bacterium | reverse complement strand
GCAGTCAGGCCTTTTAAAATCGACCTTGCAGTTCCGGGGAAGTCCTTATAGTCGCCGTTCAACGGCGCGCCGCTTATTGGCGCGTCCGTTGCGACGGTTTGTTTTGCCTCGGTGGAAATGGCGATGAAGCTCGCCGATACTTCATGACGTATGTAGTTCTTCGCGAATCACGCGGCGAAGCGTGGACTCAATCTGCTCGCCGGTCATTGCCTGGTAAAGCGCCTGATTAATGAGCGTCTGGTAGCCGCGCTCGCCGGCCTTTGCCTTGAAGAACGCAATGATTGAACCGTCCAACATGATTGAAACACGTTGCTTGCCCAACCGTTCATTAACCGCAGCGGAGAATTGCTCTCGACTGACGTCTTTAAGGCCAACACGCAACCGTGGTGATTTAGAGGTAGCGGGCAAGGGTTTCGATTTCATGGCGTTCCGCCTTTCGCATAGAGATAATATGAATTTCGTCTTCTGTTTCCGTATGGCAGATCGTAACGATGGCCGTATCAAGAAAGCCCGTGGAATTAAATCGCTGCTCTCCGCCGTACTCACGGGGATCTTCTACCGTGAAAGTCGGACCGTTGAATACCTGCCCGGCTTGCGCGAAATCCAATCCGTGCTTTTTCAGATTGGCAGTGCGTTTGGCTGCCTTCCAAGTGAACTTCATAGCCACTATCATACATATGATTATATATATTGCAAGTTACTGCTCACGGCGATGCCACCCAAGTCGGGAGGGGCAAAACGTTCGCGTTGAGCGCCGCGCCGCTTATCGGTGCGTCCGCGATCGAACGCGAGGTTAGGTCTGAGAATCATCGAACGAAGGAGACAGGGATATCCACTGCGAACTCCTTCCCGCGTAGAGCATTTGGAATCTGGGTGGTTTCTGCCCCACTATTTACCATATCGAGAGCGGCAGTGTCCAAAATCTCGTTGCCGGTGGATGCCTTCAGCTCACAAGACGTAATCTTCCCGTACTCATTCACCGAAACTCGAATAGAAGCTTTGCCTTGTAATTCTTGCTGCGAGGCTTCTTTGGGGTATCGTTTGAATGTTCTTGTGGCGACAACTACGGCCATTCTAAATTGACGTTCTGGCTCACCTTGGGTTTGCGCGAGCGTGCTTCTTGCTTTAAGCGTTGCCATCCTCGCTTTGCGTTCGCCAAAGTCTCGACGTCGGGTGCACATTCTTTCGAACGCGCCCAATGTTCCACCGAGAATCCCGCTCCAGTTTCCCGCTTTTGGCCGTTCTGCGCTGCGGCCCTATCCCGCAAGCACAAGCAGCTCGGAAACGCCGGGGCTACTACAAGTCGAACTTCTTCACGCACCTTCGGAGAAATGCTGGAACTTTCAATTCCGGCGAGTTTGGCGTAGTCGCGAACAGTACTTTCCAAGATTCCCTGTTGACAACCCACCACGAACGAGCGGTCGAATTCCTCGGGAGATGCTCCATCGTCGGCAATAGCGTGGGTAGCCGCGCTGGCGATGATTAGACGCAAGAGAACGCGGTATCCGATAGCGCGCAACGTGCGTGGCCTAACTTAAAGTCGACCGCCAAAAAACGGGGTCTGAATACCCTATTCTGCGCCGCGCCTTGTCAGCCTTCAAGCCGATCAATTCGTTAAGATAGACAGGCATACCAAATGCCCTGGCAAATGCCCGATTCGCATGGAAACTACATTCGCGCTGCAGCAAACAACTGCAGGTTCCAGGCTCCTCGATCTGCCGCGCGGTGCGCGGCGGCGCAAACACTACAGCTACGGTCGCGGCACGGAAGTGATCTGCGCGCACTTGATCAAGCTCTGTGTCGTCCGGAGCGCAATACCGCCGCCGCGCGCGATCAGGCGCCCGGCCGGGATATGCCGAAGCCCCGCGCCCATCGCTAACGTTCTTACTTGCGCCAGAATCCGGGCGTGAACACCACCAGCAGGGTAAACAGTTCCAGCCTGCCGAGCAGCATCGCGGCGGTGCAGATCCAGGTCTGGAAATCGTTGAGCACGGCAAAAGTGGTTGCCGGTCCGACCTGGTTCAATCCGGGCCCGGTGTTGTTGATGCATGCGACGATCGCTGAAAACGAGGTGATGAGGTCCAGACCCGACGCGGCGAGCAGCATGGTCATGCCGACAAACGAACTGACGTAGACCAGGACGAAAGCCAGCACCGCGAAAATGATGTTGTTCTCGACCGGCGCACCGCCCAGCTTCACCGGCACGATCGCGCGCGGATGGATGATGCGCGTCATTTCGCGCACCGCCTGGCGCGCCATCAATTCGGCCCGTATCATCTTGATGCCGCCCCCGGTCGAGCCGGAGCAGGTGCAAAAGCCGCACAGAAACAGCATCCACACCGGCGCGAAAATCGGCCACAGGTTGAAATCGGTATTGGCAAAGCCGGTGGTGGTGGCGATGGAGACGACGTTGAACGCGGAAAAGCGCAGCGCGGTCCAGAAGCTGGGATAGACCTGGTTGGCGAGCAGAAAATAGGCGATGCCGAATACGCTGCCGATGACTACCAGCAGATACAGGCCCGCCTCGGGGTCGCGCACATAGGGTGAGAAGCTGCGGCGCTGCCAGGCCAGAAAGTGGGTGCCGAAATTGATGCCAGCCAGCAACATGAAATAAATCGCCACCGCCTCGATCGCGGGTGAATTCCAGTGGCCGTAGCTCGCGTCGTGGGAAGAGAAACCGCCCAGGCCCATGGTGGAAAACGCATGCATCATGGCATCGAGCCAGCTCATGCCGGCCAGCTTGTAGCACACGATGCAGGCGATGGTGATGCCGAGATAGACCAACCAAAGGCCTTTGGCCGTTTCGGCGATTCGCGGCGTCAGTTTCGTGTCTTTCATCGGTCCGGGTGTCTCGGCCTTGTAGATCTGGCTGCCGCCCACGCCGAGCAGCGGCAGGATGGCGACGGCGAGCACGATGACTCCCATGCCGCCGATCCATACGAGGAAGGTGCGCCAGATGTTGATCGAAGGCGGCAGCGCGTCCAGGCCGGAGAGCACCGTTGCTCCGGTAGTGGTGAGACCGGAGACGGTCTCGAAATAGGCGTCG
>CAYNVY010000357.1:0-3063 GCA_964400745.1 uncultured Enterobacteriaceae bacterium | reverse complement strand
AGCGGGCTGGTATCGGCCGGCGTGGCGACCACGACGGAGCGCGCCAGGCCTTCGGCGCCGAGAATGTCCTCGATGAATTCCTTCACTTCGCGGCCGCGCTCGCCGATGAGCCCGACCACGATCACGTCGGCGCTGGTGTAACGCGCCATCATCCCGAGCAGCACGCTCTTGCCCACGCCGCTGCCGGCGAACAGACCCATGCGCTGTCCGCGGCCGACCGAGAGCAAGGCGTTGATGGCGCGTACGCCCACATCCAGGGGTTGGGTGATCGGCAGGCGCTCGAGCGGGTTGAACGGGCGGTTCTGCAGCGATGCGCTGCGCTCAGACACCACCGGCCCGAGCCGGTCCAGCGGGCGTCCGGTGCCGTCGAGCACGCGGCCGAGGAGGCCGTTGCCGACCGGAATGTGCTTGCCGCGATCGGCGGCGCGCCGCCGCGGAGACTGGCCGGTCTTGCTCGAGGGCCGGGGCTGCGCGACTTCGACCGGTATGACTTTTGCGCCGGGCACCAGTCCGTAGACTTCGTTCGCCGGCATCAGAAACAGTTTTTCGCCGGAGAAGCCCACCACCTCGGCGTCGACGGTATTGCCGTTGGGCAGCAGCACGGTGCACTCGCTGCCGACCGCGAGGCGCAGGCCGGTCGCCTCCATCACCAGACCGGCGACTCGCGTCAGACGGCCGCTGACGAGAATAGGATTGGTCTGTTCCGCGAGTTCGCGGCAATCGCGCAGGAAGCTGTGCCAGCGGCCAAGCGCCTGGGGCGGCGCGGCGAGCGCGGTGTCATTCGATCCAGGCATGATCCTCGCCCAAGGCAGACACCACGCGCCGCCAGCGGCCCTCTAGGCTGGCGTCGATCTCGCAATCGGGCGTATCCAGGCGGCAGCCGCCGCGCGTCATTTTCGCGTCTTCGAGAATATGCCAGCCGGAGTGGTTGATCGCGTCGCCCAGGCGCGCGCGCACCAGCGCCGCATCTTCAGGATGCAGGCTCAGGCGCGCGTGCTTGTGCGCGTGCGGCAGTTCGCCCAGCACTTCGTGTACGATCGCGAGAATCAGCTCCGGATGCACCTTGAGCGATTCGCGCATGATCTGCTTGCTGATCGCAAGCGCCAAGCCGAGCAGTTCGTCCGAGAGGCGCTGGTTGAATTGCTGCGACTCCTGCGCGAAGGCGCCCAGCAGTTGCTGCAATTTGGCCGCGTGCTGCGCCGCGAGCGCGCCGCCTTCGCGAAAGCCGGCCGCGAATCCCTCCTGCTGCGCCTGCTGCTGTATGCGCTCGAGCTGCTCCACGCTGGGCAGATCCGAACCCTTGGCGCGGCGCGGGCCGTCGAAGGAATCGAGCTCCCAGCGCTGGTAGGCGCTGAGCTGTTCCTTGGGAACGCCGGAATCGAAATCAGAGCTCATCGCGATCGGAGGGGATGCATCCCCTCACGCTCCCGCGCAGGCCGGCCATTTCGAGGAACTCGAAGCGCGCGCTTAGACAAAGGCATCCTCGGCTCCGCCGCCCAGGGCGATCTGACCCTCGTCGGCGAGGCGGCGCACGATCTTGAGGATTTCCTTTTGCTCGGCCTCGACTTCGGACACGCGCACCGGGCCTTTCGCTTCCAGGTCGTCGCGCAGCATCTCGGCCGCGCGCTGCGACATGTTCTTGAACACCTTCTCGCGCAGTTCCTCGGGTGCGCCCTTGAGCGCGACGATCAGCGACTCGGACTGGATTTCGCGCAGCAGCAGCTGGATGCCGCGATCGTCGATTTCCATGATGTTCTCGAATACGAACATCTCGTCCAGGATCTTCTGCGCCAGTTCGGCGTCGTACTCCTTGACGCTCTCCATGATGGTGCCTTCGACCGCGGCGGGCATGAAATTGAGTATCTCGGCCGCAGTGCGTATCCCGCCCATCGGGCTTTTCTTGAGATTGTTGTTTCCCGAAAGCAGTTTGCTCAGCACGTCATTCAGCTCGCGCAGCGCGTTCGGCTGGATGCCGTCCAGCGTGGCCACGCGCAGCAGCACGTCGTTGCGCAGGCGCTCGGTGAAATGGGCGATGATTTCGCTCGCCTGGTCGCGCTCCAGGTGCACGAGTATGGTGGCGATGATCTGCGGATGCTCGTTCTTGATCAGCTCCGCCACCGTCGGCGCGTCCATCCACTTCAGGCCCTCGATGCCGCTGGTGTCGCCGCCCTGGAGGATGCGGTCGATGATGTGGCCGGCCTTTTCCGAGCCGAGGGCGTTGGTGAGCACGCTGCGGATGTATTCGTTCGAATTGCCGCCAAGCGAGGTCTTCTCCTCGGCCTTGCTGCGGAAGTCGCCGATCACGGTCTCGATCTTTTCGCGCGTGACGTTCTTCAGATTCGCCATCGCCACGCCGAGCTTCTGCACTTCGCGCGGGCCCAGGAGCTTGAACACTTCGCTCGCGCCCTCCTCGCCCAGCGAAAGCAGCAGGATGGCGCTCTTCTCGATACCGGCGTCACTCATTGCCGGCGACCCAGTCCTTGACCACGTTGGCGACGATCTGCGGCTCCTGCCGCGCCATCTGCTTCACCGCGATCAGATTGTCCTCGTAGCCCGCGCGCTGCACGACGGCGGCCGCCTCCTGTTCATGCTGCGGCATGTAGACCGGCGCCGGAACCGCTTCGCTCAGCTTGGTCAGCAGCGGTTTGAGCACGCCCATCACCAGGAACAGCACGATGGCCGCGATCAGCACGTTCCTGCCGATATCCTTGGCGGTGGCGATGGTCTCGGGCTGTTTCCACAGCGGCACTTCGGCCGCGGGCTCGACTTCGGCGACGGAGAACGCGCTGTTGGTCACATTGAGCGAATCGCCGCGTTCCTTGTTGTAGCCCATCACTTCCTTGACCAGGGCATTGATCTGCTCGAGTTCCGCCGCTTCCAGCGGCTTCGTGGTCACCTTGCCTTCGGCGTCCACCTGTTTGCGATGGTTGACTACGACGGCGACCGACAGGCGCTTGATCGTGCCCACCGGCTGGCGCGTATGCCTGATGGTCTTGTCCACTTCGTAGTTGATGGTCGAGTCGCGCCGGCTGGCCGCCGCGGCCGCGGCCTGGTTCGCCTGCG
>CAYNVY010000356.1:0-3129 GCA_964400745.1 uncultured Enterobacteriaceae bacterium | reverse complement strand
ACATCGAGGAATTCCTCGATCTGCGCAAGAACACCGGCGACGACCGCCGCCGCACCCACGACATGAACACGGCCAACTGGATTCCGGACCTGTTCATGAAGCGGGTGATGGAAAACGGAGAGTGGACCCTGTTCTCGCCTTCCGACTGCCCGGACCTGCACGACAAGTTCGGCCGGGAATTCGAGAAGGCCTACACCGCGTATGAGGAAAAGGCGGCCAGTGGCGAGCACAAGTTGTTCCGCAAGATTCCGGCGCTGCAGTTGTGGCGCAAGATGCTGTCGATGCTGTTCGAAACCGGGCATCCCTGGATCACCTTCAAGGATCCGAGCAATATACGCTCGCCGCAGTCGCATGTAGGCGTGGTGCACAGCTCCAATCTGTGCACCGAGATCACGCTCAACACCAGCGAGCAGGAGATAGCGGTATGCAATCTCGGCTCGGTGAATCTGGTAGCGCATCTGAAGGACGGCAAACTCGATCACGCCAAGCTGCAGCGGACCATCTCGATTGCGATGCGCATGCTGGACAACGTGATCGACATCAATTACTACGCGGTGGGCAAGGCGCGCAATTCCAATCTGAAGCACCGTCCCGTCGGCATGGGGATCATGGGGTTCCAGGACTGCCTGCACGTGCTGCGCGTTCCCTACGCGTCGAAGGAGGCGGTGGAGTTCGCCGACCGGTCGATGGAGGTGGTTGCCTTTTACGGTTACATGGCCTCGACCGTGCTGGCTGAAGAGCGCGGGCGCTATTCGTCCTATCGCGGTTCGCTGTGGGACCGGGGTGTCCTGCCGCAGGACACGCTGGCGCTGTTGCGCGAGGAGCGAGGCGTTTTGAAGGGGGAGGGTGCCCGTTCATCCTCCTTGGTCGAAATCGACATGAGCGTGAACATGGACTGGGACGGCCTGCGCGAGCGGATCAAGCAGCACGGCATGCGCAATTCCAATTGCCTCGCGATCGCGCCGACCGCCACCATCGCCAATATCATCGGCGTATCGGCTTCGATCGAGCCCACCTATCAGAACCTGTACGTGAAGTCGAACCTTTCGGGCGAATTCACCGTGGTCAACGAGTACCTGGTCGGCGACCTCAAACGCCTGGGTTTGTGGGACGAAGTGATGATCGCCGACCTCAAGTACTTCGACGGCAACCTGGCGAAGATAGACCGGGTGCCGGCCGAATTGCGCAATCTCTACGCCACGGCGTTCGAAGTCGAGCCCCAGTGGCTGGTGGAAGCCGCGGCGCGGCGGCAGAAGTGGATAGACCAGGCGCAGTCGCTCAATATCTATATGGCGGGCGCCTCGGGCAAGCGCCTCGACGACACCTACAAGCTCGCCTGGAAGCGCGGTCTGAAAACGACGTACTACCTGCGTTCGATGGGCGCCACGCACGCCGAGAAATCGACAGTGAAGGCGGGGCAGTTGAACGCCGTTTCAGAAGGAGGGCGGTCTTCCGCGGGGAACGGCGCCGATGCGGCCGAACCCAAGTTCTGCGCCATCGACAACCCAGAATGCGAGGCTTGCCAGTAGCGGGGCGGCAAGGCCGGAGTGATGAATATGCTGAATTTTGAAGACGAAGCGGCGAGTTCTCCGATACCGGGCCTTGCACTGCAGGCGGTGCGGGGATTCATGCCGGCGTCGTCTTCGCCCGCTGTCGCGCGCGAGGACTTCGCTTCTGCGGGCGCCGCTCGGGGAGCGGGCGCGGAAGCATTGCGCCGAATCCGCGCGGAAGACAAGCGCATCATCAACGGGCGCACCGACGTCAACCAGCTGGTGCCGTTCAAGTACAAATGGGCTTGGGAGAAGTACCTGTCTGCCTGCGCGAATCACTGGATGCCGCAGGAAATCAACATGAGCCGCGACATCGCCACCTGGAAAGACCCGAACGGGTTGACCGAGGACGAGCGTCGGATCATCAAGCGCAACCTCGGGTTTTTCGTCACCGCCGATTCGCTCGCAGCGAACAACATCGTCCTCGGAACCTATCGCCACATCAGCGCACCCGAGTGCCGGCAGTATCTGCTGCGCCAGGCATTCGAAGAGGCCATCCACACCCACGCCTACCAGTACATCGTCGAAAGCCTGGGCCTGGACGAGGGCGAGGTGTTCAACGCCTATCATGAAATCGCCAGTATCCGCGCCAAAGACGAATTTCTGATTCCGTTCATAGATACGCTCACCGATCCCGCGTTCAAGACCGGGACGCCGGAGGCGGACCAGCAGCTGCTCAAGAGTCTGATCGTGTTCGCCTGCATCATGGAGGGGCTGTTCTTCTACGTCGGGTTCGCGCAGATTCTCGCCATGGGGCGGCAAAACAAGATGACCGGCGCGGCCGAGCAATACCAGTACATCCTGCGCGACGAGTCCATGCACTGCAATTTCGGCATCGATCTCATCAACCAGATCAAGATGGAGAATCCCCATCTTTGGACGCCTGCGTTTCGTGCGGAGATCCAGGGCTATATGAAAACGGCGGTGGAGCTCGAATACCGCTATGCCGAAGACACCATGCCGCGCGGCGTGCTCGGTTTGAACGCGCCTATGTTCAAGGAATATCTGCGCTACATCGCGAATCGCCGCTGCCAGCAGATCGGCGTGGACCAGTTGTATCCCGGAGCCGGCAATCCGTTCCCGTGGATGAGCGAGATGACCGACCTGAAGAAAGAGCGCAATTTCTTCGAAACCCGAGTGATCGAGTACCAGACCGGAGGAGCGCTCAATTGGGAATAAGAAAGTTCAGTTCGTCTGCAGCCAGCGGAGGCAATAGATGCGTAAGTTGATCGAGTTTCGGGCAGACAACGATTACAGCTTGTGGTTGCGTTTTGACGACGGGACGGAGGGCAGCGTGTTCCTCGGCAATTTGCTGGAAATAGGCGCGTTCAAGCTCTGGCGCGACCGCGACCAGTTCAAGCGCGTGAGGTTCGATCACAAAGCATTGACGCTGGTTTGGGACGGAGGCATAGAACTCGATCCCGCCGTTTTGTATCGTGACCTGCTTGAACGCAAGGCCGCATGAGGCCGAGCGCGAGAACGGGCGAAGGATTCGGCTTGCCGGGGATTTCCCCGGTCGGCTGAATAATCCGGGCTACCGTAGCCGGGTTTGCAGTAGTTGTTTTTCTTTAACTTTGAT
>CAYNVY010000355.1:0-3170 GCA_964400745.1 uncultured Enterobacteriaceae bacterium | reverse complement strand
CCCTGTTCAACAGCATGGTCGCGGGCAATATGGTGCACGTGCCGTACAAGGGCGGGGCGCCGGCGCTGGCGGATCTGCTCGCCGGTCAGATCCAGGTCCTGTTCGGGCCGCTGGTCGAGGTGCTGCCGCATATCAGGGGCGGCAAGGTGAAGGCCTTAGGCATTACGACGAAGAAGCGTTCGCCGCTGCTGCCCGAGGTGCCGACCATAGCCGAAGCGCTGCCCGGCTACGAGGTTGCGCTGTGGAACGCCATCCTCGTGCCCGCCAAGACGCCGACCGACATCGTCAACAAGCTGAACGAGGCGATCGTCAAAGTGCTGAGCTTGCCCGAAGTCAAGGCGCGCCTCGCGGAGCAGGGCTCGGAGCCTGTCGGGAATTCGCCGGCGGAGTTCAGCCAGTTCATAGGGACCGAGGTCGGCAAGTGGAAAGAACTCGTCCGGATTTCCGGGGCGAAAATCGATTGAAGCGGGGAGCGAACTAGTCGGCAACCCCGTGAGATCTGCATGAAAGCCGCCTTGTTCAGTGGCGCAGTTTTTCGGAAGGTCGGTAAGCGACGAGTAGAAGGTGGCCGAAGTTTCTTGTTAGCGTTCCGCCGCGCTGGACGAGCGCTGCGGCAGCCAAACTTTGACCACCGGTGCGCGAACGCGGGACGAACCCTCCGGTTCCGCCGCAGGAATGAGGTTTGCCGGCATGGCGTCAGATTGAACCGTGCGCGCGGCATTGCCGGCAGACGGAGCATCCAGAATGGCCACCAGATTCAGGCTAGCGGAGGCCTGGCTTAGACCGGATGCCATCTTTATCTCATCCTCCGGCTTGATATTCGACGCCGCCCATACCCCCCACACCAGCCCGCCGATCAGCAGAATCGGATTGCTCAATCCGGCCAGAGTCGACAGCGTGTGGCCGGACCAGGTGTTGCTCACGATGGCGTTGGTGCGCTGCAGGCTGACCCTCTTTGACGGGTCCATCGGAATCCCGTCCAGTACGTTGCCGAGCAGGCCTTTGTAGACGATCTGGTCCAGTTCCTTGTCGGAAACGTTGGTCGCTGCGCGCCCGCTGGGGTCGCTGTCCGCCGATACGCACTGGGCGTACGCCAACAGCACCAATGCAGGCAACAGTTTCAGGCTTCGCTGCGACATCGATGCACCTCGCTCGGCCGGCGGCAGCGGGCGGATTCGCCTCGCCACTACGCGCGACTATGCCAGTACGGTAACAGCCTGAAGATCGCATTGATCTCGGGATAAGCCGGCAAAAACCGCCCCATTCCTGTGCAATAGCCCTACCCAAACGCAATGCTGTTTCGTCCCGCGACGCGCCTGAACACCAGCGCGCGCAGCATGGCAACCGCATTTGGTGCGCTACTGTAAAAGTTGGGAATCCGGATCAGTGGAAAGGTTTCCGTGAGAGGGATGTCCTTCGCCCTGCTCGCGGGGCGGGTTACGCGGCTATCGCAAGCGGCGTAATCTCCGAAAGCCGGTCGGCGAGCACCTCACGGGCCTGCACCAGATCGTGATGAGTCTGGAGATTGAGCCAGAATTCAGCCTCCATTCCGAAATACACCCCTAGTCTCGCGGCGGTATCGGCAGTGATGGCGCGCTTGCCCGCCACGATCTCGCCGATGCGGCGCTGAGACACCCCGATTTCTTTGGCCAGGCGGTACTGCGTCACCCCCAGGGGTTTGAGAAATTCCTCGATCAGTATTTCTCCCGGAGTCGCCAGTGGAACCTTGCGCTTTGCCATGATTTTTGCTCCTCAATGGTGATCGACGATCTCGACATCCCAGGCAGCCCCATCGCGCCAGACGAAGCAGACGCGGAATTGATCGTTTACGCGGATGCTCCACTGGCCGGCACGATCGCCGGAGAGTTTCTCCAATCTGTTCTTTGGCGGTACGCGCAAGGTTTCGATGCGCGTGGCGGCATGTACCATCTGAAGCTTTCGCATCGCCACAATAGCCAAGTTGGCAAAACGCGCCACCCGCGCCCCATCGAACAAGGCTTCGGTATCCCGGCATTTGAACGTCTTGATCACACAACAATACTAACGCTATGCGTTAGTATTGTCAAGAGTCAAGTCTGCCGACAGCGGACGCAGTCCGTCCAGGCCGGCAGCGATATCAGGCTACGTTTCCAGTTGCAGGTGGCTAGGCTGCCGTTTCTCGATGGCCCACTTGAGCAGGGCCGCCGAGCGGTAGATGCCGTGCGCGAATTTGCCGTAGGGCAGCGTCAGGAACAGCGCCATGACGGCGCCCAGGTGAAGTGCAAGCAACGCGGTCATCGCGCTGCTGTCGCGCCAGGCGAGCAGGGCGATGCCTGTGAGGCTGGAGAGGAACAGCAGGGCGAGAAAACCGCGGTCCATGGTCTTTTGCGCGGCATCTCCGTGCAGCGGATGGCGGCGCAGGTTCAGCCACATCAGCCCTGCGGGCCCGATCAGGAGTCCGATACCTCCCGTCGTTCCGAGCAGCACCGGCAGGCTGCTCAGGGCGTAGGGCGCAGTCCAGTCGAGAAAATAATGGTACAGCGTGGCGACCGAGGTCGCGGCGAAGCACAGGAGGAAACCGTAGAAGGTCAGGTGATGGAAGCGTCGCCGCCACAAGGTGAAGGCGTCGTCGGCCTCGTTGCAGCCTTGACCGTGGCCGCCGTCGAGGTACTTCAGGCGCAGCGCGTCCTGCGCGGCTTCGGCCAGGGCCTCGCTCGCTGCGTCCCCGGCGCGGTCGCCCGGAGAAATGTCGCTCCAGAACCGGCGCACGCCCAGGGCCAGCGCCAGCAAGGCGAAGCAGAATATAGGCGCGAACATGCCCACCATCAGATTGTGCGGAAACACCTGGTAGAAACCGCCGGGCGGCAGCTGTTGCCACAGCGTTCCTTTCAGCGCGATCGCCAGCAGCAGAAACAACGCCAGTGCGCCGGCCAGGGCGAGCGCGAGCGTCAGGCCGTTGCGCCGGTACAGGCCGCCGAGCGCCCGCGGCCAGGCGTACTCGGCATAGGTCTGCAGGCGCACCTTCGCCATCGCCTGCGGCACATTGACCGCGAACTCGTGCGGCGGTGCGTATTGGCAGGCGTGCAGGCAGGCGCCGCAGTTATGGCACAGATTGGCAAGGTAGTGGATGTCGGCCGTGCCGAATTCGAGCCGGCGGGTCATCGCCGGGAATACCGCGCAAAATCCCTCAC
>CAYNVY010000354.1:0-3180 GCA_964400745.1 uncultured Enterobacteriaceae bacterium | reverse complement strand
CCACCGCGCGCCGCACCCAGGGCACGGATTCGAAGGCGCGCCGGCTGGCGTCCATGGTGGTGTGCTTTTCCCAGGCCTCGGGGATCAGCATCATCATCGCGTGCGCGAGCGAATAGCCGCCCATCAGCAGCAGCTCGAGCGCATTGTCGAACGAGGCCGAATCCGACTGGCCGTCGTAGATCAGCGGCCAGATCTTGTTCAGGTCGGCCCCGAGGATGGGGCTGGAAATCGCCTGCTGCCGCGCGCGAATCCAGTTGACGTTGCCGCGCAGGGTGTTGATTTCGCCGTTATGGGCGATCAGCCGGAACGGATGCGCCAGATCCCAGGTGGGGAAAGTGTTGGTCGAGAAGCGCTGGTGCACCAGCGCCAGCGCCGATACCAGCCGGTAATCCTGCAGATCCTTGTAGTACCTGCCCACCTGGTCGGCCAGCAGCAGCCCTTTGTACACCAGGGTGCGCGCCGACATCGACGGCACGTAGAACTCCTTGCCGTGCTTGAGCCGCAGCGCCTGAATCGCGTGCCCCGAGGACTTGCGGATGATATAGAGCTTGCGCTCGAGGGCGTCGGTCACCGTCACGCCGGCACCGCGGCCGATGAAAACCTGGCGGATGACCGGTTCTATGCCCTTGCCCGCTTCGCCCAGTCCGGAGTTGTCTCGCGGCACGTCGCGCCAGCCGAGCAGCACCTGTCCTTCGTCCTTGATCGCGCGCTCGATCTCGTATTCGCAGGCAAAACGCGACGCCGGCTCCTGTGGCAGAAAGACCATGCCCACGCCGTACTGGCCGACCGGCGGCAACTGCACGTCCTGCGCCGCCATTTCCTCGCGCAGGAAACGATCCGGAATCTGGATCAGTATGCCGGCACCGTCGCTGGCTAGCGGATCGGCGCCGACGGCGCCGCGATGCGCCAGATTCTTCAGGATCAGCAGCCCCTGCTCGATGATGCTGTGGTTCTTCGCACCCTTGATGTTGGCGACGAAGCCGACGCCGCATGCATCGTGCTCGTTGGCAGGGTCGTAAAGGCCTTGCGCTTCAGGGCGGGTCGGGGGTAGGGCTGGATGGGTCACGCGCGCACCTCTGGCTGCAGATGGACTGCCGAAGGTCATGGAAAAGCCCAGGACTTTTTCCGGCGGAACCGCTGATTTTACCTTCGGATCACTGTTAGTTCAAGCGCTTAGCCGCCAAACCCGCGCCCAATACTGGTGCACGCTCGCACTGAAACCCTGCGTCATGCCGCTCGTGGAAAAGCGAGGGACTGCTGCAGAAGCTCGGCGGGAACGTCGCCACTGACCGTGGCCTGGCCTATCGCGTGCAGCAGGACAAAGCGCAGCTTGCCGCCCTCCGCCTTCTTGTCCGCCGCCATCAGCTGCAACAGCCGGCCGGGCGCAATATCGGGCGGCGCGACCGGCAGCTTTGCGCGCCGCAGCAGATGAACGATGCGCTCCACGTCGGCCTGGGCGATAAACCCCAGTCGACGCGACAGGTCGGCCGCCATGACCATGCCAGCGGCCACCGCCTCGCCGTGCAGCCAGTTGCCATAGCCCAGGCCGGACTCGATCGCGTGGCCGAAGGTATGGCCGAAATTGAGCAGGGCCCGCACGCCGTTCTCGCGCTCGTCTTCGGCCACCACCTCGGCTTTGATTTCGCAGCAGCGACGCACCGCGTGGGCCAGCGCCTGCGGGTCGCCGGCGAGCAGACGCTCGAGGTTGGCTTCCAGCCAGGAGAAGAATGCGGCGTCGCGGACCAGACCGTGCTTGATCACTTCCGCCAGGCCGGCGGAGAATTCACGCGCTGGCAGCGTCTTCAGGACCTCGGTGTCGGCCAGCACGAGGCGCGGCTGATAGAACGCGCCTATCATGTTCTTGCCCAGCGGATGGTTGATGCCGGTCTTGCCGCCGATGGACGAGTCCACCTGGGCCAGCAGCGTCGTGGGAATCTGCACGAAGGGTATGCCGCGCATATAGGTCGCGGCGGCAAAACCGGCGAGATCGCCGACGACGCCCCCACCCAGCGCGATCAGCGTGGTCTTGCGCTCGCACCGGTGCTCGATCAATGCGTCGTAGATGCGATTGAGGGTAACCCAATCCTTGTAACGCTCGCCATCGTCTAGCACCACGCTTGCCACCTCTATCCCGGCGGTCCGCAATGCCTGCGCCAGCTTCTCGAGGTATAGCGGCGCAACGGTGGTGTTGGTGACGATCGCAACTTTGGGCAGGTCCAGCTGCTGCACGATCAAGTCGGCGCCGGCCAGCAGTTGCGCGCCTATATGGATGGCGTAGGCACGCTCGCCCAGATTCACATCTACGCGGAAAGTTTGCATCGTTCCCTTACTTGGGGCAATAGTTGAAGCAACAGGGTATGCGCACGCTGGCGGCCGGTGTCGACGACGAGGTCGGCGACCTCGCGGTACAGGGGATCACGCTCCTGGTACAGGCTCGCCAGCTTTTCCAGGGCGTCGGTGTTCTGCAGCAGGGGCCTGGACTTGTCGTATCGGGTGCGCTGCCACAGATCCCTGGGCTGGCCGTGCAGATAGACGACAAAGCCGCGTTGGGACAGATGCTCGCGGTTGGCCGGCGCCAGCACCGCGCCGCCTCCGGTCGCCACCACCACGTTGGAGAGCTGCGTCAACTGGTCCAGAACCTGGGCCTCTCTTGCGCGAAAGCCCGACTCGCCTTCGATCTCGAATATGAGAGAGATCTTGACGCCGGTCCGGCGCTCGATCTCCTGGTCGGTATCGTGGAAGCCCTTGGCAAGCTCCGCCGCGAGCTGCCTGCCCACCGTCGTCTTTCCGGCCCCCATTAGGCCGACGAGGAATATATTGTTGGAGGTATTCACGCAACTATTCTAGCAGCACCGACCGCCTCCACAGACGCCGCTCCGGCAGGCGGCGCGACGCCAGGCCAGAGCCGCCAGGCAGCTCGCGGCAGGGTCGCACGCGTGCGGCCTGCAAAAAAATAAGAGCCGGTCGCCCGGCTCTTATGCAGGCAGCGAAGAAATCGATCAGCGCACCGTAAGCCGGTCGTCCACGATGCGCGGCGTGATGAACACCAACAGTTCCGTCTTGTTATCCTGACGCTGGTTGTTCTTGAACAGGTTTCCCAGCACCGGAATGTCGCCGAACAACGGAACCTTGGTCGTGGTGTTGCGCTCATCCTGGCTGAAGATGCCGCCGATCACCACC
>CAYNVY010000353.1:0-3203 GCA_964400745.1 uncultured Enterobacteriaceae bacterium | reverse complement strand
ATGTACGAGCAGCACGCCTATCCGATCCAGCTGGAGTACCTGGGCAAGCCGGTGGCGTTCACCACCACCGAAATCGGACCGCTGAATCAGGTGATCCATCTTTGGGCCTACGCCGACCTGGCCGAGCGCGACACCAAGCGCAATGCGATGCAGAAGGATCCGAGATGGCATGCGTATCTCAAGCTGAACGTGGAAACCGGCTACATGCAAAGCATGGAAAACCGCATCCTGCGCTCGACTTCGTTCTCACCGCTGTAAGCGCGCCTGCATTTCGCGCGCCACCCGTACGCTTTTCTGATCCACTCTCAATCGGAGTCCTAGTCATGCCGAATATCGGTTTTCGCATCCTGCCCATGCCGGCGCGCCCGGCGAAAAAGCTCGTCCGCGCCCTCTCCACCATGGTTACCGCGCATCTGTCGGACAACATGAACCGGCTTTACGCCGGCGGCGCTCGGCTTCGCCCCATGCATCGCGGCGGCAATCTGTGCGGCCCGGCGCTTACGGTCAGGGCGGCGCCCGGCGACAATCTGATGGTGCACAAGGCGATCGATATCGCCGCGCCGGGGGACGTCATCGTGGTCGACGCCGACGGCGTGCTGACCCAGGCCATCATCGGCGACATCATGTCCAGCCTCGCCGAGAAGCGCGGCGTGGCCGGCTTCGTGATCTACGGCGCGATCCGCGACTCGGCCGAGATCGCCTCGCGGCGCTTCCCGGTCTACGCCTGCGGCGTCACGCATCGCGGTCCGTACAAGAACGGGCCGGGCGAGATCAACACCACCGTCGCCATAGACGGCATGGTGGTGCGCCCGGGCGACATCATCTGCGGCGACGCCGACGGCGTGGTCGCGGTGCCGCTGGAGCATGCCGAAGAAGTGCTGGCGCTGGCGCGCGCGCAGCTCGCCAAGGAAACCGCCATGTTGAAAGCCATCGCGGCGGGCAAAGCCGACCGCCGCTGGGTGGACGAAACCCTGCGCAAGCTCGGCTGCGATTTCTGAGAACCGGTTTCAATATCCTGAGCGAGGGGCCCTTTCCGCATTTCGGGAATACCCCTCCACCTGCCATTCACACCCTATCGGAGCAAACGTGGAACTGCCACTGAATCAATTCAAGCGCGGCATGAAAGCCGGCAAAGCGCAGATCGGACTCTGGTCCAGCCTGTCCTCCCACTACAGCGTGGAAGTCATCGCCGGTTCCGGCTTCGACTGGCTGCTGCTCGACACCGAGCATTCGCCCAACGACCTGGAGAACGTGGTCACCCAGCTGCAGGCGGCCTCGGCCTACCCGACCACGGCGATCGTGCGCCCCGCCTGGAACGACATGGTGCTGATCAAGCGCTTTCTCGACGCCGGCGTGCAGACGCTGCTGATTCCCTACGTGCAGACGGCGGAGGAAGCCGCCGCCGCGGTGTCCTACATGCGCTATCCGCTGCGCGGCGTGCGCGGCGTCGCCGGCACCACCCGCGCCACGCGCTTCGGCCGGGTGAAGGACTACTTCAAGCACGTCGAGGAAGAACTGTGCCTTCTGGTACAGGTCGAGACGCAGCAAGGCCTGGACAATCTGGATGCGATCGCCGCCACCGACGGCGTCGACGGCGTATTCATCGGCCCGGCCGATCTGTCGGCCGGCCTGGGTCATCTGGGCAACATCGGGCATCCCGACGTGCAAAAGGCGATCGAAGACGCGATTCTGCGCATACGCAAGGCAGGCAAGGCGGCCGGCATCCTGACGCCGTCGGAACCCGACGCGCGCCGCTACCTCGAGCTGGGCTGCCTGTTCGTCGCCGTGGGGGCGGACGTGGGCCTGCTCGCGCGCGAATCCGAAAAGCTTTGCGCCAGGTTCAAGTCATGAAAGAGGTCGAAATTCTTTCTGTGGGCCCGATGTACGAGCCGGCCTACGAAGCGATGGAGCGCGACTTCAGCGTGCACAATTGGTGGCAGGCGAAAGATCCGGCGGCGCTCATGGCCGAGGTCGGCCCACGCATACGCGGCGTCCAGGCGATGCACCTCAACAAGACAGACGCCACATTGATGGATGCGCTGCCCAGGCTCGAAATCGTTGCCTGCTTCGGCGTAGGCGTCGATGGCGTCGACTTCGAAGCCGCCAGGCAGCGCGGGGTGATCGTCACCAATACGCCGGAGGTGCTGAACGAATGCGTCGCCGACCTTGCCATGGGCCTGACCGTTGCGACTTTGCGCCGCATGGGCCTCGGCGAACGCTTCGTGCGCGCCGGCAGCTGGTTGAAAGGCTCTCTGCCCCTGGCGCGAAAGGTGAGCGGCAAGACCATGGGCATACTCGGCTACGGCCGCATCGGCAAACAAATTGCCAAGCGCGCGCAGGGCTTCGACATGCGTATCGTCTATCACGACCTCGAACCGCAGCCGGGCGTCGCGCACCAGTTCTACCCAAGCCTGACCGAGATGGCGCGCGAGTGCGACGTACTGATGGTGATCTGCCCGGGGGGCGAAGCTACGCGGCACATGGTCAATGCCGAAGTGCTCGAAGCACTGGGACCCGAAGGCACGCTGATCAATGTCGCCCGCGGTTCCGTTGTGGATGAGCAGGCGCTGGTAAGAGCGCTGTCCGATGGCAGCCTGGGTGCAGCCGGCCTCGATGTGTTCGAGTCCGAGCCGAACGTACCGGAGGCGCTGTTCGGGATGGACCAGGTCGTGCTGCAGCCGCACGTGGCCAGCGCCACGCACGAGACGCGCATGGCGATGGGCATGCTCACCGTGGACAATCTGCGCGCGCATTTCAGCGGCAAGCCGGTGCTGACCCCGATCGGATTTCTAAACACCAACCCAAGGAAGACATCATGAACAAACTCAAAGCGCGTCTGAAATCGGGCAAGGCCTGCGTCAACGCCTGGCTCGCCATCCCGTCCGGTTTTTCGGCCGAAGTCATGGCGCAGTGCGGCTGGGACAGCATCACCGTCGACATGCAGCACGGCGTGCAGGACTATCAGTCGATGGTGCAGTGCTTCCAGGCGATGGACCGGCACCCGATCACGCCGCTGGCACGGGTTCCCTGGAACGAGCCCGGCATCATCGGCAAGACTTTGGACGGCGGCGCCTGGGGCATCATCTGCCCGATGGTCAATACGCAGGCGGAAGCCAAGGCACTCGCGAGCTATTGCCTCTATCCGCCCAAGGGCAAGCGCAGCAACGGCCCGATCCGCGCCGCCGCCTACGGCGAGGCGAGCC
>CAYNVY010000352.1:0-3262 GCA_964400745.1 uncultured Enterobacteriaceae bacterium | reverse complement strand
AAGGACCGCGACATCGCCATGGTGTTCCAGAACTACGCGCTCTACCCGCACATGAGCGTGCGCGAGAACATGGCCTACGGCCTCAAGATCCGCCGCTTCGCCAAGGACGACATCGAAACGCGGGTGCAGCGCGCGGCCAAGATCCTGGAGCTGGGCGATTTGCTCGCGCGCAAGCCGCGCGAACTCTCCGGCGGCCAGCGCCAGCGCGTGGCCATGGGCCGCGCCATCGTGCGCGAGCCCTCGGTGTTCCTGTTCGACGAGCCGCTGTCCAACCTGGACGCCAAGCTGCGGGTGCAGATGCGCCTCGAAATCCAGAAACTGCACCGCAACCTCGGCACCACCAGCGTCTACGTCACCCACGACCAGGTGGAGGCGATGACCCTGGCCCAGCGCATGATCGTCATGAACGCCGGCCGCACCGAACAGATAGGCGCGCCGGCCGAGGTGTATCAGCGACCCGCGACCCAGTTCGTCGCCGGCTTCATCGGCTCGCCGGCGATGAACTTCCTGCGCGGCCGCGCCGAAACGAACGGCCTCGCGCTTGCCGACGGGGTGCGCCTCTCGCTGCCCGTTCCCGCCACCCTGGTCGGGCGCGAGCTGGTGCTGGGCATACGGCCGGAACACCTCGCGGTGTGCGCAGCGGAAGAAGCGCTGTTCACGCTGCAGACCGAAATGCGCGAAATGCTGGGCGCCGACACGCTGGTGCACGGATTGTTCGGCAAGGAATTGCTGGTGGCGCGCCTTTCCGCCACCGAGCACCCGGCGCCGGGGCAGGCGCTGCCCGTGCGCGCCCTGCCCGGCTGCCTGCACTGGTTCGACGGCGCCAGCGGCGCGCGCCTGGAGATCGCTTGATTTGAACCCGAGGCTGCTGCGCCTGGGGATGAACCTGTGGTCGCCGTTTCGCGGCGCCGGCGTACGCGTCAGGCGCATCGCGCCGGATTACCGCGAAATCGAAGTCGACCTTTCGCTCAAGTGGCATAACCGCAATTACATCGGAACGCATTTCGGCGGCAGCCTCTACGCCATGACCGATCCGTTCTACATGCTGATGCTGATCCACGTCCTCGGCCGCGACTACGTGGTATCGCACCAGGCCGGTGCTATCGAGTATCTGATCCCGGAGAAAGGCCGGGTGCACGCGCGATTTTTCCTGGACGATGCGACCATCGCCGATATCAAGGCGCAGACCGCAGACGGCCAGAAATACCTGCCGCAGATGACGGTGGACGTGAAAAACGATGCGGGCGAGCTCGTCGCGCGCGTGTCTCATACTCTCTACATCCGAAAGAAAAAGCAGCAGAGAACATGAAACCCTGGCCCTATCCACGCGTCATCGCCCACCGCGGCGGCGGCACGCTCGCGCCGGAGAACACCCTCGCAGGCATGCGCAAGGCGAAGCAAATGGGCTTCGGCGGCGTCGAATTCGACGTCATGCTGGCTGCCGACGCGACACCCATCCTGATGCACGACGAAACGCTGGAGCGCACCACCAGCGGCAGTGGCAAGGTCGCCCAGACCGCGTACAGCGCGATGCAAAGTCTCGATGCGGGCGGCTGGCACTCGCCGCAGCACGCCGGCGAACCGGTGCCCAGCTTCGCGCAGGCGGCCGGGCTTTGCCTGGAACTCGGCCTCTGGGCCAACGTCGAGATCAAGCCGTCCAAGGGCTTCGAAGCCGAAACCGGCACTGCGGCGGCGCGGCTCGCGCGCGAACTGTGGCGCGGCGCGCCCGTGCAGCCGCTGCTGTCGTCGTTCCAGCCGGCGTCGCTCGCCGCGGCCAAGGCCGCGGCACCGGGGCTCGCGCGCGGCGCGATCACCAAGAGCATCCCGCCGGAATGGGAGTCCTGGATGCAGCAGCTAGGCTGCGTCTCCCTGCACTGCGACTACCGCATGCTGCTGCCGCAGCAGGTGCGCACGGTGCGCGACGCGGGCTACTGGCTCGCCTGCTGGACCGTCGACGATCCGGAAATTGCGCGCGTGCTGTTCGACTGGGGCGTGGACGCCGTCATCACCGACCGGCTGGATCTGATCGGGCCCGATTTCAGGTAGCGGCGGCGCCGGACATCTGTACTACAGGCACAGTTCAATGTGAGGAACCCCGAATGCCCGCCTACGAAATAACCTCCGACCCCTCGCGCTTCGATGTCGGAGCCATTCATGCCTTCCTCGCGCAAACCTACTGGTCCCCGGGTATTCCCAGGCAGGTGGTCGAGCGCGCCATCGACAATTCCGTCTGCTTTGGTGTCCTGTGCGGCGGCGATCAGGTCGGCTTTGCGCGCGTGATTACAGACAAGGCGACCTTCGCCTACCTGTCTGACGTGTACGTCCTCGAAGCGCATCGCGGAAAAGGTCTCTCCCGGCGTATCATGGAAGCGATCATGAATCACTCCGAACTCCAGGGACTGCGACGGATGATGCTCGGCACCCGCGATGCACATGGTCTGTACGCCAAGTACGGATTCAAGCCACTCGCAGCGCCGGAACGGATCATGGAAATATACAAGCCCAATATCTACAGTGAGGCCTGAACCCGCCGGCGAACGCAGCTTCACTTGCTGGGCATGGCCACTGAGGCTGGCGTTTTGAGAGAGCTTTGCCGAAAAGATTACCCGACCAGGCAAGACTTGCGACAATCCCGTGGAACAGGTAAACGAGCATAATGGTCGCGCAGATTATGGAATAGATTAGCTGATCTTGAGAGCGCCTTCGATTTCCCGATGGTCACGGTGGAAGATGATAGCGAGGTCTACGGTGAACTACGGCTGCAAAGTTTGGCTATGTGGCGTGGACGGGTCATCTTTCTGGTGTGGACAGAGCGGCAAGACGCCGCTCATCTAATTTCGTGCCGCTATGCAGACCGCTCACAAATCCAAAGCTATTTTGAAAATCTTTAGCTCGAAGCAAGTCGCTGCCGCAAGAGCGGCAGCTACGCCACCTGCGCCTCCCGACGGAATCGATTGGAGCCACGGGGTTGTCACGCCGGGTGGAGGGGTCGCGGCAACAATCCGCGCGCTGCGAAAAGCTCGTGGAAAGAACAAGAATCCCACCAAAGAACAGGTCGCTATTCGGATCGACCCCGAGGTTCTCGCAGCATTTCGCGCTGATGGGCCAGGCTGGCAAACTCGGATGAACACTGCCCTTAAGGAGTGGCTCATCGAGCACCAGCGTGCGCCCCGTCGCCGCCGCGCATCGCATGCAGGTGGCTAACTATTCCTATATGGACTCCCCTCCAAGGACAACAAGAAACTGATCGAGAGGGTTGGCG
>CAYNVY010000351.1:0-3267 GCA_964400745.1 uncultured Enterobacteriaceae bacterium | reverse complement strand
GGTCATCGGCTGGATCCAGGTGCGCAAGGGCCCGAACCGCGTGGGCTGGAAGGGCTTGCTGCAGCCGATCGCCGATGCCGTGAAGCTCCTCATGAAGGAGCGCATCGTGCCGACGGGCGCGAGCAAGGGTCTCTTCCTCCTCGCCCCGATCATCGCCGTCGCGCCCGCCCTGGCCGCTGCCTACGCACATGGTCTCCAGCGCGTAGCGGCCTTTGCGCCGCTCGAGTTCGTGCAGCATCGAGGTAAGAATGCGCACGACCGTTGCCGCGATCGGGTGGCCGAGCGATATGCCCGAGCCGTTGACGTTCAGGCGGTCGGCGTCGTTCCAGCCCCAGCCCTTGAGCACCGACAGCACCTGGCAGGCGAAGGCTTCGTTCAGTTCCACCAGGTCCATCTTGTCGAAACCGAGGCCGGTCTTGGCAAACAGCTTCTTTACCGCCGGCACCGGGCCTATGCCCATGGTCGCCGGATGGCAGCCGGCGGCCGCCCAGCCGACCAGATAGCCCATGGGCTCGAGCTTGAGTTCCTTCAGTTTGTCTTCGGCGACCACGAGGCAGGCGGCCGCGGCATCGTTCTGCTGGCTGGAATTGCCCGCCGTCACCGTGCCGCTCTTCATCAGCGGCTTCAACTTCGCCAGCGTCTCCATGCTGGCGTCGGCGCGATAGCCTTCATCCTGCGCGAAGTCTTTGGCTTCCCCTTTTTTCTGGGGCACGCTGACCGGCACCACTTCGTCCGAGAACTTGCCCGATTTCCAGGCTTCGGTCGCGCGCTGGTGGCTGCGCACCGCGTAGGCATCCGACTCTTCGCGCGCGATGCCGTACTCCTTCGCCAGGTTCTCCGCCGTCTCTATCATTCCGGAGATATGGCCGAAGCGCCACTCGGGCTGCGAGCGCTCGCGTCCGCGCTGCATCCGGTCGTGCAGCGTGACCGAGCCCGAGCGCTTGCCCCAGCGCATGTCGGTGGTGTAGTACTCGATGTTGCTCATGCTTTCCACACCTCCGGCGAGCACCACGTCGGCAGCGCCGGTCTGCACCATCATGGCGGCGTTGAGTATCGCCTGCAGTCCGCCGCCGCAGCGCCGGTCGAGCTGGTAGCCGGGGATTTCGATCGGCAGGTCCGCTTCCAGCACCGCATAGCGCCCGATGCAGGGCGCTTCGCCGTTGGCATAGGATTGGGCCATGACGACGTCGTCCAGCCTTGCCGGGTCCAGCCCGGAGCGCGCCAGCAGCGCCTTGATCACGTTTGCGATCAGCGTTTCCGCCGGCACCGGGCGCAGGCTTCCGCCGTAGGTGCCGACCGCGCTGCGTACCGGGGCCACGATGGCTGCTCTTCTCATGTTTGCTCTCCCTTGGTTTGAATGCGGTCGCGCCCGGCCCTGGTTGCGGCGGCGGGCAGATACGGAATCATACCGCGGACGCCCATGCCGCCGCGCCTGTAGCAGGCAAAAAAAGGCCCGGACAAAGCCGGGCCAAGCTGCATGTGCCGCCTGCAAACGCGAAGGCCGTCTGTCTCAGACGGCCTTCGGGACTTACGGCGTACTGTGAAGCTGCGCCGTCCTCAGGTCCGGCCTGCTGTGGCCAGTCCGGGGGACGGGTCAGTTCTGCGTGATCATGGGGTAATCGCGTAGAACGCGTAGAAGTGCGCGAACTCGCGCCCGGCCGCGTCGCTTGCCCACAGATGGGCGCCATTCAGGCTGTCGCCGGTAGCGTAATTTCCCGCGCTGTCGCAATGCTTATCGTCGGCCGATCCCGTGCTGCAGGCAACGTTGCCGGTGCGGGCGGTGGATGCAACGCCGGTCCTGTCATTAAAGCCGGGTCTCGTCGTTGACGGTGCGACCGGTGCGGCGCTTCCATACACCTGAAGGCTGGTCGGGGCCAGGGCGTTCGTCGGCACCTCCCAGTTCAACGTAACCGGGCCGGTGGCGGGGGTGGGCAGGAACAGGCCGCCAGTTGTGTTGGTCTTGGTGTTGGCTTTTACGTAGTCGATGTCGGCAGCGGTGAGTTTCGCCAGCGGTTGCGTTTGCAGCTCGGCTATGGTCATCGCCCGTGCGCGGGTTTTGTAGTACTGCGTCGCATCGACTACCGTCGGAGCGCTCGCCAGATAATATTCAAACTTCCAGGTGGACTGCGCCGGAATGGCGGCCAGGTAGGCGTCGTCGATCGTCTTGTCAGAGGCGAAGAACAGGCTCGAGTCCGCAGTGGCCGGATCTTTTGCCGCATTGGCAGCGTCGACATAGACGCTCCTGAGGCGCAGGAAGTTGGTGCCCGTCACGCCAGTGGATTTCACCAGGGGTAGATAGGCGGAACCCGCAGTCGGCTGCAAGGTGAGCACTCCGCCTTTGGGCGTGGTCACGACGACTTTGGCGAAGATTGTCTTGCCACTGGCGTCAATCGTATTGTTGACGTTCGGGACGTAGCCGGTGCTGTAGTAATTTGCACCGGTCTGGTTCACGAAAGTGCGCAGCTGATGATAAGCAACCACGCCGCCGTTGTATTTGTATTGATTGCCGATCGCCTTGAGCTTGGCGTCGGTGTCGGTCTTGACCACCAGGGAGTTGTCAGTCGAGTTGCCCGAGCTGTCGGTGGCGCGATAGGCAATCACCAGATCGCCGTTGGTGCGCGTGAACTCATAGCTGCCGCGATCGAATTTCACCCCGGTGGCCGTGCCGAAAAGGCTGGACCACGCGCCGGTCTTGCTTACGATGGCGCCATTGTGCTTAAAGCCTGCGGGGTCTTTGCCGAAGAACAGGTCCTTGCACGCGTCGGCTTTGATGTCGCCTGCGGCGGCTCCGCCGGAAACTACGCGATCTGCTTGTGGCAGGGCATAGCATGCCGTCATGCGCTGCAGGAAGTCGGTGATCAGGGTGGCGGTGCCGCTGGCAATCAGGTTGGCTGCCGTCACGGCGGGCAAGGCCGCTGCGGGCGCCGTAGCGTTGGTAAACGAGATGATCGCGGGATTGTCGCCATCAGTCGCCAATTTTTGCTTCACCGCGACTTCGATGTTGACCGAGGTCGTGCTCGAGGGAGTGATACTGATCGACAGCGAATCGAGCACCTTGTCCGCGCCGGTGCCGTTTGCGACGAGTTTCCCGCTCAGCGGGTCGCTGCTGTCGCCCACCGCGTCCATCAGCGGCTTGATGAGCGCGACGACTTCGGCCACCTTGGAGGTCAGTTTCGTCTTGTCGACCAGGGCCGGATTCGCCTTGATCTCGGCGGCCAGCTTGGCCGGGTCGCCCGAGGTCGACAGCCTGGAGGCGATCAGGTTGGT
>CAYNVY010000350.1:0-3268 GCA_964400745.1 uncultured Enterobacteriaceae bacterium | reverse complement strand
ACCTGCGCGTGGCGCTCGAATTCACCGAGCTCACCGACATCATGAAGACGGTCGAGTTCAAGGTCTTCGCCGCGGTCGCCAATTCGGCCGGCGGGCGCGTCGCGGGATTGCGCATCCCCGGCGGCGGCACGCCCACCCGGGGCGAGATCGACGCCTATACCACCTTCGTCGGCATCTACGGCGCCAAGGGGCTCGCCTATATCAAGGTCAACGAAGCCGCCAAGGGCCGCGAAGGCTTGCAGTCCCCCATCGTGAAGAACCTGTCCGATGCGGCGCTGTCGGCCATCGTCGAACGCTCCGGCGCGAAAGACGGCGACCTCATATTCTTCTGCGCCGACAAGGCCAAGATCGTGAATGATGCCCTGGGGGCATTGCGGGTGAAGATCGGCCATGAGAAAGGATACGCGGTGCAGGGCTGGAAGCCGCTGTGGGTGATCGATTTCCCCATGTTCGAGTACGACGAGGAAGGCAAGCGTTGGGCCGCCATGCACCATCCCTTCACCTCGCCCAAAGAAGGGCACGAGGACTACCTCGCCACCGATCCGTCCAAGGCCATCGCCAAAGCCTACGACATGGTGCTGAACGGCTCCGAAATCGGCGGCGGCTCGGTGCGTATCCATCGCGAGGACGTGCAGTCCAAGGTGTTCCGCGCGCTTGCCATCGGCGCGGAAGAAGCCAAGCTGAAATTCGGCTACCTGCTGGACGCGCTGCAATACGGCGCGCCGCCGCACGGCGGCATCGCCTTCGGCCTGGACCGCATCGTGGCGATGATGGCCGGCACCGATTCGATACGCGACGTGATCGCCTTCCCCAAGACGCAGCGGGCGCAGTGCCTGCTGACCCAGGCGCCGAGCGCGGTGGACGAGAAGCAGCTGCGCGAATTGCATATCCGCTTGCGCAACGCGGAGAAGCAGCCGGAAAAGAGCTAGACCGGTACGGCTTGAAGCGGGCAGCGGTGAAACGGCAACGCGTCGTCCCATTCATTTTTGCCGCGCTTTGGCTGTTCGCCGGCGCGGCGCTGGCGCGCGCTCCGGCCGCCATAGTCGATATCCCGCTCGCCGCCTTGCCCGGGGAAGCGCGGACGACCCTCGTGCTCGTCAAATCGGGCGGGCCGTTTCCCTACGCTAAGGACGGCAGCGCATTCGGCAATCGCGAGAAGATCCTGCCTCCGCGCCAGCGCGGCTATTACCGCGAATACACCGTGAAAACCCCGGGCGCGCGCGACCGCGGAGCGCGCCGCATCGTTGCCGGCGCCGGAGCCGCGAACGATGTGCGCAGCTCGGGCGAGTACTATTACACCGACGACCACTACAATTCCTTCAGGCGGATCCGTGAGTAAAGCACTGCAACAACTGCTGAATGACAAAGACAAGGCCGGCGTCTACCTGAGCGGTCCGGACACGCGCCTCATCGCCGAGGCCGCGGGCGCCGCCGGCCTCGCGCTTTGGCGCGTAGACATCGGCCATGTGCACGACAAGCAGGGTTTCACCGCCCTGGTGGCCAAGGCGCTCGCTTTCCCCAACTGGTTCGGCGGCAACTGGGATGCCTTCGAGGATTGCCTGGGCGATCTTTCCTGGCACCCGGCCCCCGGCTACGTGCTGCTGCTCGAACACGGCAAGCATTTCGGCGCCGGCCACAAGCAGGAATTCGTCGCCGCGACGGAAGTGCTGGCCGGTGTCGCCGAATACTGGCAGGAGCAGGGCAAGCCGTTCTGGGCCATCGTCAGCGGGCCCGAGGGCTGGAACGCGGGCCTGCCGCCATTTCCGGCGGCATGAAATCCGGCTTCAAGATCCCGCGCTCGGTCCTGGTGGTGATCTACACCATCGATTTGCAGGTGCTGATGCTGGAGCGCGCAAGCTGGCCCGGTTTCTGGCAATCGGTTACGGGAAGCATCGACCATGTGGACGAGCCTTTGCTCGAAACCGCCGCACGTGAAGTGCTGGAAGAGACCGGCATCGACGCCGCGCAGTACCGCCTCAGCGACTGGGGCATCGAAAACCGCTTCGAGATTTTTAAGAAATATAGCAACCGCTATGCCCAAGGCGTGACGCACAACGAGGAGCGCGTATTCGGCCTGGAATTGCCGCACATAGTGCCGGTGCGGATGGATCCGGCGGAACACCGCAAATACCGCTGGCTGCCGTGGAAGGAGGCAGCCGAAGCCACACCTTCCTGGAGCAATCGCGACGCCATTCTGCTGCTGCCGCAAAAGTGCGGCTAGCTGCGGCCCGGCGTGTCCCCGGCCCCGGCCCTTGCCGCGGGGACGCTGCGCCGTCCATAATGGCCACCTGACCGGACCAAGCGCCCACCGCCATGAATAAACCCCTGGATTTGAAAGTCGAATCGGACCCGCGCAAGCGCAACGATTACGTGCTGTCGCGCACCGACAAATATTTCACCAAGTCGCGCCAGATCGTGGAGAAGTTCGGCGACAAGACCGTCACCTACGGCGTATTCCTGCGCCGCGGCACCATCTGTGCGGTCAATCCCGCTCTGGAAATTCTGCGCGAATACTATCCGCCGGACGCCAGCCCGCTGAGGATAAAGCGCTTGTACGAAGAGGGTGCCTTCGTCCCGGACCAAAAGCCGATCTTTACCTACACCGGCTCGTTCGCCGCCCTGGTCGAACTGGAAACGCTGATACTGCGCCGCGTCGGCACCGCCTGCGTGTCGGCCTACAACGCCTACAAGATGGCAACGGACCTGCCCAAGGTGTCCTTCATCGACATGCACGCGCGCCACGCCTGCGGCGACGATCTGTCGGTGCTGGCCGCCTACGGCGCCTCGGTCGGCAGCCGCATCGCCAAGCTGTCGGGCGCGCTCGGCTTTCTCGGTTCTTCGCAGGACCTGACCGCGCACTTTTACGGCCAGGAGGCGGGCATCGGCACCATGCCGCACGCGATCATCGGCTATGCCGGCTCGACGCTGCGGGCGGCGCAGATGTACGCCGAGACGCATCCGCACGACAATCTCACCGTGCTGGTCGACTTCTACGCGCGCGAGTTCAGCGACGCGCTCGAGGTGTGCAACTGGTGGTACAACGACGTGCTGCCCAGCGACCCCGAAAGCGCGCGCACCCTCGCGTTTCGCATCGACACCCACGGCGAGCGCTACGCCGAAGGCCTGGACTACGAGCGCTCGGTGGAATTGGTGGCCAACTGGCTGCACGTGCTCAACGAATACGAGGCGGTGCGCGCGGTGATGGGCGAAGAAGCCTACGACTCGGACACGCTCAACATCGTCAAAGACCGCGTGCGCAAGGTCCTGT
>CAYNVY010000349.1:0-3279 GCA_964400745.1 uncultured Enterobacteriaceae bacterium | reverse complement strand
TGCGCATAGGCATCATCGGCGGCGGCGTCATCGCCCGCCTGTTTCTCGAACACATCGCGCGCGGCGACATGGGCGAAGCCCGGGTCGTCGCGATCCAGGGACGCAGCGCGGCCTCGCGCGGCAAGCCGCTGGCCGACCAGTACGGCGTGCCCTTCGTCACCAGCCTCGACGGCCTGATCGCGGAAAAGCCGGAAATGGTGATCGAAGCGGCCTCGCACGACGCGGTGCGCGAGTTCGCGCGGCCGCTGCTGAAGCAGGGCATCCCGGTGATGATCCTCTCCGGCGGTGCGCTCTGCGACGACGAACTGCGCGCGAAGCTGGAAGCGGCGGCGGCGAAATACAAGGCCCTGCTCTACGTGCCCTCGGGCGGCATCGGCGGCCTGGACGCGCTCAAAGCCGTATGCGTCGCGGGCGCCGATTCGGTCGAGATCGCGGTAACCAAGCCACCCGCGGCGTGGAAGGGCATACCCTACGTCGACAAGATGAATCTCGACCTCGATCACCTTTCCGGCCCGGTGACCCTGTTCGAGGGCACGGCGCGCGAAGGCGTGCCCTACTTCCCGGCCAACGTCAATATCGCCGCCGCGCTCTCCATGGCCGGCATCGGTTTCGACCGCACGCAGCTCAAGGTCGTCGCCGATCCGGCGCTGATCTACAACACGCATTACATCAATATCCGCGGCAAGACCGGCACGATCAGCATCAAGCTCGAGAGCGTGCCGTTTCCGGACAACCCGAAGACGGCCATGCTCGCCTGCTACAGCGCGCTGGCGGCGTTCAAGCAGTTCAATTCCCCGGTCCGCTATGGCACCTAGAATGGCTTTCAGGCATTGGCTGTTTGTCGTCTATTCGCTGTTTGTCTTCTTAATCGGAGCGTTCATGAGCACCGCACCTCTCGCGCAGGACAGAATGCCATCCACGAAAACGACCGTCACCCTCGGCACCGCCACGCCCGGCGGCGGCTTTCCGGTCTACGGCGACGCAGTGGTGGAAATCGTCAACGCCGCCGACGCCTCGATTTCGCTGCAGCCGAAAAACACCAAGGGCAGCACCGAGAACGTGCCCCTGCTCGAAGCGGGCCGGCTCGACATCGCGCTGGTGCAGGGCGAAGTGGTGCACGAATCGCTCTCGGGCATCGGCCGGCCGCCGGCCAACCTCAAGATCATCGCCGCGATGTATTCCACCCCCGGCATGTACGTGGTGCGGGCCGACAGCCCGGCGCGCAGCATCGCCGACCTCAAGGGCAAACCGGTCGCGTTCGGCGCCAAGGGCTCGGGGCTGGTGATCCTCGCGCGCTACGTGCTCGACGGCATCGGCCTGGATCAGGACAAGGACTTTCAGGCGATCTACCTGGACAAAGCCGGCGACGGTCCGGCCATGGTGGCCGACGGCCGCGCTGCGGCGCTGTGGGGCGCGGGCCTGGGCTGGCCCGGTTTCGGTGCGGTGGCCAAGGCACCGGGCGGTGCGCGCTTCATCGCACCCAGCGCGGAGGAAACGCGGCGCATCCTGGCCAAGCACGGTTTCCTGCGCCCGATGAGCGTGCCGGCCAACACTTATCCCGGACAGTCCGAGGCCATCGCCTCGGTCGGCTCCTGGAGCTTCATCCTGGCGCGGCCTACTCTGCCCGACGATGTCGCCTACCGCATCGCGCGCGCCTTGCACCGGAACGAAGCCGCGCTGGCGCAGCGTCTGTCGCAGGCCAGCGAAACCACCGCGGCCAATACCGTGGCGGCCGCGCCGCGCCGCGATCTGATCCATCCGGGCGTGCTGCGCTACCTGCGCGAAACGGGCTTGATCCAATAGGGACGCGCGGCTTTCCAGCCGATTTTCTACTGCTTTCGATGTCACAACGAGGACTCAATGAATAACGCGGAACTCATCGTGCGCACCCTGCGCGAGGCCGGCATCCGGCACGGCTTCGGTGTGCCCAGCGGCAACGTGCTGCCGCTGATGGATGCGATGCGCTCAGGCGGCATCCAGTTCGTACTCACAGCGCACGAAGGCTCGGCGGCGTTCGCCGCCGATGTCACCGGCAGGATGACCGGCGTGCCGGGGCTGTGCATCGCCACCCTGGGCCCGGGCGCAACCAACCTCACCACCGGCGTGGGCAGCGCCTGGCTCGACCGCTCGCCGCTGATCGCCATCACCTGCACGCTGAACGAGGCGCAGCTGGGCCGCCGCCTGCAGATGTGGATCGACCATCACACGCTGTTCAAACCCATCACCAAGGGAACCTTTCGTCTGCGCCGGGGCGAGATCGTCGCGACGCTGACCCAGGCGCTGCAGCTCGCGCTCGCCGAACCGCAGGGCCCGGTGCATCTGGATCTGCCCGAGGACGTGGCGTTAGCGCCAGCCACCGAGGCGCTGGCGCAAGTCACCGAGGCGCCGCAGCGCGCGGCCTTGACTCGCGCAGCCGATACGGCCATCGCGCGAGCCGCAGAATTGCTGCAGGCGGCCAGGCGGCCCGTGGTCGTGATCGGCGCGAGCGCCATGCGCATGCACCAGCCGGAATTGCTGCGCGCCTTCGTCGAACGCCACAATATTCCTTTCGCCACGACCACCATGGCCAAGGGCATGATCGACGAGGACCATCCCCTGTCGCTGGGCTGCATCGAACGCGCCATGCGCAAGATGCAGCGCGCCTTGATCCATAGCGCCGACCTGGTCATAGGTCTGGGCTACGACACGATCGAAATCGAGTACGAGGCGTGGCTGGGCGAGGTACCGGTGCTGCACGTCGACATCGAGCGGGCCGATGTCGACGCCGGCGTGCGCCTCGCCTGCGAAGTTGTCGGCGACCTGGACGATGCGACAGGCCGGCTGGCCGCGCTGCCCGCAGCGAAGTACGCCTGGCCCGCGCAAACCGTGGCGCAGCACCGCGCCGCATTCCAGGCGGCGCTGCGCCCGCCAGTGTCGGCATCGGCCGGTTTCGCGCCGCACCAGGCGATCGACGTGGTGCGCAAAGTCCTGCCCCGCGACGGCGTGCTCGCCTTCGACGTGGGCGCGCACACCCACCAGATTTCCAGCCAGTGGACGGCGCATGCCGCGCGCAGCTTCCTCATCACCAACGGTTGGTCGTCGATGGGCTTCGCCATTCCGGCGGCGCTCGCCGCCAAACTCGCGCGCCCGGACCTGCCGGTGGTGTGCGTGCTCGGCGACGGCTGCTTCCAGATGACCTGCGGCGAAGTTGCGGTCGCCGGGCGCGAAGGCCTGGCCATACCGATCGTCGTGCTCGACGACCGCTGGCTGTCGCTGATCAAGGTCAAGCAGGAGCGGCGC
>CAYNVY010000348.1:0-3294 GCA_964400745.1 uncultured Enterobacteriaceae bacterium | reverse complement strand
GCTCGCCCGCCCGCAGCACGCCGCCTGCCTTGGCGACCCACCAGAAATAGTAAAGATGCTTGAAGTTCATCGCTTTCATCCTTCGGTTTAGACGAATAATAATGCAGTATAAATCGATTTTACACGAGGTCACAGCCCCTCTAAAATCCATTCCGCTTACATCGACACCAAAGGATAGCGATTATGACGGCTTGGTTGTGGCTCACTGCGCAAATGCTTGTACGGGGCGCTGCATTCGTCTTCCGGCGGAACGCGCTCCAGCGCGCCACGGCGCGCTTGCCACGGCGGCTGGTGAAGCGCCCGCCACGCCGGCGTACCTTCGAAGCATGGAGGGATTAATCATGCGCATCGACATCAGGGGTTCGGGCTTTCGCATCACCGCGCCGCTTCTGGATCACACCGAACGGCGGTTGCGCTTCGCGCTTACCCGAAGCAGCGACCGGATAAAACGCGTGGTGGTCCGCCTGGGCGACGCCAACGGTCCGCGCGGCGGCGAGGACAAGTTCTGCCGGATGCAGGTGCATTTCGAGCGGGCACCGCCGATTCTGATCGAAGACGCCGGCGCCGACCTGTACGCCGTGATCGACCGGGCGGCGGAACGCGCCGGCCGCAACGCCGCCAAGCACGTTGACCGCCTGCAAGAGCGCGTGCGGCTGGCAAGGCGCAAGCCCCTGCGCGCGCCGCGGGGCGATGCTCCCGACCCGTCGACCGACAGCGCCTAGCGATCGACGTCCGTCCCTAACCACCAAACTGCGGAATGACTGCCATGAAACGCATCGTGCTTTTCCTCGCCACCAACCTCAGCATCGTGCTGGCGCTGATCCAGGGCGTGGTGAACACCTTCGTCATGTTCCTGTCCCGCGTCATCGGCCATCTGGTCGACAAAGTCGTGTTCAAGACCGAGCGCGGCCACGGGCCGGCTTTCTTCGTCACCATGATCGTCGCCGAACTGGTGCTCGGCGTCGTCGCATCGATCATCGTCATGTGGTTCTCGCGCCAGCGCGAGTTCCGCGCCGACCGCGGCGGCGCCACTCTGGCCGGGCGGCAAAACATGATCGCCGCGCTGGAGCGACTGAATGTCATGCATCCGCAGCCGCTGCCGGACAAGATGGCCGCCTTCGGCATCGCCGGCGGCGGGGGAAGCGGCATCAAGCGTCTGTTCATGACCCATCCGCCGCTGGAGCAGCGCATCGCCGCCCTCAAGGCGGCGCAGTAACCACACTCCGGGCTGTTAAGGTAGTTTTGCTTACCGACTACTAAGTAATGCCCGCACTCCCCCGCCGTTTCCGGGAGGCGATCTGAATAGCGCATCGCGCAAGCGCGAGTAGTGCGGCTTACACTATTTCTCCAGCAGGCTGCGCAGCATCCACGCCGTTTTCTCGTGCACTTCCAGGCGTTGGGTCAGCAGGTCCGCCGTCGGCTGGTCGTTTGCCTTGTCCACCAGCGGGAAAAGTCGCCGTGCCGTGCGCGCCGTGGCTTCCTGGGCGGCAACGAGGTGCCGGATCATGCCCTTCGAATTGGGCACGCCTTCGACTTCCTTGATCGACGCCAGCTTGACGAACTCCTTGTAGGTCCCCGGCGCGGGGTGGCCGAGCGCGCGGATGCGTTCGGCGATGATGTCGAGCGCATTCCACTGCTCGGTGTACTGGCCCATGAACATCAGATGCAGGCTGTTGAAGTCCGGCCCGGTAACGTTCCAGTGGAAGTTGTGCGTCATCAGGTAGAGCGTGTAGCTGTCGGCGAGCAGGGCCGACAGTCCCTGCGCGATTTTTTTGCGCTCGCCGGCGCTAATGCCGATGTCGATCGCGGGGGTCTTGGCTTTCTTGGCGTTCATGGTCGATTCTCCTTGGAAAATGATGAGGTCATGCAAGGTCGTAGCGATCAAGGTTCATCACCTTGTTCCACGCGGCCACGAAGTCGCGCACGAACTTCTGCTGCGCGTCGCCGGCGGCATAGACTTCCGCCACCGCCCGCAGCTGGGAGTTCGAACCGAAGACGAGATCAACGACGGTAGCCGTCCACTTCGGCTTGCCGGTCGCCCGATCGCAGCCCTCCAACACGCCGTCGGATGCGGCGGACTTCTGCCACTTCGTGTTCATGTCGAGCAGATTCACGAAAAAGTCATTGCTCAAAGTTTCGGGCCGCTTGGTGAACACACCGTGCCTGGGCTGGCCGGCGTTCAGGGCGCGCAGGCCGCCGATCAGCACCGTCATCTCGGGGACGGTCAGCGTCAGCAACTGCGCCTTGTCCACCAGCAGCTCGGCCACCACACCCTCGAGTCCCTTGCGGGCGTAGTTGCGAAAGCCGTCGGCCGTCGGCTCCAGCACCTTGAAGGAATCCACATCGGTCTGCTCTTGCGAGGCGTCCATGCGCCCCGGGGTAAAGGGCACCTTCACCTCGACGCCGGCCTTCTTGGCCGCAGCCTCGACCGCCGCGCAGCCGCCCAGCACGATCAGGTCGGCCAGCGAAATCTTCTTGCCGGAGCCGTTGAACTCCTTCTGGATCGCTTCCAGCTTGGCCAGCACCTTGGCCAGTTCAGCCGGCTGGTTGACGTCCCAGTCCTTCTGCGGCGCGAGGCGGATGCGCGCGCCGTTGGCGCCGCCGCGCTTGTCGCTGCCGCGGAACGTTGCAGCAGACGCCCAGGCCGTGGTGACGAGCTGGGAGATGGACAGGCCTGAGGCGAGGACCCTGGCCTTCAGCGCCGCAACGTCCGTCTCGTCGACCAGTTTGTGATCCACTGCGGGGATCGGATCCTGCCAGATCAGCGCTTCCTGCGGCACGAGCGAGCCGAGGTAGCGCGCACGCGGCCCCATGTCCCGGTGCGTCAGCTTGAACCAGGCGCGGGCAAAGGCGTCGGCGAACTCCTTCGGGTTCTGGTGGAAACGGCGCGAGATCTTTTCGAAGGCCGGGTCTATGCGCAACGACAAGTCGGCCGTGGTCATCATCGGCGCATGCTTCTTCGACGCATCGTGCGCGTCCGGAATCATGTGCTCCGGCTTGCAGTTCCTGGGTGTCCACTGGTGGGCCCCGGCCGGGCTCTTGCTCAACTCCCACTCGTAGCCGAACAGCATGTCGAAATAACCGTTGTCCCATTTGGTGGGATTCGGTTTCCAGGCGCCTTCGATGCCGCTGGTAATGGTGTGCACGCCCTTGCCGCTACCGAATTTGTTGATCCAGCCCAGGCCCTGCTCTTCGATCGGGGCCCCCTCAGGCTCGGAACCGACCAGCTTGGGGTCACCGGCGCCGTGGGCCTTGCCGAAGGTGTGGCCACCAACGACAAGCGCCACGGTCTCT
>CAYNVY010000347.1:0-3298 GCA_964400745.1 uncultured Enterobacteriaceae bacterium | reverse complement strand
TGACGGTGGCGCGCATCGCCGAGGAGAGCGGCATCCAGTTGCTCTCCATCCACGGCCGCACGCGCGCCTGCGGCTATACCGGCCACGCGGAATACGACACCATCGCCGAAGTCAAGCGCGCCACGCGCCTGCCCGTGGTCGCGAACGGCGACATCACCACGCCGAAAAAGGCAAAGCACGTGCTCGACTACACGCAGGCCGACGGCATCATGATCGGCCGCGCGGCGCAGGGCCGGCCGTGGATTTTCCGCGAGATCGAGCACTACCTCAAGACCGGCACACAACTGCCGCCGCCGCTGGTCACCGAGATCCACCAGGTGCTGATCGCGCACCTGCACGAGTTGTACGCGTTCTACGGCACCGATACCGGCGTCAAGATCGCGCGCAAGCACATTTCCTGGTACACCAAGGGGCTGGCCGGTTCGGCCGGTTTCCGCCATGCGATGAACCAATTGCCCAGCATCGAAGAGCAACTGTCCGCGGTGAACCGGTTTTTCGATCAACTGGCGCAACAATACGAGCACCTGCGCTATGAGGAGGAGTTGGCAGCATGACACCGCGCGCCAGTGAAATCGCCGAATGCGTTCGCAAATCCCTGGAGAAATATTTCAAGGACCTCGACGGCGAACGCCCGCGCACCGTCTACGAGATGGTGCTGAAGAACGTCGAAAAGCCCATGATCGAAGTGGTGCTGGGTTACGCCGAAGGCAACCAGACCGTGGCCGCCAAGTGGCTGGGCATCAACCGCAACACCCTGCGCAAAAAGATCGAGCTGCTGAAAATCAAGGTCTGACGAGCGAGTACCCGATTCGTGAGACGCAGACGCCGCACCGCACCCGCGCGAGCTGAAAACCACGGCGCGCCGGGGCGGTGCGCCCCGCACAGTCCCGGCCGTACACCCATTTCAATCCGGAAAGACCCCGCCAAACCATGAGCATCCACATCAAACAAGCACTGATCAGCGTCTCCGACAAGACCGGCGTGCTGGAACTGGCACGCGCGCTCGTAAAGTTGAAAGTCTCCATCCTTTCCACCGGCGGCACCGCCAAGCTGCTGGCGCAGAACGGCATCGCCGTGACCGAGGTGGCCGACTACACCGGCTATCCGGAGATGCTGGACGGGCGCCTGAAGACCTTGCACCCGATGATACACGGCGGCCTGCTCGCGCGGCGCGACCTGCCCGAGCACATGGCCGCGATCAAGGACGCCGGCATCGAGCCGATCGATCTGGTCGTGGTCAACCTTTATCCCTTCACCCAGGCGATCGCGACGCCGGGCTGCACTCTGGCGCAGGCGATCGAGAACATCGATATCGGCGGCCCCACCATGCTGCGCTCCGCGGCCAAGAATCACGGCGGCGTCGCGGTGGTGGTCGACCCGGCCGATTACCCCGGCCTGCTGGCCGAACTGGAACAGAACGGCGGCAAGGTGGGCGCCGCGACGTGCTTCGAACTGGCCAAGAAGGTGTTCACCCACACCGCGGCCTACGACGGCGCCATCAGCAATTATCTGACCGGCCTGGACGCCGCGCAGAAGAGCCAGGATTTCCCGCAGCGGCTGACGCTGCAGTTCGCCAAGGTGCAGGACATGCGCTACGGCGAGAATCCGCACCAGGGCGCCGCGTTCTATCGCGACATGCAGCCGGCCCCGGGCAGCCTCGCGAGCTACACGCAATTGCAGGGCAAGGAGCTCTCCTACAACAACATCGGCGACGCCGACGCGGCATGGGAATGCGTCAAGACCTTCGCCGAACCGGCCTGCGTCATCGTCAAGCACGCCAACCCCTGCGGCGTGGCCATAGGCAGCAGCGTGCTCGAAGCCTACCAGAGCGCCTTCAAGACCGACCCGACCTCGGCCTTCGGCGGCATCATCGCCTTCAACCGCCCGGTCGATGCCGCGACCGCAGAGGCGGTCGGCAAGCAGTTCGTCGAAGTGCTGATCGCACCGGGCTACGACGCGGCGGCGACCAAAGCGCTGGCAGCCAAGCCCAATGTGCGCGTGCTCGCCGTGCCGATCGCCGCGGGCGGCAACCGCTACGACATGAAGCGCGTCGGCGGCGGCCTCCTGGTGCAGACGCCGGATGCGAAGAACGTCGAAGCCGCGGAATTGCGCGTGGTGACCAGGAAGCAGCCGAGCAAAGGCGAGCTGCGCGACCTGCTGTTCGCCTGGCGCGTGGCCAAGTTCGTCAAGTCCAACGCCATCGTGTTTTGCGGCAGCGGCCATACCCTGGGCGTGGGAGCGGGCCAGATGAGCCGCGTCGACAGCGCGCGCATCGCCGCGATCAAGGCGAAGAACGCCGGCCTTTCGCTCGCCGGGTCGTTCGTCGCCTCGGACGCCTTCTTCCCGTTTCGCGACGGCGTCGACGTGGTGGCCGAAGCGGGCGCGAAAGCCGTCATCCAGCCCGGCGGCAGCATGCGCGACGAGGAAGTCGTCGCCGCGGCGGACGAACGTGGCCCGGTCATGGTCTACGCCGGTCCCCGCCACTTCCGACACTAGGCTCCGGGCGTGAAACTACTCCTCATCGGATCGGGCGGACGCGAGCACGCGCTGGCGTGGAAGCTGGCGCAATGCCCGCGGGTGCAGATGGTCTATGTCGCCCCGGGCAACGCCGGCACGGCGCTGGAACCCGGCCTGGAAAATGTTCCCGTCACCGACATCGGCGAACTGGCCGATTTCGCCGAGCGGCATGCGGTGCATCTGACCGTGGTCGGCCCCGAAGCGCCGCTCGCCGCGGGCGTGGTCGACCTGTTCCGCGAGAAAGGGCTGAAGATTTTCGGCCCCACCCGCGCCGCCGCGCAGCTGGAAAGCTCCAAGGACTTCGCCAAGCAGTTCATGCAGCGCCACAACATCCCGACCGCCGCCTTCGCCACCTTCAACGACGCAGGCCGGGCGCACGCCTACATCGACGCGCAGGGCGCGCCCATCGTGATCAAGGCCGACGGCCTCGCGGCGGGCAAGGGCGTGGTGGTCGCGATGAGCGCCGCGGAAGCGCACGCAGCGGTGGACATGATGCTCATCGACAACAAAATGGGCGATGCCGGCGCACGCGTGGTGATCGAAGAGTACCTCGCGGGCGAGGAGGCGAGCTTCATCGTCATGAGCGACGGCGAGCATGTGCTCGCCCTTGCCACCAGCCAGGACCACAAGCGGCTGAAGGACGGCGATGCCGGCCCCAACACCGGCGGCATGGGCGCCTACTCGCCCGCGCCGGTGGTGACGCCGCGGCTGCACGCGCAGGTGATGCGCGAGATCATCCTGCCCACCATCCAGGGCATGGCGAGCGACGGCATCCCGTTCA
>CAYNVY010000346.1:0-3325 GCA_964400745.1 uncultured Enterobacteriaceae bacterium | reverse complement strand
CTGCTGCCCGCCTACCCCGAGATCTTTCTGCTCATCATGGTCTCGGTCATCCTGGTGGTGGATCTGTTCCTGCCCCAGCGCCTGCGCAACGTCACCTACGCGCTGTCCCAGCTGACGCTCCTGGGCTGCGCCCTGCTCACGCTCAACGTGAGCTTTCTCACCGCAAGCCAGGTCACCTACACGTTCAGCAACATGTTCGTCGCCGACCTGATGGGCCACGCGCTGAAACTCGCCGCCTACCTCGCCCTGTCGGCGGTGCTGGTCTACTCGCGCACCTACCTCGCCGACCGCGGGCTGTGGAAGGGCGACTTTTTCTCTTTGGTATTGTTCGCGCTGCTCGGCATGATGGTGATGATTTCGGCCAACCATTTCCTGACGCTGTACCTCGGGCTGGAACTGCTGTCCCTGTCGCTCTACGCGCTGGTTGCGCTCAACCGCGATTCGGCGCAGTCGACCGAGGCGGCGATGAAGTACTTCGTGCTGGGCGCGCTCGCCTCCGGGCTGCTGCTCTACGGCATGTCCATGCTCTACGGCGCCACCGGCACTCTGGACATCTCCCAGGTGGCCAGGGCGATCGCCAGCGGCAACGCGGACAAGACCGTGCTGACCTTCGGCCTCGTGTTCCTGGTGTCGGGGATGGCGTTCAAGCTCGGCGTGGTTCCCTTCCATATGTGGATTCCGGACGTTTATCACGGCGCGCCCACCGCCGTGACCCTGATCATCGGCTCCGCCCCCAAGCTCGCGGCATTCGCCATGGCCATGCGCCTGCTGGTCAACGGGTTGCTCGATCTCGCCATGGACTGGCAGCAGATGCTGGTGATCCTGTCGGTGCTGTCGATGGCGGTGGGCAATCTCGCGGCGATCGCGCAAACCAATATCAAGCGCATGCTGGCGTACTCCACCATTTCGCACATGGGTTTCATGCTGCTCGGCCTCCTGGCCGGCGTGGTCAACGGCAACTGGCTGAACGCGGCCGACGCCTACAGCGCGGCCATGTTCTACGTCGTGGTGTACGTGCTGACCACCCTGGGTTCCTTCGGCATGGTCCTGCTGCTGTCGCGCGCCGGCTTCGAAGCCGACAAGCTGGACGACTTCAAGGGCCTGAATTCGCGCAGCCCGTGGTACGCCTTCATCATGCTGCTCCTGATGTTCTCGCTCGCCGGCGTCCCGCCCACGGTCGGTTTCTACGCCAAGCTCTCGGTGCTGCAGCCGCTCCTGGCGGCGGACATGACCTGGCTTGCGGTGGTGGCGGTGATCTTCTCCCTGATCGGCGCGTTCTACTACCTGCGCATAGTCAAGCTCATGTACTTCGACGACCCGGTCGACACCGCGCCGATAGCGCCCAGCCTGGACATGAGCGTGCTGCTTTCGATCAACGGCCTGGCGGTGCTCGCGCTGGGCATCCTGCCGCAGTCGCTGATGGCGCTGTGCTATTACTCCATTAAAGCCCTGTGAGCCGGGGCGCGAGCCGCATACCAGCTCTCGCCCTTCTTTCGACTAGCGGTTCCCCGTTGCCGTCGATTACCCCCTGCATCCGGTTCGTCCATAGCGCAAGGCGCAAACGATGAAATTCGTCCAACGGCTCGAATCGGCATGGAGCAGCGGGCAGACCTTGCTTTGTGTCGGCCTCGACCCCGATCCGGCCAAACTGCCGAAGCATCTGGCGCCGCTTGAATATCCCATATTCGAATTCGGCCGGGCCATCGTCGATGCCACGGCCGATCTGGTGTGCGCGTTCAAGCCGCAGATCGCCTACTACGCGGCCGCGGGCGCCGAAGCCCAGTTGGAGATGACCCTGGCCCATATCCGCCGCGCGCATCCGGGCATACCGGTGATCCTGGACGCCAAGCGCGGCGACATCGGCAGCACGGCCGAGATGTATGCGAAGGAGGCGTTCGAGCGCTATCAGGCCGATGCGCTGACCGTGAGCCCGTATCTGGGCTTCGATTCGCTGGCACCCTACCTCGCGTTTGCGGACAAGGGCGTGATCATCCTTTGCCGCACTTCGAACGCCGGCGCGCGCGACGTGCAGGACATCACGAGCGGCGGCAGGAAGCTGTACCAGATCATCGCCGAGAAGGCGGCGCGCGAATGGAACGCAAACGGCAACGTGCTGCTGGTCGTGGGCGCGACCTACCCGGAGGAGCTGGCCGAGATTCGCGCCATCGTCGGCGACATGCCGCTGCTCGTGCCCGGCGTGGGGGCGCAGGGCGGGGACGTCGCGGCAGTGATCGCCAACGGCGCGACCGCCAAGGGCACCGGCCTCATCATCAGCACCTCGCGCGCCGTGCTCTACGCCGGCGGCGGCCCGGATTACGCCGAGGCGGCGCGCGCGGCCGCGCTGAAGCTGCGCGACGAGATCAACGCCTGCCGCGGGACCCGGGCGTGAAGCGCCGGGACGCGCCGCACGCCGACATGACCGAGCGCGAACTCGCCAGCGAGACCGTATTCCAGGGCGCCATGCTCCAGGTCAAGCGCGACACGGTGTGCCTGCCCGACGGCAAGCACGCGACGCGCGAGTACATCGAGCACAGCGGTGCGGTCATGATCATCCCCGTGCTGGATTCCGGCCAGCTCGTGCTGGAGCGCCAGTACCGCTACGCCATGCGCAAGCATTGCATCGAGTTTCCGGCCGGGAAGATAGACCCGGGCGAAGAACCGCTGGCCACGGGCCGGCGCGAACTGCTGGAAGAGACCGGCTACGTCGCGCGCGAATGGCGCTACCTCGCCACCATCCATCCCACCGTGGCGTATTCGACCGAAAGCATCTACGTCTACCTCGCGCGCGGCCTGCGGCACGAGGGCGGAGAGCTGGACGAGGGCGAGTTCCTGGAAGTGCTCGAGTGCTCGCCGGCCGAACTGCTGGAGTTGGTGGGCAGGGGCGAAATCACCGACGTAAAGACGGTGATGGGCGTCTTGTGGCTGGAGAAGCTGCTGCGCAATGAGTGGCACGCCGGCCCTGTCTTGCCCCAGCCGGCGGGCGGAAATGGTTAGACGCCGGATCGAGCGGCCGGGCGAATCGCGCCGCGCCGGCAGCTGCGGTGCAGGCCGTAATTCAGGACATTTAAAATGCTGAGTATCAATTGCAGCAATCGTTTCAGGCAATTCGACATGCCAAATTCAGCAATTGTAAACTAACCAGAATGAGGCATGCATGAGCGCGAACGCCGCGACCCCGGCCACGCCCGCCGCACTCAAAGGCCTGCGCGTGGTCGAAATGGGCCAACTGATCGCCGGGCCCTTCTGCGCCAAGATGCTGGGCGAGTTCGGCGCCGAGGTGATCAAGATCGAGCCGCCCGGCGCGGGCGACCCATTGCGCAACTGG
>CAYNVY010000345.1:0-3339 GCA_964400745.1 uncultured Enterobacteriaceae bacterium | reverse complement strand
CTTCGGGGAAGATCGTCACGCAGACCTTCGCCGAGTATCACGCGCGCGTGCGCACCCGCGGCGTCGTCTATCTCCCGACCACGTCCTACATCGAAATGAACGAGTGGACGCTGCCCGCGCCGGCGGCGCATGCCTACGCCGACCTGGTCGAGCGCGAGAAGCGGGGCGGCAGTTTCGACGCGAGCAAGGCCTTTTTGCGCGGCGGCATCTGGAAGAACTTCGTGTCGCGCTACCCCGAGGCCAACTGGATGCACAAGCGCATGCTGGGACTGTCGGAGCGGCTGGGGCGCACGCCGGCCGCGGCGCGCACGCCCGAGATGCAGACGCTGCTGTACGTTTCCCAGGCCAACGACGCGTACTGGCACGGGCTATTCGGCGGGCTGTACCTGCCGCATTTGCGCCGCTCCGTGTATGCGTCCCTGCTTCAACTTGAGCGCGCGCTCGATCAGCTCGATGCGCGGCCGCAGAGCGAGTGCGTCGATCTCGATCTGGACGGCATCGACGAACTGTTCCTGCGCAACTCGGCGCTACAGGCCGCGGTGAAGCTCGACGGCAGCGCCTCCGTCCTCGAACTCGATTCCTACGCCTTGTCGCAGAATTTCGGCGACACGCTGCGGCGCCATTCCGAGCATTACCACCGGCGCGTCTTGGCCGGGCCGAAGGCGGCGCACCAGGGAAGCGGCATCGCTTCGGCCCACGACCGGGTCGATCTGAAGCACGACATCAGCGCCGCCGATCTGGAGCCCGATGCGACGGCGCGCAGCTCGTTTCGCGACGTCCTGCTCGCCGCCGACGGAGGCCGGCTGCCGCTTGCGAATTACGGCCTGCAACAGGTGAACGGCGCCAGTGTCGCGTTTTCAGCCGCGCGCGAGGCTGCGACCTTGCACAAGACGATCGCAATCAGCGGCGATTGCATCAATGTCGACTATCGCTTTGCCGGCGCGATCGGTGCGGCCGGCTTCGAGACCACGATCGATCTTGCCATGCCGAGTTGCGACGGGCCGGGCGCGCGCTTCGTCCATCGCGGCGAAGTCGCCGGCGGTCTGGGCCAGCCGCTGGATCTGGAGGACATGACCGAACTGGTGCTGGATGACAGCTTCATGGGCGGCAGCGTGACACTGCGCGCCGGCGTCCCGGTCGCGCTGCGCGCGCGGCCGTGCTACACCGTGTCCCAGTCCGAAGGCGGGTTCGAGAAGATCATGCAGTCGGTCACACTGACGCTGGCGTGGCCGCTGGATGCCGCGCACCAGGAAGTGAAACTGACGCTGGAAATCCGCAAGTACGCCGCCTGAGAAAACCGGGGACAGACCACGGTTTTCGCCGTGACGACGGGTGCGCGGAGTGACTTCGGGTCAGAGTGACATTACGCAGGGGCCGGATTTTGACAAGCGATTCAGGCGCGCAACTTAACTAAGTTTGGCGCCAGCGCCCGCATGACGGTCTTGTCAATGACATTCAAAGGTAAGAGCGCGGGCCGTACCGGGGGCTGCAATCAAACAGTCGCCATCTTCAATGTCACTCGCCGGGTACGAAGCGTTCTACACGCAATCCCTCGACTGGATCGAAATGCCTGGTATTGGCGGTGAACACGGTCAGGTTGTGCTCCATGGCGGTTGCGGCGATCAGGGCATCACCCAATTGCAGGCCATGGGAGAGCGCCAGTATTTCCATCAAGGTAGTGGCCCGCTCCGTGATGGATGGCGTCAGCGGCAGGCGTTCAGTGTTACGCATCGCCAGTGATTGCTGAATTGCGCGGAGCTCCGCACCATTGCGCAGCCCCTGCAACAACTCCATGTAGGTGATCGCGGAAATTTTCAGCCGAGGTAGACGATCCATCGCTTGTGTCGCACTCGGCAACCCGCGCAAGTGCCAGATCAGCACATCCGTGTCGACCAGCATCAAGCCTCGTCCTCCGTGCGGGCGCCGTCGCGCCGATAACGGGGTGCGCGCAGACGACGGGCGAACGCCTCGACATCTGCCGTCTCATCCCGGTCGCGCCAGATGCCAAAGGCCGGATCGTCGGTCACGAACGCCGCTGCTCCGCCAATGGCCTGCTTGCGAAGCGCATCCCGAAATACCATTTCCAACGCTGCCTCATCCAAGAGCCCTGCTGCGCGGATTTGCTTGGCAAGTTCGTCGGGAAGTTTCACGGTGAGTTCTGTCATGTCGGTGATCCTCGCTATGCGGTAGGGTCGCTTGATAGGCCTCGGACGCGCGGCGAGTCCACTCAAGCGGCTTGCTTGCGCTGCCGTGCATGCGCGGACTCGATCAACGCACGCGCCGCCCGCTGTACGTCGTCGTTCGGAATTGTTCCACGGCGTGCCGCGTCGGACTCGGACGCCAGAGATTCGCGCACTTCCCATTCGCAGAAATCGAATCCGTCGCGCAATACGAAGCGCAGTGTTTGTTCGGGCGTGCGTCCGGCATCGCGAGCGAGCTTCTTCAGGCGGCGCTGCTGGGAGGAGTTAAGAAGCAACGTGGGCATGGTGAGCTCCCGGTGCAATTGGACGCCATATGTTATCACTTTGATCCATACCGACGATGAACCTGCTGGACAAGATTCGGTGGCGCGCGAAAAGAAACCGTGGTCTGTCCCCGGTTTGCCTACAGCAGTTTGCAGGCCACGTCGAACGCGAGTCGCGGATTGCGCGGCATTACCTTGGCGGCGTCGCCGTAGCCGATGTTGCACAGAAAATTCGACTTGACGCCGGTGCCGGCGAAAAACTCGGCGTCGAGCTTGGCATTGTTGAATCCGGACATCGGGCCGCAGTCCAGACCGAGCGATCGCGCGGCGAGGATGAAATAGCCGCCCTGCATCGAGCCGTTGCGGAAGGCGGAGGTCTCGGCGTGCGCCTTCTTCTCCTCGCCGGCGAAGATCGCGCGGGCGTTGGGGTTGTTGGGAAACTGCTGCGGCAGATGCTCGTAGAACTGCGTGTCGTAGGCGATGATCGCGGTGACCGGCGCCGACATCGTCTTGTCCACATTGCCCGGATTGAGCGCCGGCTTCAGCCTTTCCTTCGCCTCGGGGCTGCGCAGGAACAAAATGCGCCCCGGCTGCGTGTTCATGGTGGTCGGCGCCCATTTGAAGAGTTCATAGAGCGCGCGCAATTGATCGTCGCTGACCGGTTTCGCCTGCCAGCCGTTCTGGCTGCGTGCATTGCGGAAAACCAGATCCAACTCTTCGGGGCCCAGGGTCATGATGGTTTCGTTCTCGAAAGTGAAAGGAGGGGAGTATAGGCGACTTCAAACAGGGAACAGGGCACTCGATTCACGCGACGCACTCGCGCCGCCTATTTCTTTTCCGGGTTCTTGTCCTGCTGTTCCATGCGCGAGTACAGG
>CAYNVY010000344.1:0-3341 GCA_964400745.1 uncultured Enterobacteriaceae bacterium | reverse complement strand
AGACGCGCGGCAATCTCGCCGCCGGCGGCACCGGCGTCGCACGCCCCCTGTCGGCGCGCGACAAGGAGATCGCCGAAGCGCTGGGCCCGGAACTCGCGCGGCGCGGCCTGCTGCTCGTGGAACTGGACGTGATCGGCGATTACCTCACCGAAGTCAACGTCACCAGCCCGACCTGCCTTCAGGAGCTCCGCGAGCCGACCGGCTGCAACGTGGCCGGATTGTTCATCGACGCGCTGGAGAAAGCGTGCGCCGCCTGAGCGATCGCCGGCGGCGCAGGCACGACCTTCAGCGCAATTGCAAAGCAGAGCCATGATCGGAATTCTCATAGTTTCACACGGCGCCTTCGGCGAAGCCCTGATCCATTGCGCGAGCCACGTGCTCTCTAAGCGGCCGCCGCGGGTGCGCCAGCTGGGCGTCACGGTGCACGACGACCCGGAGGCCATCCTGCCCCAGGCGCAGGACCTGGTGCAGCAGCTCGACCAAGGCCAGGGCGTGCTGATCTTTACCGACATCCTCGGCGCCACGCCCTCCAACATCGCCACGCGCCTGCTCGTGCCGGGCAAGGTCGAGGGCATCTCCGGGGTCAACCTGCCGATGCTGATCCGCGCGCTGACCTACCGCGAAGAGCCGCTGGCCGCAGTGGTCGCCAAGGCGATCAGCGGCGGCCAGGCGGGGGTGGTGCACATGAACACCGATGCCTGCAATGCCGCAAATTGAAGTCGAGATCGTGAACAAGCTGGGGCTGCACGCGCGCGCCTCGGCCAAGCTGACGCAGCTGGCGGGCGCGCACCAATGCGAGGTCTGGCTCTCGCGCAACGGCCGGCGCGTCAACGCCAAGAGCATCATGGGCGTGATGATGCTCGCCGCGGGCAAGGGCAGCAAGGTCGGCATCGAAACCAGCGGCAGCGACGCGGACGCCGCGCTGCAGGCGATCGTACAGCTGATCGCGGCGAAATTCGGAGAAGACGATTGAGCTTTACCCTGCACGGTTCGGGCGCGGGCGGCGGCATCGCGATCGGCCATGCGCATCTCGTCTCCAGCGCACGGCTGGAAGTGGCGCATTACGAGATCGCGTCGGAGAACATCGAGCTTGAGGTAATGCGCTTCTCGGTGGCGGTGGAACACACGCGCACCGAGTTGCAGGAACTGCGCCGCAGCGTGCCGGTGAGCGCGCCGACCGAGCTTGGCGCCTTCCTCAATCTGCACCTGATGATCCTGGACGATTCTACGCTTTCGCACGTGCCGCGCGATCTCATCCGCAGCCTGCGCTGCAACGCCGAGTGGGCCCTGGTGACGCAGATGGACCATCTGGTGGCGCAATTCGAAAAGATCGAGGACGCCTACCTGCGCGAGCGCAAGGCCGACGTGGTGCAGGTGGTGGAGCGGGTGCTCAAGGCGATGCAGAACAAGTCAGTCCGAACCAGCAGCGCGCCGGCCCTGGAGAAAAGCCTGATCGTGGTGGCGCACGACCTGTCGCCCGCCGACATGATCGTGTTCAAGCATCACAAGTACGCAGGCTTCGTCACCGACCTCGGGGGCGTCACTTCCCACACCGCCATCGTGGCGCGCAGCCTGAACATTCCGGCCATCGTAGGCGCGCATACCGCGCGCAACATGGTGCGCGAAGGCGAACTCCTGATCGTCGACGGCGTGCACGGCGTGCTCATCGTCGCGCCGGACGAACTGGTGCTGGCCGAGTACCGGGCGCGCCAGCACGAACTGGATCTGGGCCGGCAAAAGCTCAAACGCATCCGCGGCACGCCGGCGACTACGATGGACGGCACCTCGGTCGAGCTGCACGCCAACATCGAGCTGCCGCAGGACGTGCAGAATGTGCGCGATTCCGGCGCCACCGGCGTGGGCCTGTTCCGCAGCGAATTTCTGTTCCTCAATCGCGACGATCTGCCGAGCGAAGACGAGCAGTTCGAGTCCTACCGCACGGTGGCGCAGGCCATGCACGGCCTGCCGGTGACCATACGCACGCTCGATCTGGGAGCGGACAAAACCGTCAACGGCAGCGCGCGCAGCGGTCCCAACCCCGCGATGGGGCTGCGCGCAATCCGGCTTTGCCTGGCCGAGCCGCAGATGTTCCTGACGCAGTTGCGCGCGATTCTGCGCGCCTCGAACTACGGCAGGATACGCCTGCTGCTGCCGATGCTCGCGCATGCGCACGAAATCGGACAGGCGCTGGCGCTGATCGACCGGGCGCGCGCCCTGCTCGACGCGGAAGGCCAGCCCTACGACCGCACGCTGCAGATCGGCGGCATGATCGAAGTGCCGGCCGCCGCCTTGTCGCTGGGCGTGTTCGTGCGCAAGCTCAATTTTCTTTCGATCGGCACCAACGACCTGATCCAGTACACCCTGGCCATCGATCGCACCGACGAGAGCGTGTCGCACCTGTACAACCCGCTGCACCCGGCGGTGCTGCACCTCATCGCGCACACCATCAGGACCGGCCAGCGCAACCGGGTACCGGTGGCGGTGTGCGGGGAAATGGCGGGCGACGTGACGCTGACGCGCCTGCTCCTCGGCTTCGGGCTGCGGGAGTTTTCCATGCACCCGGCGAACCTGCCAGAGATCAAGCAGCGGGTGCTGACGAGCGACCTCGCCAAACTGGCGCACCTGTCGAACCGCATCCTGCGCGTGGAAGATCCGGAAAAAGCGATCCAGCTGCTGGACAAGCTCAACGCCTGAGCCAGGTCTTGCGCGGCTATGTCTTCCGCGCCGTCGATTTCTTCTTTGGTTTGACATCTTTGGTTTGGCAATTGACAGCCCCCCGCTTTCGCGGGTATCTTCCGCACTCGCGCCGATTTGAGAGTCAGCTTGCGGGCGCCGCCGGTCAGGATGTGGGCCGAGTGAAAAACAAATACGGCTAAAGCGCGGGAAACCCGTTTAGCGAGCAAGCCGAACGGGTTTTTTGCATTTTGGGACACCCCCATGGGACCGCCTGCGCGTAGAGCTAGCGCAAGCTGTTCAAGGGCTCGTGCCTCGCGATGTGCCGATTGCCAGGGATTGGGCAGACCAGGCGCTGCCGTGCGAAGTTTCGAAGCTCTTATTTTGATGGTGAAGGAAGATGAGCGATTCAGTAGGCGCAGTCCGGCCGCAGACCATGCACTTCGATACGCCGCTCGCATGCAGGAGCGGCACGGTGCTGCCTGCCTATGACCTGATGTACGAGACCTACGGCACGCTGAACGCAGCCAGGTCCAATGCGGTCCTGGTCTGCCACGCGCTCAACGCGTCGCACCATGTCGCGGGCTACTACGCGCATGACCCGAAGAACATCGGCTGGTGGGACAACATGATCGGGCCGGGCAAGCCGCTCGACACCGACAAGTTCT
>CAYNVY010000343.1:0-3365 GCA_964400745.1 uncultured Enterobacteriaceae bacterium | reverse complement strand
GTGGATGGCCCCGCAGGGATCGAGCCCAGCCCCCACTTTGCCCGACAACCGCACCCGGGTCATTGCGGCCGGACTGCGAAGCGTGCCATTGCGCCCAATAAACTCCGTCCGGTCGCCACTGATGGTCCGAGTCGTCTCGTCCACGTCAAAGAAGGCAGTCCTGCCGGCGAACTCCGTATGATAGGGATTTCGTGCGAAAAGGGCGCCGCTCTTGGGGTCCAGTTCGGTCACGACATGCATCACCGATTTTGGCCGCAGATCTCCGAGCACCCATTCCACATAACCCGTCGCGGAGAGCTTGCGCGATCGGTCCGACTCGTTCCGCACTTTGAGCACCATGAACTTCATCGGTGCATCCAGCGCCACGTACACCCACAGCTCTGAGCGGATGCCGCGCTCCGTATGCTCAAAGACGCTATAGCCGAAGCCGTGCCGACTGACGTACGGTGTCGCACCGCGGCTGGGCAGCGGCGTGGGGGACCAGTAGTGGCCCCGCTCTTCGTCACGGAGATACAAGCCTTCTCCGCTCGCATCGCTCACCGGGTCGTTGTGCCACGGAGTGAGACGGAATTCGTGGGCGTTCTCACTCCAGGTATAGGCCTGGCCGTTCTCTGAAACGACGGTGCCAAAGTTCGGATTCGCCAGGACATTGACCCACGGCGCCGGTGTCACATACCCGTGCGAGGTCGTAATGACATACTCGCGGCCATCAGGCGTGAATCCTCCCAGCCCGTTGAAAAATGTGAGATCGGTGCGCGGGACAGCAGCGGATGGCAATGGCTCAGCGCGGCGGGTTCGGGTTGGAGTCAGGCGCGGCACGGTGACGTCTATATGGCCGCGACGGGTGATCTGGTCCGCCAACGATCCCCGCCTATCGGTGAGAATGGCGCGAGCGACCGACTGGAGCAGAATGCGGTCCTCGTTTGAAATCTGGTCAATAGGACGGACGAAGATACCGCCCGGTCGATCCATTACGTGGGCTTCGAGGCCCGCGGCAATCAGCCCCATGATTTGTTCGTGGAGTAGTTGCCGGTACCCGGCGTGATCTTCGTTCCAGATCACCAGGTCCACAGCCAACCCCTTGGAGCGCCAATACGCGTGGGCCTGTACAAGCTGGCGCACCAGATCGATATTGGCCGGATCTCCGATCTGCAGCAGCACGATCGGTAAGTCGCCTGAGATCGCGTAGCCCCAGAGCCCGGATTGCCCGCGGCGGTTTTTGATCAGATCACCCGGGTCAGCCCGCAGGGAAGAATTCGCGTAGAGAACAGAGTTGGCCAGTCGGCCATAGAGTTGCGCATCAGCTTCAGTGGCATTCAACTGCCGCATGACCACCTGGCTATGGGTCCACGCCAAATCGAAGACACGATCGGCAAGACGCCGATCGTGGTATTTCTCGATCAGCCCCAGGCAGACGTCGCGGGTGTCGCCGATGCCGGACACCATATCAATCGTGGCCGATTCTTCAGGATCGAGCGTGATTCGGCACCGGATGGCGACAATCGGATCGAGCACAGAGCCTTCGCTGCCCGAGAGCGCCTCGGAATGACTCATGGCATGTGGATCAGCGGAAGTGCAACCGCGGCCGATGAACTGTAGGCGGTCTGTTTCATAGGACATCGTTCCGATGTGTGCTCCATGCACGGCCATGAGATGACACATCCAGGGCGAGTGCTCGTCGAGGGAGCGGGGCCGGCGCGTGCAGAGGATCGCGTGCCGGTCGCGGACGATCTCGGTCTGCACGAAGAGATTGCTGAACGCCGGATGCAGCGCGTCCGCGGCAGACGAGGCGAGGACGACTTCCGCATAACTCGTGATCTCGATCGTCCGGCTGGTCCGCGAGCTGTTGGTGATGCGGATTCGACGCAGTTCGATGTCATCTTCCGGCGACACCACGATTTCGGTATGCGTCTCGATATTCTGTTCGCGGCGGCGAAACTCAGCCCGTCCCTCAGAAAAAATGACTTCGTAATTCTTCGATTGCTTGAGCGTCGGCTGATAGGCCATGGACCAGAACTCCCCGCTCGTCACGTCGCGGAGGTAACAGAACGTGCCCCAGTTGTCGCAGGTACTGTCTTCGCGCCAGCGTGTGACGGCGAGATCCTTCCAACGGCTGTACCCACCCCCCGCGTTCGTGATCATCACGTGGTACCGGCCGTTCGACAACAACTGCACTTCCGGAATCGGCGTGTGAGGGCTGTTGAACCGGCGCACCGGCGTCTCCCATCCAGCGGCAGTCGTCTGGACGTCTGACAGTTCGGCGCTGTGCGAGTAGAATGCCGTGGCCTTTGGGATCCGCTCCTGGAGCAACAGCGTCGTCGCCTGGAACAACGGATCCGACTCGAATCGTTTCTGCATCGGACGGTCCAGGAGCAGATAGGCCAGAGACAAGAGGCTCATGCCCTGGTGATGGGCCATATAGGACTGAACTACTGCACTCGATTGTCCGCGCGGGAGACGGGAGGGCGTATAGTCGATCGCTTCGTATAAACCGAACGGTCCTTCGAGCCCCGCCGCCGCGAGCCGCTGCAAATTCACGCACGCCTCCTCGGGCGCCACCATCAGCGCGAGCGCCGAGGCGTAAGGCGCGATGACCACATCATCGGCAAGCCCGCGTTTGAGTCCCAGGCCGGGCACGCCGAATGCGCGGTATTGATAGTTCAGATGTACGTCGATTGTGTTATAGCCGGATTCCGACACGCCCCACGGGACGCCGCGCTGCCTTCCATACTCGATCTGCCTCTCCACCGCCGCCTTGCAGGTCTGGTCGAGCAGCGTGTTGTCGTATGTCGGCATCACCAACAGCGGCATGAGGTACTCGAACATCGACCCGCTCCACGAGATGAGTACCGGCCCGCCACCGGCGGTCGTGAGAAGGCGCCCGAGCGCAAACCAGCTCTCTTGCGGCAGTTGCCCCTGTGCAATCGCCACGAAACAACACAATCTCGCTTCCGAAGCCAGCAGGTCGTAGTAGCTCGAGTCGCGCCGGCGCTCGCCGACATTGAAGCCAATCGCCAACAGATGGCAGCCCTTGTCGAACAGAAAATCATATTCCATCTCGGCCAAGCGACTTGATTGACGTGCCAGTCCTTCGACAGTCTCGATTCGTTCTCTGGCGCGCTGGCTTGCCTTCACAATGAGTTCTTGAAGATCAGCAACCCACATACTCTCCCCGGGCGTCGCCTCCGTGGCCAACCGATGCTCAATGTCCGGCAGACACGTCACCTCAAGTTTTGCCAATTCACGCAACGTAAGGATCTCGTCGAGATGGTCGAACTCTCTCAGCCTATTCTGTGAGTCAGGCAACAATACCCACGGAGCGAGGAGCATGAGGTCATCGAGGACATCCCGGCATTGCCGGGCCA
>CAYNVY010000342.1:0-3367 GCA_964400745.1 uncultured Enterobacteriaceae bacterium | reverse complement strand
ATCGAATTCAACGGGCGCGACATCACCGCGCTGTCGCCGCGCGAGGTCACGCGCGTCGGCATCTGCCGCTCGTTCCAGATCCCGCAGCTCTACAGTTCGCTCACCGTATTCGAGAACATGATGGTGGGGCTGGGCATCGTGCTGCGCAACGCCGGACTGGGCGGATTCTTTTCGCGCGGACGGCCCAACGTTCCGGGACACGATGCGCCTGCGGAGGCGGTAGCCGAGCGCATCTTGCAGCGCTTCGGCTTGAGCGACTACCGCAACAAGAACGCGCAGGTGCTGCCGGGCGGGGTGCGCAAGCTGCTCGACATCGCGCTCACCATGGTGGCGAAACCGACGATCCTGCTGCTGGACGAGCCCACCAGCGGCGTTTCCGCCGAGGAGAAATTCGGCATGATGGAAATGGTGATGACGGCGGTAAAGGCGGAAGGCGCCACCGTGCTGTTCGTCGAGCACGACATGGAGGTGGTGAGCCGCTTCGCCGAACGCGTGCTCGCGTTCTACGACGGGCGCATCATCGCCGACGCCGCGCCCGAAATCGCCCTGCGCGATCCCGAGGTGAAGCGCTACGTCGTCGGCGGCGAGCTGCACCGCATGGACGTAGAGCAGGGGGTGGCCAATGCTTAGCGTGGCCAACATCAATGTCGCGATCCAGTCGGTGCAGATCCTGCGCAATGTGTCGCTGGAACTGCCTACCGGCACCATGGCGGGGCTGATAGGGCGCAATGGCGCGGGCAAGACCACGCTGATGAAAAGCATCATGGGGCTGCTCAAGGTCGAGAGCGGCGCCATCGCATTCGACGGCAATGATCTGGTCGCGTCGAAGACCCACGCGCGCACGCGGCTCGGCATCGGCTACATGCCGGAAGACCGTCGCCTGATCCCCGACCTTAGCTGTGAAGAGAACCTGCTGGTGCCGGCCTGGGCGGCGGGGCTTGCGGACGCGGAAGCGCGGCTGGAAAAGGTGTACAAGCTGATTCCGGAACTGCGCGAATTCGCACCGCGCAAGGGCTTGCAGCTCTCGGGCGGACAGCAGAAGCTGGTGGCGCTGGGCCGGGCGATGATGTGCGGAACCAGGCTGCTGCTGCTGGACGAACCGTTCGAGGGCGTGGCGCCTGCGCTCGCGCATCGACTGGTGGAAGTGGTCGTCGACCTGAAGCGCGAAGGCATGTCGGTCATCCTGTCCGAATCCGACCTGCAGCATTCTGAGCGCATGGTGGACAAGGTCATCGTCATCGACCGCGGGGCCATCACCTCGATCGGCTGAGGCCGCAGGCTTCAATCCGGCATGCGCGAGCCGGCGCCGACCGGCAGTGCGTCGGGGGCGAGCGGCGCTTTGTCGCGCGCAGGCGACAGCGCATCGGCTGGAACATGATTGCCATTGATGGGGACGCCGAGAGCGGCGCGCCGGCATTCATTTCCGGCGTCATCGCGATACACCAGTTCATTGGTGTCGAAATCGTATTCCGGATGGCTGGTCTGGCTCCATTGGTCGAGGAAGTGCATGTAGAACGGGACGTACAGTCCTTCGCGCGGATTACGGTGGTGCAGCGCGAACACGTATTCCGGCTGATGCTGTACCTCGTAGCCGCTGTGGCAATGCTGCACCCAGACGTGATCGCCGAAGACGATTACTTTCCAGAACGGCTCGTGTTCGTAGAATTTGAGCGTGATCTTCTTGCCTGCCCGGCGCAGTTCCGCGAGGTAGGCGATGCTGGCCTCGATTTCCTTGTGAAACGACAGCAGGGTGACGTCCGGCGGCAGCGAATCGATGCGCCTGCGCAACCCTGCGCCGACCGGATTGACCAGCATGACGCGAATCTCGTAGGCGTTCTTCAGCGCTGCGCGCAGCGGGCTGCGCTCGTCGACGAAGGTGTCGTGCCCGGTCAGGGTGAGAATGCAGGCATCGCGTGCCGCCGACAGGCGTTTCACCAGAACGCGTTCGCGCCGGCGCGACAGCCAGTCGTGGCGTTCATTGCGCGCATAGGCGAGCGCGGTCAGCTTGGCCATCGCCACTCGTTGCCGGTTGCCCCAGACGATCTTGGCGAAATTGAACAGCAGGACCATGATCGAGGCCATGCAAATTTCGGTCGCCAGCAGCAGGTTCGCATCTTTCTCCACCACCGGCCACCACTCGTACAGTATGTATTGGGCCGCCTGCGGCAGCGAGAACGCGATAGCCACCGCAAGCAGGGTGATCACGCCGTGGGATAGGATTTGCTGCAGACTGTGCAGCAGACCCTGGGATCGAATGCTGTCGCGCATTGTCGGATCTCCTGGGAAATGGATTGTCGAATGAATGGCCGGCGCCGGCGGGCGCGAGGCCGTCGGCATGACTGTCTTGATTCGGGAGCGCGCGCGCCATGACTTGCGCAGAAAGGCGCGCGCAGCGTGCGTGCGGGCGCGGAAAAAGGCCGGGGCGACCGCAGGGGAGGAGGCGCCTACTTCTTGGCCGCTCGGGTGAAATTGAATATTTTGGTAAAGCCCAGAATGTCCGTCGCCAGCAGCACGAGGAATATGAACACCACGGCGCCGATGAATTCGCCGCCCGCGGGAAGCGAGTCGATTCTGCCAGCGATGGCCGCGACTTCTTCGTCGCTCAAGGCGTAGACGCGCGCTTTGGCCGCGGCTGGGTTCGCGCCGCGCTGCTCCAGTGCGGCGCGCACGTCTTCGCGCTGCAGGTAGCGCTCCAGGATTTGTCGCGCGGAATCACTTTGATTGCCTGCGGCAATGACGTGAGTTGGTACCAGTTCGGCCTGCGCCGGCTGCATGGGCAAGTAAATGTAGCAAAGGCTGACGATCAGAAAGCGGGTCAGATGTCGATTGTAGGTTTGCATTTCTCTATTCTCTCTTGTTGGGGATAATGCGCCAGTGCAATCGGTTGCCGGGGCAGGACGGCCGCAGCAGCCGGCTTGGTAGCGCACGATTATCGATTGGTCGTTGCGCGCATGCCCGCAGTACCCGTCAGTGGGCGAGGAATGGGCATGGTCGATGCCGGCGCATGGGCCGGGGCGGCGGCAACGACCGGTGCCACGGCTTTGTTCGAGGTGATCGTGCCGATGTCGCCGGTCAGTTCGCCACCTGCTTCTATGGAGATGCTGCCGTAGCGAATGGTTCCGGATACACGCCCGCTCGCATGGATCACGAGTTGCCGGTGCGCGGTCAGTTCGCCTTCGAAACGACCGTGAATCTCCGCCACTTCGATACCGACCTTGCCGACGAACACGCCGCTCTCCGCAATCTGGATGACGCGGCTGTTCATCGAGGCCTCGACCCGGCCTTCGACTACCAGCGTGTCGCAGTCGGTGATTTCGGCGCCCTTGAGCTTGATATCTGGCCCTACGGTCAGTTTGCACACGACTTT
>CAYNVY010000341.1:0-3431 GCA_964400745.1 uncultured Enterobacteriaceae bacterium | reverse complement strand
TGCCGCATTTCCCCGGCTACACCCTGCTGCGCGCCAAGGGCCACGGTCGCGGGCGCGCCCCCGGGCACGCCTATCACGCCACGGAATGGGAGCTGGACGAGCACGACAAGGTGGCCCTGTTCATCCTGTGTTCCGATGAGTTAGCGCCGCTGATTGTCGACGCCATCCAGCAGAACGCCCATACCGGGCTACCGGGCGACGGCATCATCGCCGTGTGCGAAGCGACCGAAGTGCTGCGCATCGGCAGCGGCGAGCGCGGCGATAGCGCTGCTTAACAAGGAACAAGAACATGCTTGATGGAATTCTGCGTTTCGCGATTCATCGGCGCTGGCTGGTGCTCCTGGCGGTGCTGGGCATGGCCGCGCTGGGCGTCTACAACTACCAGCGCCTGCCGATCGATGCCGTGCCGGACATTACCAATGTGCAGGTGCAGATCAACACCGAGGCGCCCGGCTATTCGCCGCTGGAGGCGGAGCAGCGCATCACTTATCCGATCGAAACCGCGATGGCCGGGCTGCCGCACCTGCAGCAGACCCGCTCGTTGTCACGCTATGGATTGTCGCAGGTGACGGTGATCTTTCAGGATGGCACCGACATTTATTTTGCGCGCCAATTGATCAACGAGCGCGTGCAGGAAGTGCGTCAAAAGCTGCCACCCGGCGTCGATCCGTCCATGGGCCCCATTGCCACCGGGCTGGGCGAAATCTTCACCTGGACCATCGAGCCGAAGGAAGGCGCGAAAAAACCTGACGGGAGCGAATATACCCCGACGGACCTGCGCACCATCCAGGACTGGATCGTGCGGCCGCAATTGCGCAATATCCCGGGCGTCACCGAGATTAATACCATGGGCGGCTATTTGAAGCAGTTCCACGTGACGCCCGACCCGGCCAAGCTGATTGGCTACGGCCTGGGTTTCCACGACGTGCTGGCGGCGCTCGCGAAGAACAACGCCAACGTCGGCGCCGGCTACATCGAGAAGAGCGGCGAGCAGTACCTGGTGCGCGCGCCGGGGCAGGTGACGACACTGGACGAGATTCGCGAAATCGTAGTCCGCACCGAACGCGGCGTGCCCGTCCGGGTCAAGGATGTGGCTGATGTGCTGCTTGGCAAGGAACTGCGCACCGGGGCCGCTACCGAGAACGGTAAGGAAGTGGTGCTCGGTACGGTGTTCATGCTCATGGGCGAGAACAGCCGCACCGTGTCGCAGCGTGTCGGGGTTAAGCTCGCGGAGGTCAACCGTACGCTACCGCAAGGCGTAGTGGCAAAGACCGTGTACGACCGCACGACCCTGGTGGACAAGACCATCGTCACGGTATCGAAGAACTTGCTCGAAGGCGCGGTGCTGGTGGTCGTGGTGCTGCTCGCGCTTCTCGGAAACTGGCGCGCGGCACTACTCACCGCGGCGGTGATCCCGCTATCCATGCTGTTCCTCATTACCGGCATGGTGGAGAACAAGGTCAGCGCCAACCTGATGAGCCTGGGCGCACTGGACTTCGGATTGATCGTGGACGGAGCCGTGATCATCGTCGAGAACTGTCTGCGCCGGCTTGCGCTTGAACAGCATCGGCTAGGACGGGTGCTGGAGCGCGGCGAGCGCTTCGAGGTGGTGTTCGGGGCCGCACGCGAAGTGTTCAGGCCGAGCTTGGTGAGCGTGATCGTGGTGGCGCTGGTGAATATTCCGATCTTCACGCTGACCGGCGTCGAGGGAAAGATGTTCCACCCGATGGCGTTCACCGTGGTCGTGGCCCTGCTGGGCGCGCTCATCCTGTCGGTGACCTTCGTGCCTGCGGCGATCGCGCTGTTCGTCACCGGCTGGGTCGAGGAAAAGGAGAGTCCCGTGATGCGCTGGGCGCGCAAGCTCTACCAACCCGCACTGGACTTGGTGCTGCGCAACCCTGCGCCGACCGTGGCGGCTGCGGTTGTCGTGGTGGCATTGAGCGTGCTGCTGGCCACCCGCATGGGAGCCGAGTTCGTGCCCAGTCTTGACGAAGGCGACATCGCGTTGCACGCGATTCGCATCCCGGGCACCAGCCTCACCCAGTCAATCGAAATGCAGAAGGTTTTGGAGAAGCGCATCAAGGCGTTTCCGGAAGTAGATACGATCTTTTCCAAGATCGGCACCCCCGAGATCGCTACCGACCCCATGCCGCCTAACGTGGCCGACAACTTTGTCATGCTGAAACCCCAATCCGAGTGGCCGGACCCCAAACGCAGCAAGGAGGATCTGGCCAAGGCGATGCAGGAAGCAGTGGAGCAGATCCCGGGCAACAATTATGAGTTCACCCAACCGATCCAGATGCGATTCAACGAACTCATCTCGGGGGTGCGCAGCGACGTTGCGGTAAAGGTGTTCGGCGACGATCTGGACGCGCTATTGAAAAGTGGCGAGGGGATCGCCGAAATCCTGGAGAAGGTCCCGGGTGCCGCCGATGTCAAGGTGGAGCAGGTGAGCGGGCTGCCGGTGCTCACCGTGAAAATCGACCGGCCAAAGATCTCCCGCTACGGATTGAACGTCGCAGATGTGCAGGAAGTGATCGAAATGGCCGTGGGGGGCAAGGAGGCAGGACAGGTATTCGAGGGTGACCGACGTTTTGATCTCGTGGTGCGCATGCCGGAACAGCTGCGCGGCGATTTGGATGCCATGAAGCGGCTACCGGTTTCATTGCCTGCCAACAGCAAAGTCTCCGAGGGGGGCGAGGCGAAAGCGAACTATGTGGCCCTAGGCGAAATCGCCCAGTTCGAGTTGGCGCCAGGACCCAACCAGATCAGCCGGGAGAACGGCAAGCGGCGGGTCGTCGTGACCGCGAACGTCCGTGGCCGCGATCTCGGTTCCTTTATCACCGAGGCGCAGGATCGCATCCAGGGCCAGATCAAGCTGCCTGAGGGCTACTGGTTGGGTTACGGCGGCACCTTCGAGCAACTCGCCTCCGCGGCTAAACGCCTGCAAGTGGTTGTACCGCTTTCGCTCGCGCTTATCTTCGGTCTGCTGTTCATGACCTTCGGTTCGGCCAAAGATGCAGCCTTGGTGTTTAGCGGCGTGCCGTTGGCGCTCACCGGTGGTGTTCTGGCGTTATGGTTGCGAGACATTCCGCTGTCGATCTCGGCCGGCATCGGCTTCATCACCTTGTCCGGCGTGGCGGTGCTGACTGGCCTGGTAATCGTTTCATGTATCCGCGATCTGCGGGCGCAAGGGATAGGGATCGATCAGGCCATCGTGGAAGGTACGATGACCCGGCTGCGGCCGGTGTTGATGATTGCGCTGGTGGCGAGCCTCGGCTTTCTGCCGATGGCGTTCAATGTCGGTACTGGAGCAGAGGTACAGCGGCCGCTCGCGACGGTGGTGATCGGCGGTATCCTCTCCTCGACGCTGCTGACGCTGCTGGTGTTGCCGGTGTTGTATCGGCTGTTTCATCGGGACGACGAGGTGG
>CAYNVY010000340.1:0-3500 GCA_964400745.1 uncultured Enterobacteriaceae bacterium | reverse complement strand
GGGGCAGGACGGATCCCGGCTCGGCCGCGGTGGGCATGGTGCCGGTCGGGTTGTTCGGGTTGGCGATGAAACCCACATGCGTGACCGGCCGTATCGCCGCGAGCATCGCCTCCAGATCGTGGCCGAAATTCTTCGCCGGGGTGACGATGCTTTGCGCCCCCCGCGCCTGCGTGGCGAGCGGATAGACCGCGAACGCATGCTGCGAATAGACGGCCGAGCAGCCCGGCGCCAGAAACGCCATGCCCGCCAGTTCGAGCACGTCGTTGGAGCCGTTGCCGAGCACGATGCTCTGCGCGCCCACGCCCAATTTTAGCGCCAGCGCCTGCGTCAGATCGAAGCCGTCGGGATAGCGCCCGAGTTCGGGCAGCGCCGCCGTGATCGCAGCCAGCGCCTTGGGCGAAATGCCGCGCGGATTTTCGTTCGAGGCGAGCTTGACGATGGCGCGCTCGTCCAGGCCGAATTCGCGCGCGAGTTCGGTGATCGGCTTGCCGGGATGATAGGGCGCGATGGCGCGCACGTAGGCGGGAGACAGTTCGCAAAGGTCCATGGTGTCCGGGGTCGTGGTTGGTCGTGGTTGGTCGTGGTTGGTCGTGGTTGGTCGGCGCCGCAAGGCTGGGGCTAGATTATCGCCGCAGGATAGGAACCGAGAATTTTCAGAAACGGCGCGAGCTTTTCCAGTTCGGCCAGCGCTTTGGCCACCTGCGCGTCCTGACGGTGGCCCTGCACATCCACATAGAACATGTATTCCCAGCGCCCGGTGCGCGCCGGGCGCGATTCCAGCCGGCTCATGCTGACGCCGTGCTTGGCGATGGGCGTCAGGAGCGCGTGCACCGCGCCCGGCCGGTTGGGCGCCGACATGACGAGCGAGGTCTGGTCCTTGCCCGAAGGCGCGGCGTCGTGGTCGCCCAGCACCAGAAAGCGCGTGGTGTTGTTCGGATCGTCTTCGATGTTTCTTGCAACCAGCTTGAGGCCGTGGCGCGCGACGGCGATGTCCCCGGCGATGGCCGCTGCGCCGGCCTCCTGCGCCGCGAGGCGCGCCGCCTCGGAATTGCTCGCCACCGGAACACGCTCGGCGTCGGGCAGCTTGCGGTTCAGCCACTGATTGCATTGCGCCAGCGATTGCGGGTGGGAATAGACGCGCGTGATTTTCTTCAGCAGGCCGGATTTCGACATCAGGTTCTGGCGCACGCGCAGCACCGTCTCGGCGCAGATCATGAGCGGGGTGCTGAGCAGAAGATCGTGCGTGCGGTCGATCGCGCCTTCGCTCGAATTTTCCACCGGGACCACGCCGTAGTTGACGCCGCCGGTCTCGACCTGGCGGAACACTTCGTCGATCGAGCTGCAGGGCTGCGCGCGCACGTCGCTGCCGAACACCTTGGATACCGCCATTTCGCTGAAGGTGCCGGCCGGTCCCAGGTAGGACACGGAGAGCGGCTGCTCCAGCGCGCGGCAGGCGGAGATGATCTCGGAATACACGCGCAGCACCGCGCCCTTGCTCAGCGGACCGGCGTTCTTGGCCAGTATGCGGCGCAGCACCTGGGCTTCGCGCTCCGGCCGGTAGATCCTGCTGCTCTGCTTCAACTTGCCCACTTCGTGCGCGATCGACGCGCGCTGGTTCAGCAAACCGAGCAGACGCTCGTCCAGCGCATCGATTTGCGCGCGCAACTCGGCCAGATCTTTGCTCATGCCTGTTTCGCTCCTGCAAGTGCGGACAGCGCGCCACCGGCTATGCCCGGCGGCGGGATTCCAACGGAACTGCGCTCAGGCATGCCTCGCCTCGAACTCGCGCATGTATTCCACCAATTGCCTCACCCCTTCGATCGGCATGGCGTTGTAGATCGAGGCGCGCATGCCGCCGACCACGCGGTGGCCCTTCAACTGCACCATGCCGCGCGCTTTCGCGCCCTTGAGGAATGCCTCGTCCAGCGCTTCGTTGCCGAGCTTGAACGGCACGTTCATGCGCGAGCGGTCGCGCGGTTCGACCGGGTTGACGAAGAACTCGCTGCGGTCCAGATAATCGTACAGCAGCCCCGCCTTGGCGATGTTGCGCTGTTCGATCTCGACCAGGCCGCCTTCGGCTTTGATCCACTTCAGCACCAGTCCGGCGATATAGATGGCGTAGGTCGGCGGCGTATTGAACATGGAACCCGCCTCGGCCTGCTGCTTGTAGTCGAACGCCGAAGGGGTGAACGCCGCCGCCTGTCCGATCAGGTCGTCGCGCACGATCACCAGGGTCAGGCCCGCGGGCCCGATGTTCTTCTGCGCGCCGCCGTAGATCAGGCCGTATTTCGCCACGTCCACCGGGCGCGACAGGATATGCGAGGACATGTCCGCCACCAGCGGCACGTCGCCGGTATCGGGCACCCAGTGGTACTCGAGTCCGCCTATGGTCTCATTGGTGCAGACATGCACGTAGGCCGCGTCCTTGGTCAGGCTCCAGCCCGACTGCGGCGGTATGTAGGTGAAGTTCCGGTCCTCGCCGGAGGCGGCGACGTTCACGCTGCAGTATTTCCGCGCTTCCTTGATCGACTTCTTCGACCATTCGCCGGTATTGACGTAGTCAGCCACCTGGCGGCCGCGCAGCAGGTTCATCGGCACGATCGCGTTCTCGGCGATCGCCCCGCCCTGCAGGAACAGGACCTTGTAGTTCGCCGGCACGGCGAGCAACTCGCGCAGGTCGTGCTCCGCTTCGGCGTGGATAGCCGTGAACTCCTCGCCGCGATGGCTCATTTCCATCACCGACATGCCGCTTGCATGCCAGTCGAGCATCTCCGCCGCAGCCTGCTGCAGGACGGATTCCGGCAGTACCGCGGGGCCGGCGCTGAAATTGAAGGTTCGTGCCATGACTGTCCTAATGAAAGCGCGCTGCGCTATGCGCGAATCCGCGCGTCACCCGGCTTGCGGAGCATTGCTTTCACCGGCCTCGCCGTCGTTGCCGTCGCTGCCGTCGTTGCCGTCGCCGGGCTCGTCTTCCGATTCGAGCACTTTTTCTATGCCGGCCAGGCGGGTACCGGCGTCGAGGTTGATCAAAGTCACCCCCTGGGTCGAGCGCCCCTGTTCGCGAATCTGCGCCACCTTGGTGCGTATGACCACGCCGCCGGTCGAAACCAGCATCACCTCGTCCTTCTCTTCCACCAGCACGGCTCCGACGAGGGCGCCGTTGCGCTCGCCGGTATAGATGGCGATCATGCCCTTGGTGCCGCGGCCGTGGCGCGTGTACTCGGATATCGGCGTGCGCTTGCCGAAGCCGTTTTCAGTCGCGGTCAGCACGGTCTGGCTCTCGTTCTCCGCCACCAGCATCGAAATCACGCGCTGCCCATCGTCGAGCATCATGCCGCGCACGCCGCGCGTCACGCGCCCGGTGGGCCGCACGTCGTCTTCCTCGAAACGCACCGCCTTGCCGGCATCTGAAAACAGCATGACGTCGTGCTTGCCGTCGGTGATGGCGACGCCGATGAGGAAATCGCCCTCGTCGAGCTCGGCCGCGATGATGCCCTTGC
>CAYNVY010000339.1:0-3500 GCA_964400745.1 uncultured Enterobacteriaceae bacterium | reverse complement strand
TTGATCGGCTCGCCCACCGTGCCGAGTATGCGCAGCGACTTCAGGTCGTACTTTTTCGGCAGATCGCCGCCCGCCTTGATCAGCGACCGGATCGCGGTCGGCGCGGTGTAGAACACCGACACCTTGTGGTCCTGGATCATCTTCCAGAAGCGACCCGCGTCGGGGTAGGTCGGCACGCCCTCGAACACCACTTCGGTGCCGCCCACTGCCAGCGGTCCGTAGCAGACGTAGGTGTGACCCGTGACCCAGCCGACGTCGGCGGTGCACCAGAACACGTCGGTCGGCTTGTGATCGAACACCCATTTCATGGTGAGGATCGCCTGCAGCAGATAGCCGCCGGTGGAGTGCTGCACGCCCTTGGGCTTGCCGGTAGAGCCGGACGTATAGAGAATGAACAGCGGATGCTCGGCGTTGACCCAGGTCGGCTCGCAGGTGTCGGCCTGAGGTTTGGTCAGGTCATGCCACCAGATATCGCGCGGCGCGCTCATCGCGATCGCACTGGCGGTGCGCTTGTACACCACCACGCTCTTGATGCTGTCGCAGCCGCCCAGCGCGAGCGCTTCGTCGACCACGGGTTTGAGCGGAATCTCCTTGCCGCCGCGCAGTTGGCCGTCGGCGGTGATCACGGCCACCGCGCCGGCATCGATGATGCGTTCGTGAATGCTCTTCGCGGAGAACCCGCCGAACACCACCGAGTGCACCGCGCCGATGCGCGCGCAGGCCTGCATCGCCACCACCGCCTGGATCGACATCGGCATGTAGATCAACACGCGGTCGCCGAGCTTGATCCCCAGCCCTTTCAGGCCGTTGGCGAATCTGCACACTTCGTGGTACAGCGCCCGATAGGTTATTTTCGTGACCTTGCCGTCGTCGGCCTCGAAGATGATCGCCACCTTGTCCGCGTTGCCGCTCTGCAGGTTGCGCTCGAGACAGTTGTAGGAGGCGTTCAGCTCACCGTCGTGAAACCATTTGAAGAACGGCGCGTTCGACTCGTCGAGCACTTTGGTGAAAGGCTTGTGCCACAGCAGGTTTTCCTGCGCCAGTTTTCCCCAGAACCCCTCGAAGTCGCGCTCCGCTTGATTGCACAAAGCCTGGTAGGCAGCCATCCCGGGAATATTGGCCTGCTTGACCATCTCGGTCGAAGGCGGAAAAACCCGGGTTTCGTTCAGTACCGATTCGATCTGCGCAGACATGACGATGGGCTCCTCTTTCTGTGTACTCGATCAACAAAGCTTGAATCGCGGCGAATTTTCAATCATCCAGGCCGGCATGAAACATTATGAAAACCCAGACTTACGCCAGCCTTACGCTCCCGCCACTGTGGGGCGCAAATCAGAGCATTAATCCGAATTCTTGTAAAGCCATCAACCGACTGCGCCACGCCGATTCCCCGCGGACCGCGGCAGGGTCGCGCGCAACAAGGCGTAACCGATGACTGCCGCAGCCAGCGACCCGCACAGGATGCCGAGCCGGGTCTGCACAACGTATGCGCTGCCCGCCCCTTCGAAAGCCAGACTGGCGACGAACAGACTCATGGTGAAGCCTATGCCGCACAGCACCGACACGCCGAGCATCGAGCCCCATCCCGCGCCCTGCGGCAGCCGCGCGAATCCCAGCCGCACCGTGAGCCAGGACGCAAGAAACACGCCGACGGTCTTTCCAAGCAGCAAACCCGCAGCGATGCCCAGGGGAACCGGTTCGAGCAGCGCCGCGACCGTCACGCCCTGCAGGGATACGCCCGCGTTGGCGAATGCAAACAGCGGCAGAATTGCGAACGCGACCGATGCATGAAGGTCTTGCTCCAGGCGCTGGAGCGGCGAATGCGGTTCGGCGCCGCCCGTGCGCAGCGGGATGAAAAACGCAAGCGCGACACCGGCCAGCGTCGCGTGCACGCCGGACTTCAGTACCGACACCCACAGCACCAGCCCGACGAATAGATAAGGCGCGAGCCGTACGACACCCGCACGGTTGAGCGCCAGCAGAGCGAGCAGCGCCGCCGCCGCGACGCCGAGCGAGAGCGGCGCAAGATGGTCGGCATAGAAGATCGCGATAATCACGATGGCGCCCAGATCGTCGAGGATCGCGAGGGTGAGCAGAAACACCTTGAGGCCGGCCGGCACGCGGTTCCCCAGCAGCGAGAGCACGCCGAGCGCGAAAGCGATGTCGGTTGCCGTTGGAATCGCCCAGCCGCCAAGCGCGACCGGGTTGCCGGCGTTGATCGCGGCGTAGATCGCCGCCGGGACCGCCATGCCGCAGACGGCGGCGACTGCGGGAAGCATCACTTGGCGCGGGTCGGAGAGTTCGCCCTCCAGCACCTCGCGCTTGATCTCCAGACCCACCAGGAAGAAGAACACGGCCATCAGTCCGTCGTTGATCCACAGCAGCAGCGGCTTGGCGATCTGCAGCGCGCCGACGCGCACCTCGACCGGCGTATTGAGGAAAGCGTCGTAGACGAAGGCGAACGGCGAGTTCGCGAGCACCAGCGCGGCTGCCGCGGCCAGCGCAAGCACTATGCCCCCGGCGGATTCGAGCGCGACGAATTCGCGCAGCGCATGGATCATCGGCATCGTCTCTTCCTTTCTATCTGGAGATTTCGGTCAGGCGCATCACGCGGAATCGCCGCTGGCAAACAAGCGGTCTCTCGCCGCCCCGGTTATGGCCACGACGCAGGGATGGGTTACGCGCCGCTCGACCGAAATCGCGAAGAACTCCTCCACGATCTCCGTCGTCCGGCCCAGCGTCTTCACGCCGTACTGCGTTTCGATTTCCGCTTCCAGAACGGTGGGGCAGATGAATACGCCCGCGCCCCGCTGCCCGAACGCCTTCATCAGCGCGCTGTCGTCGAACTCCCCGACCACGCGGGGCCGCAGTTTGTTCGCCTCGCACCACCGTTCAAGCCGCGACCTGACTGCTGCTTCCACCCCGGGAACCAGCATCGGAGCGCCATCCAGGCAGGCCGGGAACTTTCCTTTGCATTGCTTGAACAGTGCGGGCGACGCGAAAAAGCTGACCCCCGATTCCCCCAGCCGGTGGTTGTATGCGCGCACGCTCACCGAAGGCGGGATCGGCGCGCCGGCGATCACCAGGTCCAGCCGATGGCCGGCGAGTTCCGCGAGCAGGCTGTCGAGCTTCCATTCCCGGCAGACGATGCGCACGGGCTCGGCGAGGCGCGTTGCCGGCTCGATCAGGCGATAGGCGATCGCCTTCGGGACCGCATCGGCAACGCCGATGCGGAAATCGACCGGACGCCCGCCCGCTGGGTAGTTGCGCAAGGACTCCTCCAGTTCGGAGCCGAGCGCGAATATGTCCTGCGCGTAGCCGAAGGCCAGTTGCCCTGCGTCGGTCAGTTCGATGTTGCGGCCGCTCTTGGCGAACAGAGGCGTGCCCAGGTCATCCTCGAGCAGCCCGATTTGGCCGCTGATGGTCTGCGGCGTCACGTGCAGTTGCTCGCCCGCCCGCAGCACGCCGCCTGCCTTGGCGACCCACCAGAAATAGTAAAG
>CAYNVY010000338.1:0-3510 GCA_964400745.1 uncultured Enterobacteriaceae bacterium | reverse complement strand
ACGCCATCGTCATGATCGAAAACGTGATGCGATATATCGAAGAGGGCGATGCGCCGTTGGAGGCCGCCCTCAAAGGCTCGGCGCAGATCGGCTTCACCATCATTTCCCTCACTTTTTCCCTGATCGCGGTGCTCATACCGCTCTTGTTCATGGGCGACGTCGTCGGCCGGCTGTTCCGCGAGTTTGCGATCACCCTCGCGGTGGCGATCCTTATCTCGGCCGTGGTGTCGCTCACGCTGACGCCCATGATGTGCGCCAAGCTGCTCAAGCACACGCCCGATGCAGAACAAGGCTGGTTCTACCGAGCAAGCGGGCGCTTCCTGGATGCGGTGATCACCCGCTACGCCGGCATGCTCGACTGGGTGCTCGAGCGCCAGCAGGCCACGCTGTGGGTGGCGCTAGCCACGCTCGCGCTCACCGGGGTGCTCTACGTCTTCGTGCCCAAGGGTTTTTTCCCGGTGCAGGACACGGGCGTGATCCAGGGCATATCCGAAGCGCCGCAATCGGTCTCGTTCGCGGCGATGGCCGAGCGCCAGCAGCGATTGGCGCGCGCGGTGCTGGAGGATCCCGCGGTCGAAAGCCTCACTTCGTTCATCGGCGTCGACGGCATCAACAGCACGCTCAACAGCGGGCGCGTGCTGATCAATCTGAAGCCGCTGGCCGAGCGCGGCCCGGGTTCTGCGCAAGTGAGCGCAGTGGAGGTGATCCGGCGGCTGCAGCCGCGGTTGGCCAAAGTCGAAGGCATTTCGCTCTATATGCAGCCGGTGCAGGACCTGACCATCGAGGATCGCGTCAGCCGCACCCAGTACCAGTTCAGCATCGAGGACGCGAACCCGGAGGAGCTTTCCCTCTGGGTGCCAAGGCTGGTCGAGCGCCTGCGCGGCTTACCGCAGCTCGCGGACGTGGCGAGCGACCTGCAGGACCAGGGCCTGCAGGCCTACGTGGACATCGACCGCGCCACCGCGAGCCGGCTCGGCGTCACCCCGGGGGCGATCGACAACGCGCTGTACAACGCGTTCGGCCAGCGCCTGATTTCAACCATCTTCACCCAGACCAGCCAGTACCGGGTGGTGCTGGAGGTGAAGCCGGAGTTCCGGCGCGGACCGGCCGCGCTGGACGATCTGTTCGTGACCTCTGCCGCCGGCGAGCAGGTGCGCCTGTCCAGCATCGCGAAGGTGAGCGAGAAGACCGCACCGCTCCTGATCAATCACCTCGGGCAGTTTCCGGCGGCGACCGTCTCGTTCAATCTCGCGCCCGGCTATTCTTTGGGCCATGCGGTCGAGGCGATCCGCGCGGCGCAGAGCGAAATCGGCCTGCCGCCCTCGGCGCAGACGCGCTTCCAGGGCGCGGCGCTCGCGTTCCAGGCCTCGCTCGACAACACGCTGCTGCTGATCCTGGCGGCGATCATCACCATGTACATCGTGCTCGGCGTGCTCTACGAGAGCTACATCCACCCGGTGACCATACTCTCGACGCTGCCCTCGGCCGGGGTGGGCGCGCTGCTCGCGCTCATGCTCTCGGGCAAGGACATCGACATCATCGCCATCATCGGCATCGTGCTCCTGATCGGCATCGTGAAGAAGAACGCGATCATGATGATCGACTTCGCGCTCGATGCCGAACGCAAGGAGGGCAAGAGCCCGCACGCGGCGATCAGGCAGGCCTGCCTGCTGCGCTTCCGGCCGATCCTGATGACCACCATGGCGGCCTTGCTCGCGGCGCTGCCGCTGATGCTGGGAACAGGCGTCGGTTCGGAGCTGCGCAATCCACTGGGCATCACCATGGTGGGCGGCCTCTTGCTGTCGCAGGTGCTGACGCTGTTTACCACGCCGGTCATCTATCTGGCGTTCGACCGCCTCGCACGGCGCATGCGGTCTGACGCCGACCATGGCCGGACCGATGGTGCCGCCGACGGAGCGGCGGAGGCGTCGGCGAATCGTTCGGACGACGCGCGACCGTGAACCTTTCGGCGGCCTTCATCGCGCGGCCGGTGGCGACGACGCTGCTCACCCTGGGCATAGCGCTCGCGGGCGCGATCGCGTTTCGCCTGCTGCCCGTGTCGCCGCTGCCGCAGGTCGATTTCCCCACCATTTCGGTGCAGGCGGCCTTCCCCGGAGCCAGCCCGGAGACCATGGCCTCCACCGTGGCCACGCCGCTGGAGCGGTCCCTGGGCCGGATCGCCGGCGTCACCGAAATCACCTCGTCGAGTTCGCTCGGATCGACGCGCATCATATTGCAGTTCGACCTCAACCGCGACATCGACGGCGCTGCGCGCGACGTGCAAGCGGCGATCAACGCCGCGCGCACCATGCTGCCCAGCGGCCTGCCCAACAATCCGACCTATCGCAAGGTGAACCCGGCCGACGCGCCCATCCTGATCCTGGCGCTTACCTCGAACAGCATGAACCGCGGCCAGATGTACGACGCGGCTTCGACCATACTCGCGCAGAAGCTGTCGCAGGTGAAGGGCGTGGGGCAGGTGACGGTAGGCGGCAGTTCGCTGCCCGCGGTGCGGGTGGAACTCAATCCGGCGACCCTGAACCGCTACGGCATAGGCATGGAAGAGGTGCGCGCCGCCATCGTCGCCACCAACGCGAACCGGCCCAAAGGGTCGCTCGAAGACGGCGAGCGCCACTGGCAGATCCTGGCCAACGATCAGGCGAAAAAGGCGGCGGAGTATCTGCCGCTGATCGTCGCCTATCGAAAAGGCGCGGCGGTGCGCCTCGCGGACGTGGCCGAGGTGGTCGATTCGGTGCAGGACCTGAGAAACGACGGGTCGGCCAACGGCAAGCCCTCGGTGCTGCTCGTCCTCAACCGGGCACCGGGGGCAAACATCATCGATACCGTCGACCGGGTGCGGGCGCTGCTGCCCCAGCTTTCCGCCTCGATTCCGAGCGCGATCGACCTGGCGGTGGTGATGGACCGCACGCCGACCATACGCACCTCTTTGCGCGAGGTCGGGCGCTCGCTTCTGATCTCCGTCGCGCTGGTGATCATGGTGGTGTTTCTATTCCTGCGCAACTGGCGCGCGACGCTGATTCCGAGCGTCGCGGTGCCGGTGTCCCTGGTGGGCACCTTCGGCGTCATGTATTTGTGCGGCTACAGCCTGAACAACCTTTCTCTGATGGCGCTTACCATCGCCACCGGCTTCGTCGTCGACGACGCCATAGTGGTGCTGGAGAACGTCACGCGCCGCATCGAGGATGGCATGACGCCGCTCAAGGCCGCGCTGCTGGGCAGCCGCGAAGTCGGCTTCACCGTGCTCTCGATGAGCCTCTCACTGATCGCGGTGTTCATTCCCATCCTGCTGATGGGCGGCATCATCGGGCGCCTGTTCCGCGAATTCGCCGTGGTGCTGTCGGTGGCGATACTGATCTCGCTCGTGGTTTCGCTCACGACGACGCCGATGATGTGCGCGCGCCTGCTGCGCCAGGAGGGCGGGCGCGAGCACGGACGCGCCTACCGGGCGGGCGAGCGCGTTTTTGCCGCGCTGCCTCGCTTGTACGAGAT
>CAYNVY010000337.1:0-3516 GCA_964400745.1 uncultured Enterobacteriaceae bacterium | reverse complement strand
CTGAATTCCAGGCCGATGCTGAACATCAGGAACACCACGCCGAACTCGGCCAGATGGGCATAGCTCGATTCCTCGCTCGCCGGGATCCAGCGCAGGGCGTGCGGGCCGATCGCCACGCCTACCAGCAGGTAGCCCAGCATAGGCGGCAGGTGCAGGCTGCGCGCCAGCACCACCACCAGCACGGCGCTTGCCAGCAGCACCAGCACCAGTTCGAGGGGATTGCTCATCTGGGGTTCGGCCCGGAAAGGATGGGTTGGGGGTTCTGCTATACTTTGGACCCATGATACCTGCAGCATCCCGCATGGACAAAATCTCACCGTCCAGGACCGCGCTGGATCTGGCAAAGCAGGTGCTCGCCATCGAAGCCGAAGCGATCCAGAGCCTGTCGGCGCGCCTGGGCCAGAGCTTTCTGGACGCCGTCGCACTGCTGCTCAATTGCCGCGGCCGTGTGGTGGTCAGCGGCATCGGCAAATCCGGCCACATCGCGCGCAAGATCGCCTCCACCATGGCGAGCACCGGCACGCCGGCCTATTTCGTGCACCCGGCCGAAGCCAGCCACGGCGATATCGGCATGATCGCCCGCGACGACGTGCTGATTGCGCTGTCCAACTCGGGCGAAAGCGAGGAATTGCTCACCATCCTGCCCCTGCTGAGGCGCCAGGGCGCCTCCCTGATCGCCATCACCGGCAACGCCAATTCATCGCTGGCGCGCGAAGCCGACGTGCACCTGGACGCGCACGTCGAGAAGGAAGCCTGCCCGCTGAACCTGGCTCCTACGGCGAGCACCACCGCGGCGCTGGCCCTGGGCGACGCGCTGGCCGTGGCCCTGCTCGATGCCAAGGGTTTCGGCGCCGAGGATTTCGCCCGCTCGCACCCGGGCGGCGCCCTTGGCACTTTGGGCCGCCGCCTGCTGACCCATGTGCGGGACGTGATGCGCTGTGGCGAGGACATTCCGTCCGTGCCAGAATCCGCCGGTTTCTCCGAAGCGCTGCAGGAAATGTCGAAAAAGCGCCTGGGCATGACCGCGGTGCTCGATGCCACTGGACGCGTCAGCGGCATATTCACCGACGGCGACCTGCGCCGCACGCTGGCGCGGGTGGACGATATCAAGGCCGCCCGCATCGCCGACATCATGACCCGCGATCCGCGCACCATCAGCCCGGACAAGCTGGCGGTGGAGGCGGTGCAGATCATGGAGGAGCGCAAGGTCAACCAGCTGCTGGTGGTGAGCGGCGAAGGCCGGCTCGTGGGCGCGCTGAACATGCACGACCTGTTCCAGGCGAAGGTCATCTGAGCCGGATGGAGGACGCTCTGCCACGCAACGGGCCGGAAGCGGAGCACGACCGCATGGAGGCCGCGCGCGCACGCGACCTTCTGGATGGCGCGCGCGCGCGCGCCAAGGCGCTGAAACTGATGATTTTCGACGTCGACGGCGTGATGACAGACGGCACCCTGTATTACTCCGAGCGCGGCGAGGAGTTGAAGGCGTTCAACATCCAGGACGGGCACGGCATCAAAATGCTCATGCAAGCCGGAGTCGAAGTTGCGCTGATCACGGGCAGGCGCTCGCGCGCAGTGGAACTGCGCGCGGCGAATCTGGGCATCACGCACCTGTATCAGGGGGCCGAGGACAAGCGTGCAGCCTATGCCGCACTGCTCGCACAACTCGATCTCGCGAGCGAACAAGCGGGCTGCATGGGAGACGATCTGCTCGATTTGCCGCTGATCACCCGCTGCGGTTTCGCCGCCACGGTAGCCGCGGCGCCGGCCGCGGTGCGCAGCCGTTGTCACTACCTCGCGCGCGCGGCCGGCGGGCGCGGTGCGGTGCGCGAAGTGTGCGAATTCATTCTCGACGCCCAGGAGCTGCTTGCGCGCGCCGTCGAGGCGCATCTGCAATGAAACGGGAGCGCGCATCCAGTCTGTTTCCCCTGCTGCTGATACTTGCGCTGGCGGCGGCCAGCCTGTGGCTGGAACGCGCAGTCCAGGCGCCTGAATACGACAGATCCGGCAGGTCGCGGCACGACCCGGATTTCATTGCCGAGAATTTCAGCATCGTCAAAATGAACGCTTCCGGCAAGGCCGAATACACGCTGTCGGCAGAGCGCATGCTGCATTTTCCCGACGACGAGAGCACCAGCGTGGTCGCGCCGCGGCTGGTGCAGCGCCACGCAAGCGCGCCCGCCATCGTCGTGCGCGCCGACCGCGGCCTCGTTTCCAAGAATGGCGACGAAGCCAGTTTTCAGGGCAATGTCGTGGTGGTGCGCGAGGCCGGCAAGGGACAGAATGAACTGCGCGTGCAGACCGAGTATCTGCAGGTTCTTCCAGACCGCGATCTCGCCCGCACCGACCGGCAGGTCGTCATTACCGAGGGCCGGTCCAGACTCGCGGGGACGGGCATGGACCTCAACAACAAGACGCGCCAATTCACTCTGCGCTCGCAGGTCAGGGGTACTTTCGATGCTGGAAAATAATCTGCGTTCCCTGCTCGTCTTGGGTTTGCTTCTGGGACTGTCGGGAGCGGCGCAGGCCGAGCGCGCCGACCGGACCAAACCGATCAACCTGGAGTCCGACAGCATGCGCGTCGACGACGTGCAAAAGACCAGCGTGTTCGACGGAAAAGTGGTGATGACCCAGGGCACGCTCACGATCCATGCCGACAGGATTACGGTGCGCCAGGACAAGGAGGGGAACCAGTACGGCAGCGCCAGCGGCAACCCCGCCACCTTCCGACAAAAGCGCGACGGCGCAAACGAGTACATCGAGGGCGAGGCGGAGCGCATCGAATACAACGGCAAGATCGACAAGGTCGAGTTTTTCAACCGCGCCCGCTTGAAGCGCGAACCGGCCGACGAGGTGCGCGGCAACTATATCTCCTACGATTCCCGCACCGAATACTTTACCGTGACCGGCGGCGCCGGCGCTGGCGCGGGCGGCACCCCGGAGGGCCGGGTGCGCGCGGTGATTCAGCCGCGCAATACCGCCGAAAGCGCCGAACCCGCGCCCGCGCCCGGCGCACCCAAGCGGCAGTAAATTCACGCTAGCGAAGTCCGGCATCCGCGAATCCGACGCTCGCCCCCCGCGTGCGCAGCGCGCGGCCGGCCGGTGCGATAATCTGCATGGACGATCAGCCCACATAGGCACGAATAAATAGGCACGAATGAGTCAGCTCAAAGCCAGTAACTTGAAAAAGCGCTACAAATCGCGCACGGTGGTGCAGGACGTGTCGATCGAAGTGCAAAGCGGCGAAGTGGTGGGTTTGCTCGGACCGAACGGCGCCGGCAAGACCACCTGCTTTTACATGATGGTCGGACTCGTGCGCCTGGACGGCGGCCGAATCTGCCTGGACGACAACGACATCAGCCGTTTCGCCATCCACCGCCGGGCGCGCCTGGGCCTGTCCTATCTGCCGCAGGAGATGTCGGTATTCAGGCGCCTCACGGTGCAGGAAAACGTGCAGGCGGTGCTCGAGTTGCAGGAATTATCCGAGACGGAAATCGAAGACCGCCTGGAAAACCT
>CAYNVY010000336.1:0-3546 GCA_964400745.1 uncultured Enterobacteriaceae bacterium | reverse complement strand
TCGCCCGACAGGTGAGTGGTCGAGCCCACGCCGGAGGAGCCGTTGTTGAGCTTGCCCGGATTCGCCTTGGCGTAGGCGATCAACTCGTTCACCGACTTCACCGGCAGCGCGGGATTGACCAGCAGCACCAGCGCGTTTTGCGCGACGTTGCTGACCGGCGCGAGGTCGTTCACCGGGTCGAAATTGACCGATTTGAGCAGGCTGGGCGAAATCGTGTGCGGTCCCAGCGAGGACATGAGCAGCGTGTATCCGTCCGGCGCCGCCTTGGCCACGAACTCGGTGGCGATCACGCCGCCCGCGCCGGCCTTGTTCTCGACGATGACCGGCTGGCCCAGCAGTTCCTGCAGGCGCGCGGCGGTGGTCCGCGCGACGATGTCGGTATTCCCTCCCGCCGCGAAACCCACCACGATGTGGATCGGCTTCGACGGAAATCCTGCCGCCGACTGTGCGCCGGCAACGAGCGAAAACGCACACGCGACGCAACCCAACACTACCAAGACCAGCCTGCGCACCATCACCATGTGGGTATCTCCTGAAAGATTAGCGAATGCTTGCCGCTTTGCCGCTTGCAAAAGACGAGGAAAACAACGAGACAAACAACTACACAAATGGCCTGAAACCCAGTATCGGCGCGGACTTTCGGCCGATTCGAGTCTCAGAGCACCTGATCGCGGTGGCCGAACCCGGAGGAATTGTCGACGAAATATGCGCGTGCCGCAACCAATCTGTACCAGCGCACCTTGGCAAACGCGGCAGCGATCGCGGCAGGCGCGGTGGCGGGGTCGCCGACGAGCGGAAACTTGCGGCCGTACAGTTCGCGCGCCCGCTCCTGCTCCGCTTGAGCAAGCTGCACCACCGCGCCTTCGAGTTGAACCCCCTTGATCTCCTGCCAGCCGGCGTAATCCTCGTGCACGGCTGCCGCCGCTTGCGCGTTAGCCGCGATATCGAGGCTGTGGCGCGACGCGGGCGAAGACACGAAGTACAAATCGAATCCGTCGTTGACGTAGAACACGCCGGCCGCCCACGGGCCTGCAGGGCCGTGCGTGGCGAGGGTCATGACCTGGTGCGCGGCAAGATAATCCAGCGCCCGCTCGCGCGCCGCGTGTTCGATCACCGTTCGGCACCTGAGGGCGGCAAGTCCGGGGGCGGCAGGGCCGGGGGCGGCGATTCCGACGGCGCTTTCCCGTCCACCGCCTCCTTCCAGCGTTTGAACAGCCGGTGCGGAATGCCGAACTGGTCCAGTGCCTTGCCTACCGTGTGATCGACGATATCGTCCACGCTTTGCGGCCGGTTGTAGAAAGCCGGCACCGGCGGCAGCACCACCGCGCCGTAGCGCGCCGCCTGCGCCAGCAGTTCGATGTGCCCCAGGTGCAGCGGCGTCTCGCGCACCAGCAGCACCAGGCGGCGGCGCTCCTTCAGGCAGACGTCGGCGGCGCGGGTGAGCAGGTTGTCCGTGTAGGAATTGACGATGCCGGAGAGCGACTTGATGGAGCAGGGCGCGACCAGCATGCCGCCGGTCTGGAACGAACCGCTGGCGATCGAAGCGCCGATGTCGCGGTGGTTGTGCACCACATGCGCCAGCGCCTCGACCGCGCCTGCGTCCCAGTCGGTTTCCTCCGCGATGGTACGCCGCGCCGAGGGCGAGAGCACCAGGTGCGTCTCGATGCCGGGGATGTCCCGGAGCACCTGCAGTGCGCGGATACCGTACACGACGCCGGAGGCGCCGGAAATGCCGACGATGATTCTGCGCATGACTTGGAGTCGCCTTGTTCGAGCCGTCTTGTTGGAGTCGCCTGGTCAGAGCGCCGCGACGGTCTGCACTTCGACCAGGAACGGCTCCTTCACCAGGCGGTCGACCATGAGCAAGGTGTTGGGCGGATAGGCGCCGCCGGGGAACATGCGCGGAAATTCGCGCAGGCGGTATTGCATGAATTTCGGGATGTCCTGCGAATGCACCAGATAGGTGGTGAACTGCACCACGTTGCCCCAGCCTGCACCGCAGGACTCGAGCGCGGCGCGGACGTTGGCGAACACCTGCGCGCACTGTGCATCGAAATCGTCGGCGCCGACGACGTTGCCGTCCTTGTCCCCGGCGAGCTGCCCGGCGATATATAGATATTCAGCCGCCTTGACGCGCGTGATCTGCGAATACTGCCCCATGGGTTTGCCCAGGGACTCCGGGTTGATGATCCTGATTTCCGCCATATTGCCTCTCCCCATGAAACCGATCGATCGGCGGCGCGCCATTGCCGAGCTTCGCGCCGGTCACTAGCAGTTAGAATACACCATGCAAAATGACGGGCGCCACCGATTCCATTTGCCGCACCAGGGCTCGGGCGGCTGAGATGCGCCTGTGGCAGCTCATCGCGCTCACCATCCTCGCGCACTCCGTGTTCAACGGCAGCCGCATGCTGGTGTCGCTGTACGCCATCCATCTGCACGCATCCCCCGTTACCGTGGGCGCGCTGATGTCCTTTTATGCCCTGCTGCCCATGGTGTTGGCGGTGAGCGCAGGCCGCCTGGTCGACCGCGTGGGGGCGCGCTGGCCGATGTTCGCCGCGAGCCTGGCCATTGCACTGGGAACGCTCGCGCCCTTCGTCTGGCCGCGGCTGGAAACGCTCTACGTGGCGAGCACGCTGATCGGCACCGGCTTCATGATGTTCCACGTCGCGGTGAACCAGGTGGTGGGCGCGCTGGGCCGCCCCGAAGATCGCGCGGCCAATTTCAGCTGGCTGGCGCTGGGATTTTCCGTTTCCGGCTCGCTCGGACCGCTCATGACCGGCTTTGCCATCGATACGATCGGACATGCGGCTACGTTTCTGCTGCTGTTCGTGTTTCCCCTGCCGCCGCTCGTCGTGCTGTGGCTGAACCGGCCGGAGTTGCCGCGGGCGAAGGAGCGCAAGGGCGACGCCGGCGAGCGGCGCGTAATGGACCTACTGCGCAACCGCGAACTGCGCCGCGTGTTCATCGCCAGCGGCCTCCTGTCCATGGGCTGGGATCTCTACACCTTCGTCATCCCGATCTACGGCTCGCGCATCGGCCTGTCGGCCTCGACCATAGGCGTGATCATGGGCAGCTTCGCCATCGCCACCTTCGCCGTGCGCCTGGTGATGCCGCTGCTGGTGCGGCGGGTGAAGGAATGGCACACCATCACCGCCGCCCTGCTGATCACCGCGGGCACTTACTCGCTGTTTCCGTTTTTCACCAGCGTGCCGCTGCTGATCGCGCTCTCACTCATTCTCGGCATCGGTCTCGGGTGCGCGCAGCCGATGGTGATGGCGCTGCTCTACAACACCTCGCCTCCGGGGCGCCAGGGCGAGGCCGTCGGCGTGCGCACCACGGTGATGAACGCCAGCCACACCGCGCTGCCGCTTGCATTCGGCGCACTGGGTGCGGCGCTGGGCATGGGCCCGGTGTTCTGGTCGATGGCGGGCCTGCTCGGCGCGGGCGCCTGGTTCGTCAACCGGCGGCGCGCTGCCGGCAAGTAGCCACACCTCTACTCGAGGCTATCCAGCCAGAAGCCCAAGCCCTGGGCGTTCAGCACGA
>CAYNVY010000335.1:0-3591 GCA_964400745.1 uncultured Enterobacteriaceae bacterium | reverse complement strand
GCGCTGACGTCCTGCTGCACTTCGACGATGCGCTCGCCGTATTCCTGCTCGATCAGGCTGTAGATGGTGACGCTCTTGCCGTCGCGCAGGAAGTTGCGTATGCCCTGGTATTGCGGCTGTATGTAGATTTCGGTGTAGGAAATCGGTTCGCTGCCCCGCAACGGGTAGCGGCAGGTCTTGAGCTTGAACCAATGCTGTCCCGGTTCGCAGCGCAGCAGTTTCGCCAGCTCGGCCCTGGCCACCACGGTCTCCTCGCCCAGCAGCTTGAGGTGGGTCTCGTGCGTGTACTGGAACAGGTCGGCGATGGAGGTGAGGGACGCGACGTAATGCGCCTTGGCGGTTTTCGCGCGCACGCGCGTTCCGATTCCTGCGTGGCGGGAAATCAGCCCCATGTCGACCAGCCGCCGGGTCGCCTCGCGCACCGTGTGGCGGCTGACGCCGTATTGCTGCTGCAGTTCCGCCTCGGTCGGCAACAGCGAGCCGACGCCATAGCGGCCGCGGCCGATGTCCTCGATCAGCGCCTCGGCGAGGCTGGCATAGCGGGGCAGGGGGGCGGAGAGGCGTTGCTTCGGCGCGGGCAGCGACATTTGTTTGACAGTGGAAGCGATCGCATTTTAATATACGGACATTCGGATCTTTTGTAAAGCAGGGCCTCCAATCGCGCTGAGAGACGTTGCCACGGCGACCGGAATGCGCGGTTCGGACAGATTAAGGCGGAGGATACATATTGGTCACACGGCGGCGGTTCATCCAGTTGTTCGGGGCGGCCCTGGCGGGCGCGCCGCATGCCGGCGTCCTGGCGCAGGCTTATCCGGCAAAGCCGATACGCATCGTCGTTCCCTATCCGCCGGGCGGCACGACCGATGTGCTCGCGCGCATGCTCGGACAGCGCATCACCGAAAAGTTGGGGCAGACGGTCATCGTCGACAACCGCGGTGGCGCGGGCGGAAGCATCGGCACGGAAATCGTGGCAAAAGCCGCCCCGGACGGCTATACGCTGGTGCTGGGTACGGTCGCAACGCACGGGATCAACGCGTACGCATCGAGGAAGCTTCCCTACGATCCGATCGCTGATTTCGCGCCGATCGCCGCTCTGGTGCAGAACATCATCTGCGTCGCGGCGAATCCGTCCTTGCCGGTGAATTCCATCCGGGAACTGGTCAATTACGCCAAGCAAAACCCGGGCAAGATCAGCTTCGCCAGTTCCGGCACCGGAACACCGCACCACCTGGCTGGGGAATTGCTCAAGCAAATGGCCGGGATAGACATGGTCCATGTGCCCTACAAGGGGGCGACACCTGCAATTCTCGATACCATGACCGGGCAGGTGCAGATCGGATTTCTGAGCCTGGCGACGGCCTTGCCGCATATCAAGGCAGGAAAGCTGCGCCTGCTTGCCGTCGTGGAAGGAACGCGCTCGCCCTCGATGCCGGAGGTGCCGACTGTGGGCGAGACCATTACCGGGTTCGAAATTTCTTCATGGCTGGGCCTGTTCGCCCCGGCGGGGACATCGCAGGCAATCATCCGGACGCTCAATGCGGAAGTGGTGCGCACGCTGACCAGCGCCGATACGCGCGCGAGCCTGGACGCGCAGGGACTCAATATCGTCGTCAATAGTCCGGAGGAGTTCGCGGCACAGGTGAAGCACGATTACGAACGCTGGGGCAAGCTGATCAAATCCATCGGGGTGCAACTGGACTGAATTCAACCGACGCAGGCATGATCCTCCCGATTCCCGAACTCACTTATGACCAACCCAAGCAGCTCCGAACCGAATTCCACAGCGCCGCTCGCCGGCATCGTCGTCGTCGAACTCGGCCACAGCGTCGCAGCGCCCTTCGCCGGCCAGATCCTGGGCGATCTCGGCGCCGAAGTGATCAAGATAGAGAAGGCGGACGGCGACGACGCGCGCAAATGGGGGCCGCCGTTCTGGGAAGGCGCGGCGGCGAGCTTTCAACCGCTCAACCGCAACAAGAAATCGGCCGTGTGCGAACTGCGCGACCCGCAGCAGCTGGCCGCCCTGCGGCGCCTGATCAGCGAGCGCGCGGATATCGTGCTGCAGAACCTGCGTCCGGGGCAGGTGGACACGCTGGGCCTCGACGGCGCGACCCTTGTGGCGGACAAGCCCAGCCTCATCTACTGCAATCTGGGCGCCTTCGGCAGCGTCGGACCGTTCAAGGACCGGCCGGGCTACGATCCGCTGATGCAGGCATTCAGCGGCATCATGAGCACCACCGGCGAACCCGGTCGCCCGCCGGTGCGGGTCGGCCCTTCGATCGTCGATCTGGGCACGGGCATGTGGGCCGTCATCGGCATACTCACCAAACTGCACCAGCGGCGCGACAGCGGCGCTGGCGGCATCGTCGATGTATCGCTGTTCGAGACGGCGACCAGCCTGGTGTCTCTGCTGGTCGCGAACTACATGGCTTCCGGGGAACAGCCGCCGAAACAGGGCTCGGGCGCGATCGGCATCGTGCCCTACCGCGCCTACGCCACCCGCGACGGCGATCTGGTGGTCGCCGCAGGCAGCGACGGCCTGTTCCGCCGGCTCACGCAGGTGCTGGACCACCCCGAATGGGCCGACGATCGGCGCTTTGCAAGCAATCCGAAGCGGGTCGAGAATCAGGTCGTCCTGTATGCCTTGATCGAGCCCGAGATGCTTAAACGCAGCAGCGGCGAGTGGACCGCGCTGCTGGAGGCGGCGGGCATACCCTGCGCGCCGGTGCAGAACATCGCGCAGATGCTGGCGCACGAGCAGACAAAGGCGCTGGGATTGCTGCAGGACGTGCCCGACAGCGCCATGAAGTTCATCGGACTGCCGCTCTCCTTCGATGGCGTGCGTCCCGCGATACGCAGCCGCCCGCCGAAACTGGGCGAGCATACCGACCTAATCATCAAAAACAGCGAAGGATAAAGCCATGGAATTGCCGAGCTACGCAACCCTCAAGACGGAAATGGCCGAGCCGCATGTGCTGCTGGTGACGCTCAACCGGCCCGAAGCGGGCAATGCGATCAATACCCAGATGGGCCGCGATTTCTTCGACCTGTGGACCCGGCTGACGGAGGACGCGGGCGACGTGCGCTGCGTGGTGCTGACCGGCGCCGGGGAACGGATTTTCTGCTCCGGCGGCGACCTGAAAGAGCGCAACGGCATGACCAAGGAACAGTGGGTGCGCCAGCACCAGCTGTTCGAACGCCAATACTGGACCCTGGTCGACCTGCCGCTGCCGGTGATCGCCGCGGTCAACGGCCACGCCTATGCGGGCGGCCTGGAGACTGCGCTGACCTGCGATTTCATCTATTCCGTCAAGAGCGCGCGCTTCGCGCTGACCGAAGTGACGCTGGGCATCATGCCCGGGGCGGGCGGCACGCAAAACCTGCCGCGCGCGCTGGGCGAGCGCCGCGCCAAGGAAATCATCATGACCGGACGGCCGTTCAACGCGCAGCAGGCCTACGACTGGGGCCTCGTGAACGAACTGTGCGAACCGCAGGACCTGCTGCCGAAGGTGCTGGAAACCGCGCGCACCATCGCCGGCAACGCGCCGCTGTCGATCCGCCAGGTGAAGAAGTCGGTGCGCTTCGGCATGCAGA
>CAYNVY010000334.1:0-3595 GCA_964400745.1 uncultured Enterobacteriaceae bacterium | reverse complement strand
TACACGAAGGTCGCAGGAATGCGGACGCTGAGGCTTACGCCCGACAGAGTACCCGGAATGCTTCGCGCCATGCAGAACCGGTCAACCTGGGAAGGACTGATCATTTCGCCTGACGCGAAACCCGGACCTGACGGCGAAGGCCAGTATCCGATTTTGTCCCTTGGCTGGTATCCTGACTTCGGGTATGAAGCACACTGCACGGAACTGAGCCCGAAGAGTCACTTTGTAGCTACGGGAGCAAAGCTGTCGAAGCCGGCGGTCTATGTTGAACTCGGGGGTCAGGGCCAAGAGTTTTGGCCACGCGAGCTGTTTGTGCCTTTCGCGACCGCAGAACAGGCCGTGCTTCATCTCCTTCGCACCGGCAAGCGAGATCCGTCGCTTTCCTGGGTAGCAATCGACGCATTCCCACGGAAGAATGTGCGAACCCGAAAGTGGTAAGGGCTGGCAAACCCGTGTGGACGCTGCCTTGCGTGAGTGGCTCAAGAGCCATTCTCCGGCGTAAGCCATTGCTTCATTCACGCGCGGGGTCGAACCCGGCGGTCAACCGGCGCTGCCCGATGAAGCTGCGCAACGCCGGTTACCTTGAACGTTGATATGGCGTGCCGGCTGCGAGCGCGGTACAGAAAACAACAAGGCTCAGCGCGCCGGCACGTAATTCCGATACCGCGCTATTTCGCCGCGATCACCGCGATCTCGACCAGCATGTCGGGGGTCGCCAGCTTGGCCTCGACGCAGGCGCGCGCGGGCAGGTTGCTTGCGTCGACCCAGGCGATCCAGGCCTGATTCATCTCGTCGCGCGTGCGAATGTCGGCGAGCCAGATCTGCGCCGAGACGATCTTAGACTTGTCGCTGCTCGCCTGGGCGAGCAGCGCGTCGATCTTGCCGAGGATCTCCTCGGTCTGCGCCTTGACCGGGGCCGGGCGCTTGTCGGCGACGGTGCCGGCGACATAAACCATGCCGTTGGCCTCGACCGCGCCGGAGAGAATTTTTGCGGGCTGATGACGGACGATGCTCATAGGTGACTCCTCATGTGGTGATGGTGGTGGATGGAACAGGGTCGTACGCCAGCACGGGCGCAAGCCATTTTTCCGTCTCCGGCAGCGTTAGCCCTTTGCGCCGGGCATAGTCCTCGGACTGGTCGGGTCCGATCTTGCCGACGGCGAAGTATTGCGCATCGGGATGCGAAAGATAGAAGCCGCTCACCGCCGCCGCGGGCCACATGGCATAGCTCTCGGTCAGAGTAATGCCGAGCGCAGGCGCATCAAGCAAACGGAACAGAGCGCCCTTTTCCGTGTGGTCGGGGCAGGCGGGATAACCCGGCGCCGGGCGTATGCCGCGATATTCTTCGCGGATCAAGGCATCATTGTCCAGGGTTTCGTCCGCCGCGTAAGCCCACAGTTCGCGCCGCACGCGCTGGTGCAAGTGCTCGGCGAAGGCTTCGGCCAGGCGGTCGGCCAGAGCTTTCAGCATGATGGCGTTGTAGTCGTCGTGCGCGGCTTCGAATGCCTTCACCCGCGCTTCTATGCCGATGCCGCTGGAGGCAGCGAAGGCGCCGATGTAGTCTTTCACACCCGAATCCTTCGGCGCAATGAAGTCGGCCAGGCAGTAATTCGGCTTGCCAGCGGGCTTCTGCGCCTGCTGGCGCAAGTTGTGCAAGCGCATCGCCACCTGGCTGCGTGATTCATCGGCGTAGATTTCGATGTCGTCGCCCACGCTATTGGCTGGAAACAGCCCGACGACAGCGTTCGCCGTGAGCCATTTCTCGGCGATGATTTTTTCCAGCATCGCCCGGCCTTCGGCCAGCACATTGCGCGCGGCTTCGCCCACCAGAGGGTCCTGCAGAATCTTCGGATACGGCCCGGACAGCTCCCAGGTCTGGAAGAAAGGCGACCAGTCGATATGGCGCGCAATCACCGCCAGATCGTAGTCGCGAAACTGCTTCACGCCGAGGAATCCGGGCGCGGGCGGCGAATACGCCGGCCAGTCGGCACTGTAGGCATTGGTGCGCGCCTGGGCGAGGGAGAGCAAGGGGGTGCGACTCTTCTTCGATTCGTGCTGTCCGCGTATCTTGTCGTAGTCGGCGCGCACCGTGCGCGCGTACTCTTCGCGCAGCCCGTCAGAGAGCAGGCTGGAGCACACGCTCACCGAGCGCGAAGCGTCGGGCACATAGACGGTGATTCCGCCGTAGTGGGGCGCAATCTTCACCGCGGTGTGCACGCGTGAAGTGGTGGCTCCGCCGATCAATAGCGGAATGCTGAAGCCCTCGCGCTGCATCTCGTGCGCGACGTGGGCCATTTCCTCCAATGAGGGCGTAATCAGCCCGGAGAGTCCGATGATGTCGCATCTTTCGTCGCGCGCCACTTGCAGAATCTTGCTCGCCGGCACCATCACGCCGAGGTTGACGACTTCGTAGTTGTTGCACTGAAGCACCACGCCGACGATATTCTTGCCGATGTCGTGCACGTCTCCCTTCACCGTGGCGAGCAGGATCTTGCCCTTGGGCTTGGCCGCTTCCCCGGATTCCAATGCAAGCTTCTGCTTCTCCGCCTCAATGTAGGGCACCAGGTGCGCCACCGCCTGCTTCATCACCCGCGCCGACTTCACCACCTGCGGCAGAAACATCTTGCCCGCGCCGAACAGGTCGCCGACCACGTTCATGCCGTCCATCAGCGGGCCTTCGATCACGTGGATCGGCCGCCCGCCGTTGCGTTCGGCCTGCTGCCGCGCTTCTTCCGTGTCCTCGATGACCCAATCCGAAATGCCTTTGACCAGAGCGTGGGACAGGCGCGCCTCCACGCTCTGCTTGCGCCATTCCAGGTCCTCGACTTGCACCCTGCCGCCGCCCTTGACCGTCTCCGCGAACGCGACCATGCGCTCTGCCGCGTCGGGCCGGCGGTTGAGGATGATGTCCTCCACGCGCTCCAGCAGGTCCTTGGGTATTTCCTCGTACACGCCCAGTTGCCCGGCGTTGACGATGCCCATGGACATGCCCGCCTTGATCGCGTGGTAGAGGAAGGCGGTGTGGATGGCCTCGCGCACCGGATCGTTGCCGCGGAAGGAAAAGGAAACGTTGGACACGCCGCCCGAGACTCTTGCGTGGGGAAGGTTCGCGCGTATCCAGCGCGTCGCGTCGATGTAGTCGCGACCGTAGTTGTTGTGCTCTTCGATCCCGGTGGCGATGGCGAAGATATTCGGGTCGAAAATGATGTCTTCGGCCGGAAAACCGACTTCCCCGGTCAGAATGTCGTAGCAGCGCCGGCAGATGATCTTGCGCCGCTCCATGCTGTCCGCCTGCCCCTGTTCGTCGAACGCCATGACGATCACCGCCGCGCCATAGCGGCGCGCGAGTTTCGCCTGGCGCACGAACTCGTCCTTGCCCTCCTTGAGGGAGATGGAATTGACGATACCTTTGCCCTGCAGACATTTGAGTCCGGCTTCGATCACCTCCCATTTGGAGGAGTCCACCATGAAGGGCACCTTGGCCACTTCGGGTTCGCTGCCGAGCAATTGCAGGAAACGGGTCATCGCCGCGACGCCGTCGATCATGCCTTCGTCCATGCAGATATCGATCACGTTGGCGCCGTTTTCGACCTGT
>CAYNVY010000333.1:0-3722 GCA_964400745.1 uncultured Enterobacteriaceae bacterium | reverse complement strand
TGCGCGCGCTCGACGGGCGCGAGGCCATCATCCCCAACGAAATGCTGATCACCACGACGGTGCTCAACCATTCGTATTCGAACCGGCAGATACGCGTGGCCCTGCAGGTGCAGGTCGCGTACAAGAACGATCCGGAGCAGGCGATCAGGCTGATGGAGGACGTCGCGCGCAAACACCCGCGGGTGATCGCCGATCCCCCGCCGAAGGCGTTCCTGCTGCGATTCGGCGACAACGGCATCGACCTCGAGCTGGGGGTGTGGATCGACGATCCCGAGGAAGGCATGCAGAACGTGCGATCCGAACTCAACCTGGAGGTCTGGCGGGCGTTCCGCGCAGCTGGCATCGAAATTCCCTACCCGCAGCGCGAGGTGCGGGTGTTGCCGGGCGCGGGCGGCGTCTCCGCCTGATTTCGCGGCGCGCCGGAAATCGGCGCAGGATCCCCGTTGACGTAGGGCTAGACCAAAAATGAAACAGGCCGCAGCAGCGGCCTGTTTCATCGGAGTCCGGTTGCGCTTACTTCAGCTTGGTCTCTTTGTAGACCACGTGCCTGCGCACTTTGGGATCGAATTTCATGATTTCCATCTTGTCCGGCATGGTGCGCTTGTTTTTTGTCGTGGTGTAGAAGTGACCGGTGCCGGCTGTGGATTCGAGTTTGATCTTCTCGCGCATGATCAGATCTCCCCTTTGGCGCGCAGGTCTTTAAGCACCGCGTCTATGCCGTTCTTGTCGATGGTGCGCAGCCCGTTGGCGGACACGCGCAGGCTGACCCAGCGGTTCTCGCTCTCGACCCAGAACCGGCGGTAGTGCAGATTGGGCAGAAAACGGCGCTTGGTTCTGTTGTTGGCATGGGACACATTGTTCCCAGACATTGGCTTCTTGCCGGTTACTTGGCATACGCGTGCCATAGTCGTACTCCGAATTCGGAAAAGGGCGAATTATACGCTACTATCTCGCGGAATTTCAAGCATAAATTCTGCCGCAGCGCTGCTGCGCAGCGCGCGCTTCAAACCTCTGTTTCAGAAGCGAATCATATTTCGATGCCGGCGCGATGCCGGGACGCGCCTGCCCTAGATCAGCCCCCTTTCGGCAAAGGAAAGCGCCGAGTTGCCGGCGACGATGAAATGGTCCAGCACCTTGATGTCCACCAGGGCCAGCGCCTGTTTCAGCGAGTGCGTCAGCACTTCGTCGGCGTGGCTGGGCTCGGCCACGCCGGATGGGTGGTTGTGGGCGAGAATCACCGCGGCGGCGTTGTGACGCAGCGCGTACTTGACCACCTCGCGCGGATAGACGCTGGTCTGGGTCAGGGTGCCGCGGAACAGTTCCTCCGTGGCGAGGACGCGGTTCTGGGCGTCGAGCAGCACCGCCATGAACACCTCATGGTCGCGTCCGGCCAGCGTGAGGCGCAGATAGTCGCGAACCGAACCGGGGGAGCAGAGCGCGTCCCGGGCGCGCAGCGGTTCGGCCAGGGCGCGCCTTGCCATCTCGAGCACCGCCTGCAACTGGGCGTATTTGGCATCGCCCAGACCCGGCAGGCCGGTCAGTTCGTGACGCTTCATCGCGAACAGGGCGCACAGGCTGCCGCAGCGCGAGAGAAGTTCGCGCGCGAGGTCGACCGCGCTCTTGCCGCGGGTGCCGGTGCGAAGAAAAATTGCCAGCAACTCCGCGTCGGACAAGGCGGCCGGCCCGAACCGCAGCAGCTTTTCCCTGGGGCGTTCCAGTTCCGGCCAGTCGGTGATCGCCATGTACACCCCTTTCAATTGGCGTAAAATCGGTCTCCCCGTTTAACGCTTGGTAGCCGATTGCGATGACCGAACTTCAAGGCAAACGCGTCCTGCTCGGATTGAGCGGCGGCATCGCAGCCTACAAAGCGGCGGAATTGACCCGTTTGCTGCGCCAGGCGGGGGCGGAAGTGCGGGTGGTGATGACCCAGGCCGCCTGCCGTTTCATCACGCCGGTGACCATGCAGGCGCTTTCCGGCAACCCGGTCCACACCGATCTGTGGGACGCGAGCATCCCGAACAATATGGCCCACATCGAACTGTCGCGCGGCTGTGACGCCATCGTCGTCGCGCCGGCCAGCGCGGACTTTCTCGCCAAGCTTGCAAACGGTCTTTGCGACGATCTGCTGTCGACGCTGTGCCTCGCGCGCGACGTTCCGCTGCTCGTGGCGCCGGCGATGAATCTGCAGATGTGGGCGAATCCCGCCACGCAGCGCAATGTGAACCAACTGCGCGCCGACGGCGTCGCCATGCTCGGACCCGCGAGTGGAGACCAGGCCTGCGGCGAAAGCGGCATGGGGCGCATGCTCGAGGCGGAAGAACTGTTCGAGGAAATCGACGCATCGTTTCAGCCCAAGTTGCTGGCCGGTCGGCGGGTGCTGATTACGGCGGGACCGACATTCGAGCCCATCGATACCGTGCGCGGCATCACCAATACCAGCTCCGGGAAAATGGGCTATGCGCTGGCCCGCGCGGCGCGCGACGCCGGCGCCGTGGTCACGCTGGTGAGCGGACCGACCGCATTGGCGCTGCCGCGGGGCGTGGAGCGCGTCGACGTTGTGAGCGCGCTAGCGATGTACGACGCGGTCATGGCGCGCGTGGCCAAAGCCGACGTGTTCATCGGCGTCGCCGCCGTGGCCGATTACCGGCCCAGGGAAGCGAAGCCGCACAAGCTGAAGAAAGGACCTGCGGCGCTGACGCTGGAGCTCGAGGCCAATCCCGACATTCTCGGTGCGGTTGCGGCGCGCAAGCGGCCGCCGTTCTGCGTCGGCTTCGCCGCCGAGACGGAGAACCTCGAGGCCTATGCGGAAGAAAAGCGCAGGCGCAAGAAGGTGCCGCTGCTTGCGGCCAACCTCGCACAGCATGCCTTCGGCGCCGAGGACAATCAGCTGATTTTGTTCGACGCCGAAGGCAGGCACGAACTGCCGCGCGCGCCCAAGCTCGCGCTGGCGCGGCAGCTCGTCGCCCATATCGCCAGGTTGACCGCCAAACAACGATAGCAACGATAGGAACGGCCGAAAGCATATGCAAGAACTCGAAGTAAGAATCCTGGATGCCCGGCTCAAGGACAATCTGCCGCAGTACGCCACTCCCGGAGCAGCCGGCCTGGACCTGCGCGCCTGCATAGCCCAGCCGGTCGAACTCAAGCCGGGAGCGACCGAGCTGATTCCGAGCGGCATCGCGATCCATCTCACCGATCCCGGGCTCGCCGCCATGGTGCTGCCGCGTTCGGGACTGGGGCACAAGCACGGCATCGTGCTTGGCAACCTGGTCGGCCTGATCGACTCCGATTATCAGGGGCAGATTTTCGTGTCGCTGTGGAACCGGGGGACGAGCGTCTTCGTCCTGAATCCGATGGAGCGCATCGCGCAGCTGGTGGTGGTGCCGGTGCTGCAGGTCAAGCTCAATGTGGTCGACGATTTCGCCGCGAGCGAGCGCGGCGCCGGCGGATTCGGCAGTACCGGCAAGCACTGAAATGCGTTTGCTTCGGGGATAAAGAAGGCCGCGGTTGCGGCCTTCTTTGTTGGGGCAGGTGAGGTTCAGCCTGCCTGCACCACCGGCGGTTCGACCGGCGCGTCGTCGGCGAAGACCAGCTTTACTTTGGCGGCTTCGTCGAGGTCGAGCGTGACCTTGCCGCCGCCTACCAGCCGTCCGAACAGCCATTCGTCGGCCAGGGCACGGCGTATCGTGTCCTGGCTCAGGCCCGCCACCGGCCGCGCCCCC
>CAYNVY010000332.1:0-3739 GCA_964400745.1 uncultured Enterobacteriaceae bacterium | reverse complement strand
CGGATGACACAGCACTAATTCAAAACCCGTTTACACAAAATCCCGGACACCCCCCACCTTTGGCCAATCTCTCTATTCTTCGTGCGCCTTCCTGAATCAGTGGGGTCGGATCGTTGCCCTGAACGACAAAACCAAGGAATTCAGCGAACGTAATGTTCCCGGCCATCGCCAAGAGCGTACATAAATCGGCTATGACGGACTTCTCGATCGCAAACTTCGCCCAATCCTGTTGTAAGACAGTCGCGACGTCGGCACCTTTAGCCTCTGCCAATCGTTCTGGAAGGTTGCCTAGTTGGAGAATCATAAAATTCACTGCCATTAGTGCATTGAGCACGGCCAATTGATGCGAACTGAATAATTGTGGACGGCCAGTACGGTCCACCCAGTAACTGAAGTGAAGTCGTTCGCCTTCTGGGGTCATTTTAGTTATCGAGTTCGCCGGCTTAATCCAACTGCGGTCCGAGATCTTTGCAATGCGCTGCTCATGCTCATTCTTCCACGTGGCGAGCGTCTCGATCGAGAAGTCTGACCACTTAGGTCCATCAATGATCTTTGAATGCTCTGCGCACATTGCCATCAGATTGCCAAAGGATCTGTTTTCGTCTTCGCTCTGATCTGAATCGAATCGCGGTCCGTTCTCGCTTCTCGCTCGTATATGTGCAATCGTTCCAATGAGAGTTTCGTGCGTCAAATCGAAAATCAACCTTGAGCATCCAGGAAAGGCACATTCATTTCCCGATGCAGCCAGAACATGCTTCTGAGTGGACGGTGTTGGGTGCCGGTGCTCAATCATTTGGTACTTTCCACGGTTACGACTACGGGCAAAGTGAAACAGAACGTTTCCAGTAACCGGCGCGCGCTTACCAGCCTTCGCGTGGCACGACGCGTCCGCGCGCGTCCGTGTTGACTGGGAAGTTAGGTTTCACCTTGCGCTAGGAAAACTTGGTTAGTAAAAACTGTTCGACGAAACCGATCACGCTTCTCACGTCCTCGGCACCGATCTTTTCCCAGTTCGCGTGCATGGCGTAATCGCGAATTTTTGGCATAACGTCTAGGAGAGATTTTTGCGCACCCCCGACGAGCCCTTTGGCCTTCAGAGCATTGACAACTTCTTGCATGGATTTTTCGCTCACGTCAAGGCCATTGCGTACGGCGTAGGCTTTAAGGGCGTCTTCAAGCGCGGCCGCTGCTAGGACCGCTGCGGTGTCTTTATTGCCTTCATCCAGGCAACGCTTCGCCAGCACTGCGAAGTCCCCGAATATTTCACTGGATACTTGGCTTTTCAGCGAAAACAGGTACCCACCTTCGTAGTCCGACCTCGCCGCTTGCATGATGCCCTGGAGCGGTTGGACGTTGCTCGGATAGGCCATCCTTCCGGCGTGCTTGTAAAACTGCGTAAAATTCGTGCAATGGGGCGAGTTGCGGCCAAACACGCCTTCCAGAAGATTCATAGCACTTGTCGCCCATTGCTGGAACTGCGTGTGGTCAGCATACGTCGCTGTCGACCCGCGCTGGGAATGGTACTGAAAGTCACGTGCGAGTTGCTCAAGCTCAGCGAAGCGCTTCTTGATAACTTCTTCTATCGTCATGGAAACCTCCCGCAACAGATATTGCTGCTCGGCTGCCTACTAGTCCGGCCGCGATCAAAGCCGACACTCAAACCTAACGTTTGAAATCACCGGCGCTGCTCGGCTTCATCGCGCAGCGTCCGGTGGATTGATGGGTTGGGCACCATTCGGCTTCTCAGGAGCAAGCACCACACCCGCTGCGGTGCCGTGCCCGCCGTATGCTTTTTGTGTCGTGAGCCAAATCTTTGCTGGGATTGAAGGGGCTTCGCGCGAGATTGCATCAAGTGACTCTCGAAGTTCGGAAACTGCAGGTTCCCCCGGAGTTTCGGTACTGGCGGAAATTTGCTCGATATGCCGGCGAATTGCAGCGTAGCGCGCACCAGCTTGGCGATGCTTCTCAGCAAGCTCGGAGTGGCGAAGCCATGTGTGCAGGGCAGCTAATACGGTCTGAATTAGACCAAGAAATCCAATCAAGAGCTGCACCCAAAGCGGTGCCCCATTTGCTACGGTCGCAAACGCAAGGGCACTGATTGCCGCAGCTAACGCTACGGTAGGAATCCCAATGAGTGAGTTCATGCGGGCATAGTAGCGTCCCGACTCGTAGTGAGCGTCGAGAGCCTTTAATGCTCTTCGATCCCAGGATTTCATGATTTCGAGCGTTGTCTTCCCCATCATGCCTCCAGCCGGTGACGATTGGTGCCCAACGTTCAATCATTTGCCTAAAACCAATTAAGCCCAGGCTCTTATCCTACACTTCGCCGGAAATGCTTGCAAAAACGCGAAGTTAATAGTACTGTATAAATATACAGGGCGTGATAGGTCGATTGCGATGAGTCAACCTTCTGTTAGTAAAGGAATTGAGCCTCCGGCGCCACGTTCCCCGCGTCTGCTGGATCAGGTGCACGACGCGATCCGGCGGCTGCATTACAGCCGTCGCACGGAAGAGGCTTACGCGCACTGGATCAAGCGCTTCATCATCTGGAGCGGGAAGCGCCACCCCGCAGGGCTGGGGGAGCCGGAGGTGGGTGCGTTCCTGAGCTATCTTGCGTCGGAGCGCAATGTCGCCGCGGCGACGCAGAATCAGGCGCTTGCTGCTTTGCTCTTTCTTTACAAACAGGTGCTGGGCCGCGATCTTGCGTGGCTCGATGGCATGGTTCGGGCGAAGCGTCCTGTGCGTCTTCCGGTGGTGCTCTCGCCGCTGGAGGCCGAGGCTTTGCTGGCGGAGTTGAAAGGCGTGCACGCCCTCATGGCGGGTCTGCTGTATGGATCCGGCCTGCGCCTGATGGAGTGTCTGCGGCTGCGGGTCAAGGATGTGGACTTCGCCTACCGGCAGATCCTGGTGCGCGACGGCAAGGGCGAGAAGGATCGGGTGACGATGTTGCCCGAACGTCTGGTGCAAACGCTGCATTCGCAGTTGGGCGAGGCGAAACGTCTGCATGCAATCGATCTGCGCGAGGGCCATGGCGAGGTGCATCTGCCCTACGCGCTTGCGCGCAAGTACCCGCGTGCCGGTTGCGAATGGGCTTGGCAGTACGTGTTTCCTTCCGACATGCGCTCGGTCGATCCGGAGGACGGCGCGATTCGCCGGCATCATCTGCACGATTCGGTGCTGCACCGGGCGCTGAAGCAGGCCGCGGCCAGGGCGGGTCTGACGAAGCCGGTGAGTGCGCACGTGCTGCGGCATTCGTTCGCCACGCACCTGTTGCAAAGCGGCTACGACATCCGCACGGTGCAGGAACTGCTCGGGCACAGCGACGTCTCGACCACCATGATCTACACCCACGTGTTGAACAAGGGCGGGCGCGGCGTGTTGAGTCCGCTTGACGCTCGGGCTTCGGCACCGCAGGCGCGCGCGGAGCAGCGGCTCGCGCGCTACGGCGCCGAGCGCTTGCAGTAAATGGGGTCACCCCCCCCGGTTCCGCTATTGGCCGACAGGGGAAAAAAGCCCGGCCGCAACGCCCGATTTCTTCAACCGTGTGCGTCGACCTTCGCCAAACTCCCATCCGCCCCGAATACCCAGGGCGCGGGCTCGGACAGGATCTCGAAGCGCTCCGGCTGGCTGCGCACTTCGGCCAGCAGCGGCGCGGAGACGCGGATGCGCTGCAGCTCGAGCGTATTGCGGATGTGCACGATGCGGGCGTCGGCGGGCTTCACGCGCAGCACCGTTTTCA
>CAYNVY010000331.1:0-3787 GCA_964400745.1 uncultured Enterobacteriaceae bacterium | reverse complement strand
GGCTACGAGAAGGAATTCCAGGGCTACAACCTGATCGTCATCGTGAAGAAGGACAGCCCCTATCAGAAGCTGGCCGATCTCAAGGGCAAGAAGCTCGCGCACACCGCGCCTTCGTCCAATTCGGGGCACATGGCGCCGCTGGCCCTGTTCCCGCCGGAAGGTCTCACGCCCGACAAGGACTACAAGATCCTGTTCTCCGGCAAGCACGACCAGTCGGTGCTGGGGGTGAACTCGGGCGACTACGACGCGGCCGCGGTCGCATCCGACGTATTCCACCGCATGGCCGTGCGCGGCCAGATCAAGGAAGAGAATTTCCGCGTGATCTACCGCAGCGAAAAATTTCCCACCTCGTCCTTCTCCTACGCGCATGACCTGGAGCCGGTATTCCGCGACAGGATGCTGAAGTGCTTCTACGACTACCGCTTCAACGACGAAATGAAAAAGGCGTTCGACGGCGCCGACCGCTTCTTCCCCATCACCTATCAGAAGGACTGGGCCGTGGTGCGCAAGGTCGCGGAAGGTTCGGGCGAGGCGTTCAACCGCACCGCCTACGAAAAGGAAACCAAGCGCGAGGAAGAGTCGCGCAAGAAGGCGGCCGAGGCAAAAGCGAAGAAACCTTAGCCGGCATAACGGCGTGGTCGAAGCGGCCTTGGCCCTCGCTCCGGACCGCAACTGGAAGCGCAGCACCTTCGGCCAGCCTCTGATCGCGCGCCGCCTCGCCGCGGCGCGCGTGGCGCATTACACTGACGGCTCCACGGAGATGCAGAACGAACGCATCGCGGCATATCTGGAGCGCGCCGCTCCCGGCGCTGATTCGCGAAAGGACTGAACATCGTGCCCGCACTGGCCATACGCAAACTCAACATGGAATACGTCCGCGGAAAGCCGGTGCTGCGCGACATCAGCCTGGACATCGGGGACCACGGCATCACCGCCATCATCGGCCCTTCGGGCACGGGCAAATCGACGCTGATCCGCTGCATCAACCGCCTGGTCGAGCCGACCTCGGGCGAGATCCTGTTCGAAGGCGAAGACGTGGTGAAGCTGGATCGGCGCGGCCTGCGCTTGGCGCGGCGCCATATCGGCATGGTGTTCCAGGAATACAACCTGGTGGAGCGGCTGACGGTGATGGAAAACCTGCTGTGCGGGCGTCTGGGCTATGTGCCGCCGCTGAAGGCATGGTTTCGCAAGTATCCGCCGGCGGACATCGCGCGCGCGTTCGAGCTGCTGGATGTGGTGGGCCTGTCCGAATTCGTGAATCAGCGCGCCGACAGCCTCTCCGGCGGGCAGCGCCAGCGCGTCGGCATCGCGCGCGCGCTGATGCAGGAGCCGAAGCTGCTGCTCGCCGACGAACCGACGTCTTCTCTGGACCCGAAGACCTCGGTGGAAATCATGAGCTTGATCCGCGACCTGTGCCGGCAGCACGCGATCCCGGTCATGATCAATATGCACGACGTGGAACTCGCCAAGCGCTTCGCCGACCGCATCCTCGGCATGGCCGAAGGCACGGTGGTGTACGACGGTCCGCCCTCGGGCCTGTCGGACGAGCAGCTGAAGGCGATCTACGGCGGACAGAATTGGCTGCATTGATGGCCTGCCGCCGGGTTCGCGTCCTGCTCGCCGCGGCGCTGCTCTTCACCTGCGCCCCGGCGCTGCCGGCAGCCGAAGGCAGCGTAAGAGACACGCTCTGGCGCATCGTCACGACCTGCCTGAGTGCTGCGGCAGCCGACTACTGCCAGCGCTGCGACTCGCCGCGGACCGATTCCGCGTGCGCGCAAGAGCGCCGCTGCGAGGCCACGACCGAGGTGTGGGAAGAAACCAGCGAGTACGTTGCCATCCGCGACATCAAGATGTGTTCCTGCCCGGCGGGTTTCGTGCATGGGCTGGCGATACCGCGCGAGAAGATCAAAGGCATAGAGGCGCCGCAGCGTCCGGATGGAATCTGGCCTTTCGCCTGGACTGTCGCGCAAAGGAAGATCGACGACGACGCGACGATAGCGCTGGTGGTGAATTCCGTGCGCGGCCGCTCCCAGGATCAGTTGCACGTCCACCTGGTGCGCTTGCGCAGCGACGCAAGAGAGAATTTCACCGGACGCATGGGAACCGTGGCACGCCTCGATGAGGTGTGGGCTGCAGCGAGCCGGCTCGCGTCGGATCAGCCGCCTTTGCAGGATTACAACGTGCTGGTCGCGAGCGATCTCAAGGGCGGGTTCGGGGTGCTAGTCGAGAGCAACGGCAGGAGCCTGGAGCGCACCTACACCCAAAGGACGTGCAAATGATGCGCGCCGAGCTTGCGCTTGCGGGCAAGGCCGGCCGATGAGCGCGACAGGCACGCAATTGCGGACCAATCCGCGGGCCAATCCGTTCAAGACCAGCCTCTGGGCGCGCGCCGGCTGGATCGCCCTTGCCGCCTACATCGTCTATGCCGCGTCGCGCCTGGAAATCACCTGGGCGCGCTTCGTCGTCGGCCTCGACAACGGGGCGAAGTTCATCGGCCGCATGCTGCCGCCGAATATCGCGCAGCCCGACAGCCTGGTGAAAGGCCTCTCGGAAAGCCTGGAGATCGCCATCCTCGCGTCCTGCCTGGGCATTCTGATCTCGCTGCCGCTGGGCCTGCTCGCATCCCGAAACCTGATGCCGGTGTGGGCGACCTGGCCGGCGCGCATGTGCATCGCCCTGTGCCGCTCGTTTCACCCGGTGATCGTCGCGATCCTGTTCGTCAAGGCGGTGGGCTTCGGCGCCCTCGCAGGCATACTCGCGCTGGTGGTGGCGTCGATCGGCTTCATCGGCAAGCTGTTCGCCGAGGCGATAGAGGAAATTTCGCTGAAGCAGGTGGAGGCGGTGCGCGCCACCGGCGCGCCGTTCATGAACGTCATCGCCTACGGCGTGCTGCCGCAGGTGTTCTCGCGCTTCATCGGCTTCGCCACTTATCAGCTCGACTCCAATCTGCGCAATTCGACCATGGTCGGCATCGTCGGCGCCGGCGGCATAGGCGGCACGCTGTTCGCGGCGTTCCAGCGCTTCGACTACGACTTCGTCTGCGCGATTCTGCTGTGCATCATCGGCATGATCATGGCGGGCGAAGTGCTGGCAGGCTGGGTGCGCGCGGTGTTCCTCGAGCGCGGCAAGGTGGACGAGGAATGAGCTCAGCGCTCCGAGCCGCGGACATCAAGACCTGGCGCCGCTTCACGCCGGCGCAGCGCCTGGCGCGCTTTGCCGTCTACCTGGCGCTGGTCGTCGCCATCGTCGCTTCGGCGCGAACGGTGGAAATCATTCCCGAATTTCTCTACGACGCGCCGGAACAGATGCAGGACCTGCTCAGGCGCATGTGGCCGATCGCGTTCTACCATTATCCCCAGGGCGTGCACGACGCGCTCATGGACACGCTGCACATCGCTTCGCTCGGCACCATCCTCGCGGTGATCATGGCGCTTCCGATCGGCCTCCTGGCGGCGAACAACGTCACGCCGAGCAAGCCGCTCAATTACTTCGCCAAACTGCTGCTGGTGTCCAGCCGCTCGGTCAATTCGCTGGTATGGGCGCTGCTGTTCGTCGGCATCTTCGGTCCGGGCGCGCTCGCCGGCACGCTGGCGATCGCGTTTCGCTCCATCGGCTTCGTCGGCAAGCTGGTGGGCGAAGCGCTGGAGGAGGCCAACCGCGGCCCGATCGAGGCGCTGCAGGCCGCGGGCGCGCCCTGGATCTCGGTGCTGACCAAGGGCTACTGGCCGCAGGTGGAACCGGCTTTCTGGTCGGTGGTGCTGTTCCGCTGGGACATCAACGTGCGCGA
>CAYNVY010000330.1:0-3799 GCA_964400745.1 uncultured Enterobacteriaceae bacterium | reverse complement strand
CCTGGGGGCAGCAGGTGATCGTCGACAATCGCCCCGGCGTCCAGGGCATGGTGGCGGGGCGCGATGCGCCGGCGGACGGCTATACCATCACCTTCGGCACCAGCGGGACGCTCGCCGTGACCCCCGCGGTCTTCTCCAAGCTGCCCTACGATCCGGTCAAGGACTACGTCATGGTCAGCGGCGGAGTCATCATTCCGATGATCATCGTCGCGGATGCTGCCCTGCCCTACAACTCGCTGAAGGAACTGATAGACGCAGCGAAGAAGGCGCCGGGCAAGCTCAACGTGGGCTACGGCGGCGTCAACAACACGCAGCATCTCACCGGTGAACTGTTCAAATCCACCACCGGGGTCGACATGGTCGGGATCAACTACAAGGGCAGCGCCGCCGCGGTCACCGATCTGCTGGGCGGGCAGATCCAGATACTGGTGGACAGCCTCGCCGCGACATCGCCTCATATCAAGTCGGGCAAAATGAAGGCCCTTGCCATAGGCACCTTGCAGCGCGTGCCGCAGATGCCCGATCTGCCGACCGTCGCGGAACTCGGCTATCCCGGCTTCGAAGGCGTGGGCTGGGCCGGCATCGTGGTCCCCAAGGGGACACCCAACGACATCGTCGAAAAGATCGGCGCCGACGTGCGCCGGGCGCTCGGCGATCCGCTGATGCGTGAACGCGTTCTCGACCGGGGCATGACGGTCGACGGGCGCGGGCCGAAGGAGTGGAGCGAATTCGTCAACGCCGAAATCGTCAAATGGGCCGAGGCGGCGCGCCGCGCCAACGTGAAGGCGGATTGAGTCTGCAGAAGAAGATCGACCTGACTACCGCCGGTATCAAGCCCATTTTCCGGGTTCGAATGCGCATGATCACGCTCTTGTCCGTGTCTGCGCACGCGCCATCCCTATTCTCCTCGAGGCCACGATGAATGCATCACCGTTTCTGACGCTGCACGAACTGATCAAGAAAGCCCGGCAAAAACTGAATCACGACAGCTGGGACTATATCGTCGGCGGCACCGAGACCGAAACCACGCTCAGGCGCAACCGGCTCGCGCTCGATTCGATCGCGTTCCGGCCGCGAGTGCTGCGCGACGTGAGCGGCGTCGATGCGTCGACCCGGTTCCTGGGACGCAAACTGCGCCTGCCTCTCGTGCTTGCCCCGGTCGGCGCGCTGGAGCTGTTCACGGCCGAGGCCGGCAGCGCCGCGGCCAAGGCGGCCGAGGCATTCGGCATCGCGCACATGCTGAGCTCGGTGTGCGAACCGGGCCTCGAAGCCGTGGCGCAGGCGGCGCCCGAGGCGCTGCGCATCTACCAACTCTATGTGCACGGCGACGCCGCCTGGGTCGACGAAATGGCGGCGCGCGCGATCGCCGCGGGCTATGCCGCGTTTTGCCTCACGGTGGATACCGCCTACTACAGCCGGCGCGAGCGCGACCTCGCCAAACGCAATATTCGCCGCGACAACGTGCCGGGACGCGAATTTCAGGCAAAACTCACGTGGAAAGACGTGGCGCGGATTAAGTCGAAGTTCCCGATTCCGCTGATACTGAAAGGGATCGCGACCGCCGAAGACGCCCAACTCGCGCTGGAGCACGGCGTCGAGGTGATCTACGTCTCCAACCACGGCGGACGCCAACTCGACCATGGCCGCGGCACGATGGACGTCCTGCCTGAAATCGTTGCGGCGGTCGGCGGGCGGGCGCGCATCATCGTCGATGGCGGATTCAATCGCGGCACCGATATCGTCAAGGCCCTCGCCGCCGGCGCCGACCTCGTCGGCCTGGGCCGCATGCAATGTATCGGCCTGGCAGCGGACGGCCAGGCAGGCCTGGTACGCATGCTCGAGATTCTCGAGCACGAGGTCCGCACCTGCTTAGGCCTCTTGGGGGTCAACACCTGGACCGAATTCGACCGCTCCTATCTGCATCCGGCGCCCGCGGTCGAGCCGTCGCAGACTCTGGGCGCGTTCCCGCTGCTGACGCTGGAGGAGAAATCCTTCTACTGAGCGCAGCCAACCGTCCCTGATGCCCGCCCCTGATGCCCGCCCCTGATGCCCGTCACTAAGAGGAACGCTTGAGAATCCTCGATATCCTCGAAACACCCGTGCGCCTGCAAAGCAATATTTCCAACGCGCTCGTGAATTTCTCCTCCCACACCGTTTCCGTCCTCGCGCTCGTGACAGACCGCAGCATCGGCGGCAGACCGGCCGTGGGCCTTGCCTTCAATTCGATCGGCCGATACGCGCAGAGCGGCATCATCAACAGCCGCATGATTCCGCGTCTGACGAGCGCGCCGCCGGAAAGCTTGCTGCAGGAATGCGGCCGGCTGCTCAGCCCGGAAAAGGTCCTCGCCTGCGCCCTGCAAAACGAAAAGCCCGGCGGCCACGGCGATCGTGCGCAGGCCGCAAGCGCGCTCGAACTCGCGGTCTGGGATCTGAACGCAAAGCTGAACGACGAACCGGTGAGCCAGACCATCGCGCGCCATTTCGGTCGCGCGGATCGCGCGGCGCGTGTTTCGGTGTACGCGGCCGGCGGGTATTACTACGAGGGCGCGAGCGCGTCCCGTCTGGCCGATGAAATCGCCGGCTATCAGGCGCAGGGCTTTACCCGATTCAAGATCAAAATCGGCGGCGCGCCTCTGGCGGCCGATCTGCAGCGCATCGAAGCCGCGCTCGGCGTCGCCGGCGCGGGGAACAATCTCGCCGTCGATGCGAACGGACGCTTCGCTCTCGCGCAGGCGCTGGAGTACGCCCGCGCGATCGAAGGCTACGGCCTGATGTGGTACGAAGAGGCCGGCGATCCCCTGGACTTCGAACTCAACGGCGCCCTCGCCTCCGCATACCAGGGCGCGCTTGCGACGGGCGAGAACCTGTTCTCGCGCCAGGACGCGAAAAATCTCGTCTTGTTCGGCGGCATGCGCCGCGCTCTGGACATCTTTCAGATGGACCCGGGACTTAGCTACGGCATCACCGAATACGCCAGGATGATAGGCGAAATGGAAGCGCGCGGATTCGACCGCGCCCAGGCGTTTCCGCACAGCGGACAGCTCATAGGCCTGCATGTAGTCTCAGGCCTGGGCCTGGGCGGCTGCGAGGTCTATCCCGACGTGTTCCAGCCCATGGGCGGATTCACCGACGACGCGCTCGTCGAACATGGCAGCGTGCGCGTGCCCGATGCGCCGGGGTTCGGATTCGAGAGGAAGTCGAACCTGATCAACGAATTTTCTAGACTTCTTGGCCAATCAATTCAAACTGCAAGGTGAAACATGCGCGAAATCGAAGCCAGTGAAATAAGCGATACCGTGGCCCGGCTATGTATAGACGCCTGCCACGAACTGCCGGCGGACGTGGTTCAGGCGTTTCATGAAGCGGAACGCAAGGAGGTTTCGCCGTTCGGAAAATCCGTCCTGATCAAACTCATCGACAACGACCGGATCGCCCGGGAGAAGAACGTACCCTACTGCCACGACACCGGGCTCACCATCGTCTACGCCGAGGTGGGGCAGGAAATCCATATCGTCGGCGGCGACTACCGCGAGGCGATACAAGCCGGCGTCAGAAAGGGCTACGCCGAAGGCTATATGCGCAAATCGGTCGTGACCGACCCGCTGCTGCGCGTCAACAGCAACGACAACACGCCGGCCGTCCTGCATACGGATATCGTGCCAGGCGCCGGCATCAGGCTCACGGTCATGCCCAAGGGCGGCGGCAGCGAAAACTGGGGCACGATGAAATTTCTGCTGCCCGGCGAGGGCGCGCAGGGAGTCAAGGCATTCGTCCTCTCGGCCATCGAAGCGGCCGGAGG
>CAYNVY010000329.1:0-3817 GCA_964400745.1 uncultured Enterobacteriaceae bacterium | reverse complement strand
AACATCGCGGTGCAGATGGCGACCAAGGCGGCGGCCGACAATTCGATCATCGGCGGTGTGACGCACTATTGCTCGGTGACCGCGGTTGCCACCGTCGACACCTACCACAAGTTCGGCTTGCCGGTGATCGTCTGGGGCGCGGTGCTTCCATCGGTGACCTACGGGCACAAACATCCCGAAATCCACCGCGTCAACGGCACCATGATCAACCAGAACGAGGTCGCGGCGAAATTCATGACCGGGCTGAAATACAAGAAATGGGTGGTCATCCACGACACCACCGACTACGGCAAGGGACACAACCAGTATTTCAGCGAGTACCTGAAGAAGAGCGGCGGGCAGATCGTGGGCACCTTCGGCGTCACCGCCGACCAGCAGGACTTCACCACCGAACTGACCAAAGCGAAGGAACTCAAGCCCGATGTGATCTATTTCGGCGGCCTCACGCCGCTGGGCGTGCGTATCCGCTCGCAAATGGAGAAACTCGGAATGAGCGCGGTGTTCGAAGGCACTTCGGGCATAAAGTCGGATGCGTTCGTCGAAGGATTGGGCAAGACGCTCGCTGAGGGTTCGCTTTCCTTTATCGAAGGCGCGCCCTGGGAGAAGCTTCCCGGGGGCCTGTTCTTTACCGGCAAGTATTCCCAGCAAAAATACAATGAACCGCCGGAGGCCTATGGTCCGTTTGCGTTCGCTGCGGCGAACCTGCTGATGGATGCGATCGAAAAGGTCGGCCCCAATCGCAAAAAAGTGACGGCGGAACTGAGGAAGACCAAGGACCGCGATTCGATCATCGGCAAGATCACCTTCGACGACCACGGACAGAACATCGTGCCGCTCATCACCAAGTACGTGGTGCAGGACGGCAAATGGGTGGTGTGGGAAGACAGCGAGTACGGTTCCGGCAAGCGCAAGCTGAAGGGGCAGTAAAGTCCACGGGACCGGGCAGGCGGGGCTGGGGAGGGCGTCCCCCGGCCTTTTCATTCGCCTCGTCCCCGCTTTCATTTCATTTACCAGCCAGTATTCATGACCTTCGGCCTTCTCAGCCAGTACGTTTTCAACGGGTTAATGTTGGGCATGATCTACGCCATGGTGGCCGTAGGATTCACGCTGTTCTTCGGCGTGCTCGACGTGATCAAGTTCTCCCACGGCGATGTGCTCATGGTCGGCGCCTTTACCGGGCTCGCGACTTACATCGGCTTGCAGGCGATAGGGATCGATGCGCCGCTGGCGCAACTGCTGATCATGACCCTGGTGGCGACACTGGCGATGGCGCTGCTGGGCGCGCTGATCGCCAAGTACCTGGTGCTGCCGCTGCGGCTGGCACCGCCGCTGAACACGCTGCTGATCACCTTGATGCTGGGCACGGTGCTGCGCGAGGGCGTGCGCCTGTTCTATCCGCAAGGCTCCAACCCGAAACCGTTTCCGCGCCTTCTGCCTGACGATTCCCTCGCCTTCGGCAGCTTCACCTTGCGCGCCGACAGCATGATCCTGTTGCTGGCCGGGCTGGCCGCCATCGTCGCCGTGCATCTTCTTATCACCCGCACCAAACTGGGCCTGGCGATTCGCGCCGTGGCCCAGGACGCCGAAACGGCGCGCATCATGGGCATCAATTTCGAGTACATCGTCCTGCTCACTTTCGCCATCGGATCGGGCATGGCGGCCCTGGGCGGGCTGATGAACGGCCTGTACTACAACGAGATCAACTTCGGCATCGGTTTGCTGCTGGGCGTGATTGGCTTTTCCGCCGCGGTATTGGGCGGCCTGGGCAACATCTACGGCGCCATTCTCGGCGGTTTTCTGTTCTCGGCCCTGCAAAGCATAGGCGCGGTTACGCTGCCAGCCCTGTTTCCCGGCACCTCGACCGCGTACAAGGACGTGTTCGCGTTTGCGGTGGTGATCGTGTTCATGGCCTGGCGGCCGACCGGCCTGATCGCAGAGAAAAAGAGCGAGCGCGTATGAAGCGGCTTTTAAGCGCGCAGTCTCCGTTCCCCGCGATCGCGAGCATGGCGGCGCTCAGCCTGTTCGCGGTGATGTTCCTGCACGCGGAGAGCCAGACCGCCGTGATGGGGCTCACGGCCGGTGCCATCGTGGTCATGCTGCTGCTCGCGCGCTTCGGCTGGAATGCGCTTGCGGCGGGATCCTTCGCCGCGCACGGCAGCAAGGCGCATGCCGCGGTGATTGTCGGGGTGCTCGCCGTCATGGCGGCGTTCTACGACAGCCATTTCCCGCTGCTGATGCTGGCGACGGTGCTGCTCTACGTCGTCGTGTGTCTGGGCCTGAACCTGCAATTCGGTTACGCCGGCGTGGTCAATTTTGCCGGCGCCGCTTTTTTCGGCATCGGCTGCTACACATCCGCCGTTTTGACCAATCACACTGCGCTGCCGCACCTTCTGATCGTACTCGTCGGCGGTTTGATGGCGGCCGGCATCGGTTCCCTGTTGATCTTGCCCGTGCTGCGCACTTACGGACATTACGCCGCGCTGATCACCATCGCGTTCGGCATCCTGTTCCGGGTATTCCTGGAAGTGAACGATACCCTGGGCGGGCCGCAGGGCATGAAAGTCCAGGGGATGGAGATTCTCGGCTGGAAGCTGAACGACAGCGTGCAACTCGGCGAACTCGAACTGTCGTTCTACGTCAACTACGTCCTGCTCGCGCTTGTCATGGCAGCCGTGGCTTTCATGTTGGTGCGGCGACTGGAGCGCTCCTGGATCGGGCTCAACCTGGATGCGGTGCGACTGGACGAGACGGCCTGCGCGGCTTTCGGCATCGATGTCGCGCGCTGGAAGATCGCCGCGTTCACGCTGGGCAATTTTCTCGCAGGCCTGGCCGGATCCGTGTACGCCATGATGACCGGCTTCGTCGCTCCCAACAGCTTCACCTTCGGCGATTCGCTGATCCTGGTTTCCATCGTGATCCTCGGCGGGATCGGCAATCCCTGGGGGCTGACGGTCGCGACGGCCATCGTCTTGATCCTGCCGGAGAAGTTGCAGTTCATCCAGGAATACCGGCTGCTCCTGTATGCGGCGCTGGTGATCCTGATCCTGCTGTTCAAGCCGGACGGGTTGATACCGCGCCAGGTGCGTAACTATATTCCCGGCTGGAAGCCATGAGCGTTTTGCTTGCCTGCGATAACCTGAGCATGCGCTTTGGCGGCCTCGTGGCGCTGAATCAACTCAGCCTGAGCGTCAACGCGGGCGAGGTGCTCGGACTGATCGGGCCCAACGGCTCGGGCAAGACCACCTTCTTCAACGTAATTACAGGCATCTACCAGGCGAGCGAGGGACGGGTGGATTACCGCGGGCAGGACCTGACGCAGATGAAGGCGCAGGAGATCTACCGCGCCGGCGTCACGCGGACCTTCCAGCGTTCGCGCCTCTGCCTGCCATTGTCGATTTTCGACAATCTCATGATAGGCAACCATCGCCGCCTCGATCACAGCCTCTGGTTCAATCTGTTCCGCCGCAACGCGTTCCGGCGGCAGTTCGAGGCGCATCACGTCGAAGCGCACGCACTGGTGAAGACCTTCAGCGCTTCGCTGGCCGGAAAGCTGTTCGAGGCCGCGGGCAGCGTCAACATGATAGACCGGCGTCGCATCGAGATCTGCCGTGCGCTGATCAGCCAGCCGTCTTTGTTGCTGTTGGACGAGCCTTCGGCCGGGATGACGCACGAAGAGACGCGCGAACTCATGGACGACATTCTGGTGGTGCGCGAGCACATGCCGGGCCTCACCATCATCATCATCGAGCACGAAATGAACGTGATCGAACGCATCACCGAGCGCTGCATCGTGCTCAACTACGGCCAGAAGATCTGC
>CAYNVY010000328.1:0-3832 GCA_964400745.1 uncultured Enterobacteriaceae bacterium | reverse complement strand
GCGACTACGACCACGTCGTGACCCTGTTCAGGCGCAACGGCTGCTGGGGCGCGATCTCCAAGACCAACCATCCGATACTGCGCTGGCGCGATCCGGTGTATCGCAGCCTGCGCGAACTCGCCATGTCCTATTTCCACGAGTACTGCAACAAGCGCCACCAGAAGACACTGCGCAGCTATTCGGCCGCGTTCGACCTGCGCCGCCTGGACACCAAGACCTGGGTGACGCAAAAGAAGAGTTGCTGGGATTTGGGCTGGGCCCTGGATGCCGCGCGGCACTATCCGCTGATCACCAAGCGGCATGCAAAGTCGCTGCGCCTGCGCGATCCGCTGGAGCGAGAAGCACACCAGTTGTGCCATCAGCAAGCGCCGCACAAGCAATGACCCATTCGCATCGAAGACTGCGCCCGTGAACCGGCGGCGGCATCCCGCGCCGGGGCACGACTGAGGGTCTGTGCGCTTGCGCTTTTCCGATTACCGCCCCGTCCTCACCTGCGCCCTGGTCTACGGCCTGGCCGTGGTGCTGGCGCGCATCGCGTTCGAGGATGGCAGCAACGCCGCGACCGTCGTTACCGTGCGCTGCGCCTTTGCCGCCCTGGCCATCGGCATCGCGCTGCGCATCGGCGGACAAGGGCAACACACGACTGGGCGCGAACGCGCGCTGCTGCTGGGCCTGGGCCTGTTCTTCGCCCTGGGCGTGCTCTCGTTCTACAAGGCGATCGAGATCCTGCGCGTGCCGCTCGCGATCCTGGTGTTCTACGTAAATCCGCTGGTCATCGGCGTGTTCGGCGCGCTGGTCGGGTTCGAGCGCCTGTCCGGGCGCACGCTGCTGTTCGCGCTCGTCTCGCTGGCCGGGCTCGCGCTCGCCACAGGCGCGTCGCCGGAATCGGTGGATGCGAAGGGCATAGGCTACGCCATCCTCGCCGCCGCCGTGACTGCCGGCGTGCTGGTGGTATCGACCCACCGCATGAGCCATATCAACGCCAGGAACCGCACCTTCTGGATGATGACCAGCACCTCGGCCGTGCTGGCCGCAGGCACGCTCTCGGGCGATGCGCTCGCGTGGCCGCAGAGCGCGCCCGGAGTGTGGGCGATGGCGGGCGTGTGCGTGCTCTACGCCATCGGCCTGGTGGCGCTGTTCACCTCGGCCACGCGCATCGGCCCATTGCGCACCGGTCTCGCCATGAATCTCGAACCGGTAGTCGCCATCGGCGGCAGCTGGCTGCTGCTCGGACAGGGACTGACGCCGGTGCAACTCCTCGGCGGCGCGCTGGTGATCGCCGGGGTCATAGGGGCACAGATGAGCAGGCGCTCGGTGTAGCGCAGGCGGCGCGCAATCCATCGAAGCTACTCTGGAGCTACTTCCATACAAGAGTTGGCGACAGACGGTGGCGACAGACGGACTCTGGATGCCGGCTCCGGAGCGGGCGCGCGCGACAACGCGCCGGGGACATTATAATTCCGAATAACACGATTCGGACCTCCGTAAATATCGTTTGGGAATAAACGCATAACAATTGGTTTGTTTGCTAAGCCGCGCCTGCGGGGTACAGTTTGTCCGGCCGCCGAACATCGAACGCCATGCATCCCGCTTCATTCGCGTGCACGGCCGGCCAACCATACGCAAGGAGAGCCTCATGACCAAATGGTACGAAGACAACTCGCAGAGCATAGGGCGCACGCCCCTGGTCAAGCTGAACCGGATCACCGACGGCGCCAAAGCCACGGTGCTGGCGAAAATCGAGGGGCGCAATCCGGCTTACTCGGTCAAGTGCCGCATCGGCGCGGCTATGATCTGGGACGCGGAAAAGCGCGGCCTGCTCGGACCGGGCAAGGAACTGGTCGAGCCGACCAGCGGCAATACCGGCATTGCACTGGCTTTTGTTGCTGCGGCGCGCGGCATTCCGCTGACGCTGACCATGCCCGAGACCATGAGCCTGGAGCGGCGCAAGCTCCTGATCGCCTACGGCGCGAAACTGGTGCTCACCGAAGGCGCCAAGGGCATGAGCGGCGCGATTGCCAAGGCCGAGGAGATTGCGGCCTCTGACCCCGGCAAGTACGTCTTGCTGCAGCAGTTCAAGAACCCGGCCAACCCCGCCATCCACGAGACGACGACCGGCCCCGAGATCTGGGACGACACCGAGGGCGCCATCGATGTCCTGGTGTCCGGCGTCGGAACCGGCGGCACCATCACCGGCATCTCGCGCTACATCAAGAATACGCGTGGCAAGAAGATCACCTCGGTTGCGGTCGAACCGGTTGCGAGCCCCGTGCTCACGCAACGACGTGCGGGTCAGCCCTTGAAGCCTGCGCCGCACAAGATTCAAGGCATAGGCGCGGGCTTCGTGCCGGATGTGCTCGACCTGTCGCTGGTGGATGCGATCGAACAGGTGTCGAACGAAGAGGCGATCCAGTTCGCACACCGGCTCGCGCGCGAGGAGGGGATCCTGGCCGGCATCTCCTGCGGTGCCGCCGCCGCGGTCGCGGTCCGGCTGGCGCAGCGGCCGGAGCACGCGGGCAAGACCATCGTCGTCGTGCTGCCTGATTCCGGCGAGCGTTATTTGAGCACTATTCTGTTCGAAGGCGTGTTCGACGCGACCGGCGTGGCCAAGGCGGCTTAGGCGCGCTTCAAACTCGGGGGGCGGGAGATGGCTTCCTCGACGCAGCCTGATAAACTTCGGCATGACAAAAGTTTCGGAACCAGTATGGCGCTCGCCGCAGGGCGAGGTCGTGGCCTGCGTGGAAAAGCTCAAAGTGCTGCGTGAAAATCTCGAGGAAATCCAGCAGCTGTGTCAGGACGCGCTAGAGGACGCGGTGCTGATGGGTTGCGACGAATCTCAGTTCCGCTCAGTCCTTTCAGAACTCGTACAAAGACTCGAGAACCCGTACAAAGATCGCTGAGTTCCCGAGTTTCTTGCAGGAGAGAATCTTCCCCTCAGGCTTTGCTGCGGTTCTTCTCAAGCCAGCCGTCGACCAGCGCGACGGTGCGGTCGACCACGGGATTCTGCATGCCTTTTTGCGCGGCGATGGTCTGCACCAGACGGTCGACGCGCTCGATGTTCTGTGCGCCTGCAGCCAGGGCGCGCGCCGCCGAAGACGGGCTGCCTAGCGATTGCGCCGCGGCGGCGTATTTGTCGAACGGCACCAGGTCTTTCTCCGCCGCGCCCAGGGACATGCACAGCTTGGCCACCCAGGTGTAGACCGAGCGCGAGGCTTCGATGTCGCCGTGCACCGCTTCCTTGATCGGCACCATACCGTCCTTCTGCACGCAGCGATAGTTGCCCGACAGCAGCATGCTCCATTTCGCCAGCGGCACGAAAATGGAATCGTGCACTTTGAGCTTCACCGGCAATTCGATCTTGTCGCCTCCGACGTCGAAGCGCACGGCTTCGATGTCGGCTTCCAGCTGGCGCAGGATGGCGGTGTTCGCGTCGGAGTCGAAGCGGGCCGACTTGAAGTTGGTCGGCAGCCGCACCTGCAGCACGTTGACCTTGTCCTCGGGCGGGCGAAACGCCTGCGGGCGAGACGCCGGACCTTGGCACGCCGATCCTTGGCGCCTGGGCCTGCGGCGCCCTGCCACCGGAGGAATGTCTGGCGCTGCAAGCCCTGTACGAGAGCGCCGGCGGCGCCAGTTGGTACGTCAAAACCAACTGGGGTACGGCGGCGGCCCCCGGCACCTGGTACGGCGTCACCGTGCTCAGCGGCCACGTCACGCGCCTGCAACTGCCCTGGAACAACCTGACCCTCGGGTGTGTCAATGCCGGAAAGGGTAACGACCGCGCCAGCGGCGAAGAAGTCGTTGGCAACCTTGGTGGGGTCAAGGGTCACGCCGG
>CAYNVY010000327.1:0-3860 GCA_964400745.1 uncultured Enterobacteriaceae bacterium | reverse complement strand
CCGTGCTGCTGGTCGAGCACGACATGAAAATGGTCATGGGCGTGTCCGACCGCATCGTGTGCCTGAGCCAGGGGCGCGTGATCGCGAGCGGGACGCCGGCGCAGATCCAGCGCGACCCCGAAGTGATCCGCGCCTACCTCGGCGAGCGGTACGCGCGTACGGTGGAGGCGGAAAGCCGTGCTTAGCGTCGAAGCGCTCGAGTGCCGCTACGGCAAAGTAGCTGCGGTGCGCAGCCTCTCGCTCGAGGTGCGCAAGGGGGAACTGGTCAGCCTGATCGGGGCCAACGGCGCGGGCAAGACGACCACGCTGAAAGCGATATCGGGCGTGCTGGCGCCCAGCGCCGGGCGCATCGTGTTCGAGGGCGAAGACATCACCCGCGCCACAGCGCGGCGCGTGCTCCAACTCGGCATCGCGCACTGCCCCGAGGGCAGGCGGGTGTTTCCCTACATGACGGTGCGCGAGAACCTGGAGATGGGCTGCTACCTCAGGCACGACACCGGCGGCATCGAAGCCGACATACGCCGCATCTACGAGCGCTTTCCCATCCTGAGCGAGCGGCGCGCCCAGGCCGCGGGCACGCTCTCCGGCGGCGAGCAGCAGATGCTCGCCATTTCGCGCGCGCTGATGTCGCGGCCCAAGCTCGTCATGTTCGACGAACCCTCTCTGGGCCTCGCGCCCAATACGGTGGAACACACCTTCGACATCATCCGTCAGATCCGCGCCGAAGGCGTGACGGTGATGATGGTCGAGCAGAACGCGCTCGCGGCGCTGGAACTCTCGGATCGATCCTACGTGCTGGAGCAAGGCAGCGTCACCCTCACCGGCACCGGCGAAGCCCTGCTCGACGACCCCCACGTCAAACGCGCCTACCTGGGCGCCTAGGCGCCGCCCACAAGGCGCCGGCGCCAGAGCCCCTTAGAGGTTGTTTCAATATGAGGGGATACGCCCCGAAGGAAGTCCCCTTGGGGGATCTCCCCTCATGCTCCCCTGTCTTGGTCGTTGCAAAATTCATTTTTACAACAGGTTTCTACTTGACTTGCTTTTGCTTGAACGCCTGCGCCAGGCTTTGCGCCAGTCGGTACAGCGCATGGTTCGCGGCGGCCACCACGCCGCCCATGGTGAGAAAGCCATGCGTCATGCCTTCGAAGCATTCGTACAGCACCGGCACGCCGGCCGCGACCAGGCCGTCGGAAAAAGCCCTGCCTTCGTCCAGCAGCGGGTCGTAGCCGGCGGTGATGATGTGCGCCGGCGGCAGGCGCGCAAGATCGACTGCGCGGATCGGCGACGCGCGCCAGTCCTCGTACTGCCCGGGTTCCAGGTAATTGCCGCGGAACCAGAGCATGTTGTTGCGCGTGAGCAGATAGCCATCGCTCAACCGGCTGTGCGATTCGCTGTCCATGCGCTGGTCGGTAGCCGGGTACACCAGCGCCTGGAAGACGAGCGGCGGCCCGCCCGCGTCGCGCAGGGCGATCGCCACCACCGCCGCCAGGTTGCCGCCGGCGCTGTCGCCGCCCACGGCGATGCGCGCCGCATCCACGCCGATCGCAGCCGCCTGCGCCGCCACCCAGCGTGTTGCGGCAATGCAATCTTCCACCGCCGCCGGAAATTTGTGCTCCGGCCCCATGCGGTAATCGACCGCGACGACCGCGCAGCGCGCCTTGTTCGCGAGCGTGCGGCAAACGACGTCGTGCGTATCCAGGTCGCCTATGGTCCAGCCGCCGCCGTGGAAGAACACCAGCGCGGGCAGCAGCGCGCCCGCCTCGGTGCCCAGGCCCCGATACAGCCGCAGCGGAATCGGTCCGCCCGGGCCGTCGGCGACGGCGTCGCGCACCTCTTCCACCTCGGGGGCGGGAGGACTGAACGCCGCGCGCGATTCGCGGTAGAGCCGGCGCGCCTCGTCCGCGCTCACCGTGTGAAACTGAGGCAATCCGGCCTTGGCTATCCTGTCCAGGACTCCCTGCATCTGCGGATCGACTGCCATGCTCATCCTTTCACTCAATGCAACAAGAAACCAAACAAAGACCACGAACGTCAGACCACGAACGTCAGACCACGAACGTCAGACCACGACCGTCAGACAGCGAGCGTCAAACAACGAGCGTCAGACCGCGGCCGCACGCCGCTGTCGCAGCGCGAGCCAGACGATCGCCGCGCCGATCAGCGCGAGGAAAGGCAGGGCTGCATAATTGAGCGTTTCCCAGCCGCTGCGATTGATCAGCAGGCCCGACGAAAAGGAGGAGGTAGCGGTGGTGACGAACACCAGGAAGTCATGCATGCCCTGCGCCCCGGCTTTCTCCGACGGGCGGTAACAATCGGTGAGCAGCGTCGTGCCTCCGACGTAGAGAAAATTCCAGCCTACGCCGAGCAGGGCCAGGGCCCACCAGAAATGCGCCACCTCCAATCCGGAAATCGCCACGGCCACACTGGCCGCCTCGAGCAGCATGCCGCAGAACATGACGTTCAGCACGCCGAAGCGCTTGATCAGCGAGCCGGTGAAGAACGAGGGCGCGAACATGCCGATCACGTGCCACTGGATGACGAACGCGGCCGAATTGTAGGGATGGCCGCAGAAGCTCATCGCCAGCGGCGTCGCCGTCATCATCAGGCTCATGATGCCGTAGCCGATGGCAGAACTCATCACGGCGACGATGAACCTGGGCTGGGACATGACGACGGACAGCGGGCGCGCCGGTTCCTTGCGCTCCGCCTCGGTCGGCGAGGGAATGCGGATGAACGCGAGAAATCCCAGCGTGACGAGGCAGAACAGGATCAGCGAGGCATAGGCGCCGAGAAAGGGAATCGCAAACATGTCCTTGGTGTACTTGCTCAACTCCGGCCCGATGATGCCGCCTAGGATGCTGCTCGCCATCACCAGTGAAATCGCCTTCGCCTTGAAATCCCGGTCCGCCGTGTCGGCCGCGGCGAAGCGGTAATACTGGCCGAACGCGTTGTACGCGCCCAGCACGAAGATGGAGAAGCACAGCAGCCAGAAGCTGTGCCGCCACATGGCGAGACAGGCGAGAGCCGCGCCGGCGATGCCCATCGTAGTGCCAACCTGGAATCCGGCCCTGCGCCCGAAGCGCTTCATGAAGAACGACGCCGGCAGCATGCAAAGCGCCGCACCGACGATGTAGGCGGTGGAAGTCAGCGTGGCGAGCGCCTTGTTGTCCGCGAGATAGTGTCCGGCCAGCGCAGCGACCGAAAACATGGTGACGTTGTTGACGAACAGCATCGCCTGGCAGCCGGCGAGCAGGGCGACGTTCTTCTTCGCGTTATCCATCGGTGGTCGGCGCCGCGCGCACCGGCCGGTTCCGGGCGAAGCGCAAAAGGAAAGGTCGGATTATAGAAGACCGGGGACCGGCGCACCACGCAAAGCATGCGTCCGCCCCTGCTAAATATCCCCGAAATCCCGGCGATACCGATTGACAAATTGCACACTCTGATTCATTCTCGCGCTGCGTATCCCGCACGATTTCGCAAGCGTAGTCGCCGTCAATCACTTTAGGAGAGGAAATTCATGGCCACGAAGAAAAAGGCAGCAACAAAGAAGACCGCTAGCAAGAAAACCGCTAGCAAGAAAACCGCCACCAAAAAGCCCGTCAAGGCTAAGGTCAAGCGCAAGCCCAATGCGGCGTTCATGAAGCCGATGACCCCGAGCGCATCGCTGGGCGCGGTAATCGGCGCCGCCGCGCAGCCCCGCACGGAAGTGACGAAGAAAATCTGGGCCTACATCAAGAAGAACAAGCTGCAAGACGACAAGAACAAACGCATGATCAACGCGGATGACAAGCTCAAAGTCGTGTTCGGCGGCAAGAAGCAGGTGTCGATGTTCGAAATGACCAAGCTGGTCAGCAAGCACC
>CAYNVY010000326.1:0-3881 GCA_964400745.1 uncultured Enterobacteriaceae bacterium | reverse complement strand
GGGCGGTATCTCAAGAGAACGAGCGAGAATCGCGAGGTCTTCGAGCGACACGGCGTTGATGCCGAGCTCGTAGTTGCCAATGCGGCTCGGCTCCCCCGTCCAGCCGCAACGCTGCATCAGCGCCTTCCGAGAAAGTCCGGCTTTCTCGCGCGCCGTGCGAATGCGGTCGCCCATTGCCGCTTTCGGCGATTTTGCAGTCTCCGTACCATTTTGAGGCTCGACATCCCCGTGCTTCGGACCTTTCCCGAAATAAAGCCATTCGTAGTTCACTCTATAGTCCGCGGCCATAACCATAACCTTGCTCGGCTCTGGCATATGTTTCCCGTCGAGCCAACCTGCGACGGTAGAACTCTTAACGCGGTGTCGGCTCCGCAACTCGGCCGGGACGCCGCGTTGCCTCGGCGGCTTGCCGGCATCAGTCATGGCCTCGATTAGACGAAGCGCAAAGCTAGTCAATGGTGGTTTGGTACCGGTTGGTGGCATGATCTCGTAAATACACTTTGGTTTTCGAAGCGTGGTCAGTACCACGTAGAATCACGCAAGCGAGTGTGGCTCGGCCGCTTTGATGCTGGCTACCGCATCGCGCGTCTCGGTGTAATCCTTTTCATCTTGCGACAATTGGTCCCAGAGCGCCCACAGTTGCGCGTCTAGATCCGCCTCTTCGTCAGAGTCGCACGGCGCCTGGTCGTACAGTTGCCACAGACGCATGTATTCGCTCATCGTTGGAGAGAAGCTCACGCCCTTGATTCCTTGATCCACTTGGTTGCCGTGACCCGGCTGACGCGGGCCTGTTTGGCGATGGTGGTGGTGGAGAGTTTAGGCTCTTGTTTGGCGAGCTCGAGGACGCGGGTTTGTTTGGCTTTGAGCTGGTCGACGGCGGCTTGTCGTGCGGAGGCGTTGGCTTCCCGTGCGAGGTCGCGTTTGTTTTTGCGCCTGGCGCGGCCGGGCGTGCTGGTGCTGGTCGGGTTGCCCGAGCTGCTGGTCGTGCCCGGGCTGCTGGAGTTGCCCGCGGCGCCGGCGGCGGCCGACGTCGGTGGATCTGCGGCTTCCTGCCCTGGGCCTTCCTGCCCGGTGGCGTCCTGCATCTGCCGTTGCTTGAGCCATTTGGTGGCGGTTTGCCGGCCGATGCCGGCGGTTCTGGCGAGGTGAGCGGTGGTGGCGTCTGGATCCGCATCGGCGATGGCGTACAGATGGGTGCGCTTGGCCTCCAGATCGGCTTTTGAGGCAGTTGCCACACGAACCCTCGCGGTTTGCTTTCGGGCGCGCTGTGGGCGCGCTGGGCGTGCTGGGAAGCTAGGGAACCAGGTGTGCATTTGAGCGCGTGTAGCGCCGACGGTATTGCGCACGTCCTCGAGCTCGGTGATGGGGGCGGTTTCGGCGTGAGGGCACGCGGTGTGGATGGCGGCGAGGAGTCGCTCCTCGAGCGTGGGGACGGCGCCGATATCGGCCGGGGAGGCTTTGACGCCTGAGAGCCGGATGACGGCTCGATCGTTTGCCAGCAGCGCGCCGCGCTGGAGGCCGTCCAGGACGTTTTTGCTGTAGTTGTCGATATCACCCGGCAGGGAGGGCGGATCGCCGTCGTAGTCGGTCACGAGGTCGCGCCAGGCGACGACGGTGGCGCTGCCGCTGGCCGCGGTGTGGACGACGCAGCGTCCCGGGGGCTTGGGCAGGTCGAGTGCGCGCAGGGCGCTGCTCAGGCGTCGCTGGAATGTAGCGGAAGCGGTATCGAGGCGCATGGCGGGTGGTCGGCCTTCGCGGGTGACGGCGCGCGGGCGGCCCATCGGGACCGAGGGGACGTCGATGCGCACGCAGGTCCAGGGGCTGGTGACCCACGATTCTGCGGAGAACATGGCACGGCCGGTGGAGGATTTGACCAGCACTTGCTGGTAGTCCTCCGAGTAGTCGGTGATGGGCTGCAGGGGCGGACCGGCAAACGAGAGCGCAGCGACGATCGCGTCGAGGTACAGGTCGAGGGGCACGGGGCCATCGCGGGCGATGACATCCTGCAGCAGCTGGACGATGCGCTCAGCCACGTCGGATCTCCTTGTCGTCCAGGGGTGAGCTTTCAGACAGCATCTTGGTTCGTCGCTGCATCGCGGCCTGGGCCGCTTCGGCATCTTTGGCGGGCACTACGCCGCTGCTAAAGCCGGTGCCGCTCTGTTGGGCCCGTTTGATCCGCTGGGTGATGCCGGACTCCCAGCAGATCGTGAGCAGGATGGGGCCGCCGCCCACAACTTGCCCGTACAGGAGGTTCATTCCAAAGGCGCCGGTGTCAAACCACGTCTGCACGTAATCGCCATTGCGGGCGTCAGCGACAGTTTTCACTTGCCCTTCCCCTTGGTGGCGGCTTTGGCGGCGGCGATGCGATCGCGCACGCCGGCCTTGAGGCTATTGGCGGTGGGCGCGGATTCGGCCTTCTGGGGCGCAGCAGGGGCGCTCAGGAAGGCTTTGACGGCAGCGGCGGCCTGGTTGCCCATGGTTGGGGTCAGGGAGGCGATCAGAGCGGTTTCCAGGCCCGCGCCGGTGAGTCCTGCAGCGGCGAAGCCGTCGCGCAGCTGCGCGATCTGGTTGTTGGCGCCAGCGGGGGCGGATTCGGTACCGGTGAGCGAGCGGTGCTCTTGGGTGGCCGGGTAGGGCGAGGCGAGCAATCCGATTTCGATCGCAGAGGGATGAACCCACAGTGGAGCGCCGTCAGCGGCGAAGACTGCGGCGATGGAGTGGACGCCGTGGGTGGTGCCGTACTCGCCTGGGGACATGATGGGGACGGAGACGACGAACACGGGGGAGCGATCGGTGAGGCGCTCGAGGATCTGTCCGACTTCGCGCAGCACAAGGTACTGCTCACGCCGCGGCTCGAGGCCATTGGCGCCAAAGGCGACCTGGCCGAAGTTGCTGATCTTGCGGGCGCCGGCGAAGACGCTGAGCTTGTTGGGCAGTTCGTGGATGACGACTTCGATGCCGGCAGCAGCCGCAAAGGGCGAGATCTCGCCATTGGCGCGGTAGTCGACGGTTGGATTGTCCTTGACCAAGTAGAACGGGGTCGTGCCTTTCAAGGCACCCTTGTTCTTCTGGCGCAGTCCGACAGTGCCGTGGAGCACGCACGCCCGCGGGAGCAGTTTGATCTGGGTGGCGAGGGTTGCTGCGTCCATGGCGAATCTCCGAGAGGTGGCTTAGTTGCAGTCGTTGTGGTCGAGCAGACCGGCTTCGCGAAACATATCCATGCGCAGGCACCACACGGCGGCGCACGGAACTTCGCCGCGCCCCATTCCGGAGACGACTTCCAGCGCCTTCTGCGCGACCAGGGCTTCCCGCATGTCTTGTGACAGGTAGGACCAGCCCATCGCACCGACCCGGTCCTTGGCTTGCCTGACGAAGTCTTTCACCTGCTGGGCGCGCCACAAACGTGCTGGATCCACCGGGTGTTTGGTTTTCATACGAAGCGGCCTTTGAGCAGCAGCGCAACCAGTTCGCTCTTGCTGGCCGACTCGACGTACTTGCCACCGACGGGGTAGGTATAGAACCGACCGCTCAGCAAATGCCCGACCATCGATTCGGCTTTCTCGCGGCGCTCTGCATCGCGGTTCCAGCGGACTTCTTCACGCTCCCACATCTTCTCGTCACGGGCGAGGCGGCGGTTGGTGCGGCGCTCGGCATCGATCTCGAAGCGAGTCATCTGCGGGTGCTCGTTCCAACCTTCCATTTCGCCTCTCCAGACCCCGCAATAAGTGGATGTGATTCTATCACAACTGCACTGGTAAAGGGCGCTTTATTCCAGCAATAACAGCTAGTTATCACCAGTTCGCACCAGGTTCACCAGGGCGATAAAGCCCACCCCGGATACGCTTTTGCTGCCAGAAGGCGAGGGCAGCTGTGCGGCCAAA
>CAYNVY010000325.1:0-3907 GCA_964400745.1 uncultured Enterobacteriaceae bacterium | reverse complement strand
TGCTGCTGCACCATCAGGCCAAGACCCTGGATTCGCAGTTCCAGATGTTCAAGGAGATCACCTGCGACCAGGTCAGGCTCGACGACGCGGCGCGCGCGCCGGCCGACATCGCGCGCGTGCTGGGCAACGCCTTGCGCAACTCGGAGCCGGTGTATATCGAGATTCCGCGTGACATGGTGAACCTGCCCTGCGCGCCGGTGCTGCGCGAAGCGGCGCCGCCCGTCGATGCCGAGGCGCTGACGGCCTGCGTCGCGGAAATCCTGGCGCGCCTGGCGCAGGCGAAATCGCCGGTGCTGATGGCCGGCGTCGAGGTGCGGCGCTACGGCCTCGAAGAAAAGGTGGCGCGGCTCTCGCGCCGCCTCGGTCTGCCGGTGGTGACCAGCTTCATGGGCCGCGGCCTGCTCGCCGAGCACGATGCGCCGCTGGTCGGCACCTACATGGGCGTCGCCGGCCTGCCGGAAGTCACGCAACTGGTCGAAGGCTCGGACGGCCTGTTCCTGCTCTGCGAGATCATCTGAGACACCAATTTCGCCGTGTCCGAGACCAAGATCGATTTGCGCAAGACCATACAGGCGCTCGACGGCCAGGTGACCATCGGCTATCACACCTATCCGCGCCTGCCGCTCGCGGCACTGGTCGATCGCATGCTGGAGCGCGCCCAGGCGAGCGGCAAGACCCATTCGGTCAAGCCTCAGGTGTTTCCCCGCGGCTTGCCGGGCGACGGCGCGAGCATCACCCCGACCGACATCGCCACGGCCGTCAACGACCTGATGGCCGAACACGGCAAGATGCCGATCGCCTCGGACATGGGCGATTGCCTGTTCACGGCGATGGAGATCGAGCACACGGCTTTGGTGGCGCCCGGCTATTACGCGACCATGGGCTACGGCGTCCCGGCGGGGTTGGGCCTGCAGGCCGCCACCGGGCAGCGGCCCCTGATCCTGGTGGGCGACGGCGCGTTCCAGATGACGGGGTGGGAGCTGGGAAACTGCAGGCGCTACGGCTGGGATCCCATCGTGCTGCTATTCAACAATTCCAGCTGGGAAATGCTGCGCACCTTCCAGCCGGAGTCGTCGTTCAACGACCTCGACCACTGGGGCTTTGCCGAAATGGCGGCCGGGCTGGGCGGCGACGGGGTGCGCGTGGGCACGCGCGCCGAATTGAAAGCCGCGCTGGACCAGGCGGTGAGGACGCGGGGCCGCTTTCAATTGATCGACGTGACGCTACCGCGCGGCGTGCTCTCGACCACGCTGCAGCGCTTCGTCGCCGGCGTGAAGCGGCTTTCCGCAGACAAGTAAGTCGACAGTCTTGCAGCTGCCGCTTCGATGCACGCTGCACTCCGGCATATAATGTCGGGCCGAATTTGGCTGATCCTCTCGATGCGCCGCACGAAACAAACTGTCGCAACAATCTGACGCGCGGCCGGGGCCAGGGTCGGCAGGGCTTTTCCCCGGCATGCGCAGACACACTCTTGATTGATGACCCCCTGCCTGCGGGGCGCACCTCGCGGAAGGTAATCCATGGCTGAATCGAAACAACGTGTTTCCGACTCCGTACTCCCACGCGCCCGCGCAAGTGGTGCAGCGCTATGTCTCGCGGCCCTGCTCGCCGCGTGCGGCACGAAATCGGACCAGGCACCGGCGGCTCCGCCCGGCCCCCCGCCGGCGGCCGAGGTCGGCGTCGTCACCGCCACGCCGCGCGCCGTCGGCATGATCACCGAATTGCCCGGCCGCCTGGAGGCCTCGCGCGTGGCGCAGGTGCGCGCGCGCGTGGCGGGCATATTGCAGAAAAGACTGTTTCGCGAAGGCAGCGACGTCAAGGCCGGCCAGGCGCTGTTCGAGATCGACAACGCACCCTATCGCGCCTCCCTGGCAAGCGCGGAAGCGTCGCTTGCGCGCGCGCAGGCGAATCTGACCCAGGCCGCGGCGCAAGCCGAGCGCTACAAGCCGCTGCTCGAGGCCAATGCCATCAGCAAGCAGGAGTACGTCAACGCGGTGGCGGCGCACAAGCAGGCCGAAGCCGATGTCGCGGCGGCCAACGCGGCGCTGCAGACGGCGCAGATCAACCTCGGCTACGCCAGCGTGAGTTCACCCATCGCCGGGCGCATCGGCCGCACTCTGGTGACAGAAGGCGCATTGGTGGGCCAAGGCGAGGCGACGCAACTCGCCCTGGTGCAGCAGATCGATCCAATGTACGTGAATTTCACGCAATCGACCGCGGAGGTGCTGCGCCTGCGCAAGGCGGTCGAGAGCGGCAAATTCAAGCGCTCCGCCGCGGCCGATACGGCCGGCGTGCGCGTCGTTCTGGAGGACGGCACCGAATACGCGCGAGCCGGAAAGCTATTGTTCGCCGATCTCACGGTCGACCCTACCTCGGGCCAGATCATGCTGCGCGCCGAACTGCCCAACCCCGAGGGCGTGCTCCTTCCCGGCATGTACGTGCGCGTGCGCTTGCAGCAGGCGCAGGCAAACGAAGTGATCCAGTTGCCGCAACAGGCGGTCACGCGCTCCGGCACCGGCGACAGCGTGATGGTGGTGGGCGCCGACGGCAAGGTGGCGCCGCGCCAGGTCAAGGTCGACTCGGGGAAGGACGGGCAATGGATCGTGCTCGAAGGCCTCAAGGCCGGCGAGCAGGTCATGGTCGACGGTTTCCAGAAACTGCGCGGCGGCGCGCCGGTGAAAGCCGTGCCCTGGCAACCGGCTGCGGCTGCGGCAACGGGTGCGGCCAAAGCTGGCGCACCCAAGACCGGCGCCGAACCTGCCGCCGCGGCGTCCAAAGCGGCAGCGCCAGCCGCCGCCGGCAAGTAAGGGGCTGCGTTCATGGCCCAGTTTTTTATCGACCGCCCGGTGTTTGCATGGGTGATCGCCCTGTTCATCCTGGTCATGGGCGGCGTGGCCATCACGCAATTGCCCATCTCGCAGTATCCGTCGGTGGCGCCGCCGTCCATCGTCGTTACCGCCGTCTATCCGGGGGCTTCGGCGCAGACGCTGGAGGACAGCGTGATCAGCATCATCGAGCGCGAAATGAACGGCTCGCCCGGACTGATCTACATGGAATCGGTGAGCCAGGCCAACGGTGTGGGCACCATCACGCTGAGCTTCGATCCGGGCACCAGCCCGGACCTGGCCCAGGTCGACGTGCAGAACCGACTGTCCCGCGCAACGCCGCGCCTTCCGGGGGTCGTCAACCAGCAGGGCGTGCGCGTGGAAAAGTCGCGCTCGAACTTCCTGCTCGTCACCATACTCTCTTCGGAAAATCCCGATTACGACCCGATTACGCTGGGCGATTACGCCTCGCGCACCGTGTTGCCCGAAATCCAGCGCATTCCGGGCGTAGGCCAGGCGCAGCTGTTCGGCACCGAACGCGCGATGCGCGTGTGGATCGACCCGGCGAAGCTGCAGGGCTTCAATCTTTCAGCCACGGACGTCGTGGCGGCCATACGCGCGCAGAATGCGCAAGTCTCCTCCGGCACCATAGGCGAGCTGCCAAATGTCGCAGGCCAGGGTGTGTCGGCCACGGTGGTGGTGAAAGGCCAGTTCACTTCGGTAGAAGAATTCGGCGGCGCCGTGCTGCGCGCCAATGCCGACGGGTCCACGGTAAGGCTGCGCGATGTCGCGCGCATCGAACTGGGCGCCCAGGCCTATTCGACCTCGGCCCGCTTGAACGGCACGCCTTCCACCGGCATCGGCGTGCAACTCACGCCCACGGGCAACGCGCTGGCCACCGCCGCTGCCATACACAAGCGCATGGACGAGTTGTCCAAGCTGTTCCCGCAGGGCGTGAAATTCACGATTCCGTACGACAGTTCGCGCTTCGTCAAAATCTCCATCACCGAAGTGGTGATTACCCTGCTCGAGGCCGTAGGGCTCGTGTTCCTGGTGATGTTCCTGTTCCTGCAGAACATACG
>CAYNVY010000324.1:0-3965 GCA_964400745.1 uncultured Enterobacteriaceae bacterium | reverse complement strand
AGGGCGCGCAGGGAGTCAAGGCATTCGTCCTCTCGGCCATCGAAGCGGCCGGAGGCAGCGCCTGCCCGCCGCTGACGGTCGGGGTCGGCATAGGCGGCAGTTTCGACAAGGTGACCGAAATCGCCAAGCACGCCCTGCTGCGCGACATCGGCGTGCACCACGAAAGCCCGCACATCGCCGCGCTGGAAGCGGAACTGCTGGAAGCGATCAACCGGACCGGCATCGGCCCCCAGGGTTATGGCGGCGTGAGCACCGCACTCTGGGTCGCAATCGAAACCTATGCCTGCCACATCACCGCCCTGCCCGTGGCGGTGAACATTCAATGCCACGCCGCGCGCCGCAAGACGGCCGTAATCTAAGGGGGATCACATGGCTACTTTCCACTTGAAAACCCCACTTGAGAACGAAGCGCTCAAGCAGTTGCACGTGGGCGACGAAGTCCTGCTGAGCGGCACGATCTACATGGCGCGCGATGCCGCGCACAAGCGCTTCGTCGATCTGCTGAACGCAGGCCAGCCCCTGCCCGTCGATCTCGCCGGACAGGTGGTGTTCTACGGCGGCCCGGGGCCGACCAAGCCCGGCCATGCCATCGGCGTCGTCGCGCCGACCTCGGCTTATCGCATGGACCCCTATGCCACGGTCCTGTTCGACCACGGGGTGAAGGGCGCCATCGGCAAAGGCAACCGGGGCGCCGCCATTTGCGCCTCCTGCGCCGCCAACACCGCGGTGTGCTTCTCCGCGATCGGCGGCATTTCAGCGACGCTCTTCGCCTGCATCAAGAGCGCCACGGTGGTTGCCTACGAAGACCTGAAGACAGAGGCCGTACAAAGGCTGGAAATCGAGGATTTTCCGCTGCTGGTCACCAACGACACCTACGGCCGCGATTTCTATGCCGAGCAGGTCGCCAAGTACCGGGAACTCCTGCAGCCGCCGGCTTGAGCGAGTGCAGTTCCGGAACTGTAGGGCGGGTCGCTTATTGAGTTATATGAAAATGTATGGCAGCTTCGCAATGAATGCCCCCTCACCCCGGCCCTCTCCCCCGATTCCGGGGGAGAGGGAGATAACCCCCTCTCCCGCTTGGGCGGGAGAGGGCTGGGGTGAGGGTAGGGCTGTAATGCCTTTAGGTAAAGCTCGATAGGCAATCGCCGGGGAAGAGGATCAGTTCTGCGGCTTGGCCTCGCGCGCCAGCGCGCGCTCGCGTATCGCCTCGAAATCGGCGGGCACCGGGTGCAGATCGAGGCGGCGTCCGGCCTTGACGATCTGGCTCGGAATGTCGTGCCCGATCAGCGCCGGCAGTTTTTTGGACGCGGCGATCAGTTTCCCCAGATCGACGCGGGTGTCGTAGCCCATCAGTTCCAGCGCGTGCACGATCTCTTCGCTGCACACATTGCCGGTCGCGCCCGGCGCATAGGGGCAGCCGCCCAGTCCGCCCAGCGACGCGTCGAAGCGCACGGCGCCGGCGTCTATCGCCGCGAGCACGTTGGCGAGGCCAATGCCGGGCGTGTTGTGAAAATGCAGCGTGAGCTCGGTCGCGGGCCATAGCGTGCGCACCGCGCGCGTCAGCGCCGCCACCTGTCCGGGATAGGCCATGCCGGTGGTATCGCACAGGGTGACGCCGCGCGCGCCGAGTTCGACGAAGCGCTGCATCCACCCGAGCACCACGGGCTCGGGCACGTCGCCCTCCATCGGGCAGCCGAAGGAACAGGAAAGCGAAATATTCACCGCCACGCCGGCGCCGCGCGCGAGCGCCGCCACCTGCGACAGCGCGGCGAAGGACTGCTCGCGCGTCATGCGCAGGTTGGCGAGGTTGTGCGATTCGCTCGCCGACATCACCAGGTTGAGTTCGTCCGCGCGCGCGTCGATCGCGCGCTCGGCGCCGCGCACGTTCGGCACCAGACAGGTATAGACCACGCCGGGGGCGCGCCGGATCTCGCGCAGCACTCTCTCGGCGTCGCGCAGCGCCGGTATCGCTTGGGGCGAGACGAAGGCGGTGACCTCGATTTTGGCCATGCCGGACTCCGACAGCGCATCGACCAGGGCGATCTTGTCCTCGGTGGGCACGAACGCGGCTTCCACCTGCAGTCCGTCGCGCGTGCCGACCTCCTGCATGAAAATGCGCTTGCGCGCGCCGTTCCAGACCTTGCTGACGTTGACCTCTTTGTTCATGCTGTCGTTCACCGCTTTGTTCATGCCATCGTTCATCTTTTTGTCGACTTCTTTGTTCATGCTATGGCTCCTTTTTTGCGCAAGGCGGCGATGTCCTCCGCCGAATAGCCCATCTGGCGCATCACGCTGTCCGTATCTTCGCCCAGATGCGGCGCCGGCGAACGCACGTTGCCGGGCGTCGCCGACAGCTTGGGCACGACGCCCGGCACGTCGAGCGCGTAGCCGTCGCGCGTCTCCTGGCGCAGGATCATGTCGCGCGCGCGGTAGTGCGGGTCCTCGTGGATGTCGCGGGCGGTGTAGACGCGCCCGGCCGGCACCGCAGCCGCCCCCAGCGCGGCGAGCACTTCGTCGGTCGAACGCGTCTTCGTCCAGGCTGCGATCGCCGCGTCGAGTTCCGCCACCCGCGCGACGCGGCCGTCGTTGCTCGCCAGATCGGGCGCGTTGCCCAGATCCGGACGCTCTATGGTCTGCATCAGGCGCTTGAAGATGCTGTCGCCGTTGCCCGCGACCAGCACGTAGCCGTCGGCGCAGGGATAGGCGTTGGTGGGCGCGATGCCGGGCAGCGCGCCGCCCGCCGCTTCGCGCACCGCGCCGAAGGCGCTGTATTCCGGGATCAGGCTTTCCATGACGTTGAACACCGACTCGTGCAGGGCGACATCGATCACCTGCCCCGCGCCGCCGTTCACCTTGCGGTGGTACAGGGCCATCATCACGCCTATGGTGCCGTGCAGGGCGGCGAGCGAATCGCCGATGGACACGCCCACGCGCACCGGCACGCGGCCCGGCTCGCCGGTAAGGTGGCGCAGACCGCCCATTGCTTCACCGATCACGCCGAAGCCGGGCAGGTCGCGATAGGGGCCGGTCTGGCCGTAGCCCGATATGCGCAGCATCACCAGACCCGGATTCAGCGCGCTGAGTTCGTCCCAGCCCAGGCCCCATTTCTCCAGCGTGCCCGGGCGGAAATTTTCGACCAGCACGTCGGTCTCGGCGACGAGGCGCCGCGCCACGTCCTGGCCCTCGGCGCTGCGCAAGTCGAGCGCGATCGAGCGCTTGTTGCGCGATTGCACCTGCCACCAGACCGAGGTGCCGTTCTTGATCATGCGCCACTGGCGCAGCGGATCGCCGTTGACGGGTGGTTCGATTTTGATGACGTCGGCGCCAAACTCGCCGAGAAGCTTTCCGCAGAACGGGCCCGCAATCAGCTGACCCATTTCGATTACGCGGATGCCGGCGAGCGCGCCGGGTGGGATACCGGAATTCATCATGGTTCTCCTGGTATTGTTCTGCCGCGAATCAGGTCCGAAGCCTTCTCGGCGATCATCATTGTCGCCGCAGCGATGTTCGCCGACGGAATATCCGGCATGATCGACGAGTCGAAGGAGCCGAGTTCGCCCGCCTGCCTCGCCCACGAGACCGACGACGCCTACATGGGCTTCGCCACCAAGGCCGAGATCGCGGCATTCCTGAAGGCGCTCGAGGCAGCAGACGCCGACGCGATCCGGAAAATGCTCCCCCGGATCCGCGACGACGTTCTACACAAGGAGATCAGCCTCAGGCTGGCGGCTATTGAGTCCATAAAATCAGGTACTTAGGGGAGCGCGATTTTTGCGGCGGAAACCCGCAACCTCCACAGCCGGCAAGTCGTTGAGGGAGCATGGTCGGGCATATCCGGTGTCGCCCCTGCTCCCCCGCTCAGCGATGCCAACCCTCCCCGCTCGATCATATGGCCCGCTCCCGGGGAAACCCGGGGGCGGGTCGCCTGCTTCAGGGAGCCGCTTCCAGATAGACGACGGCGAACT
>CAYNVY010000323.1:0-4003 GCA_964400745.1 uncultured Enterobacteriaceae bacterium | reverse complement strand
CCATGGGCAGCAGCACGTAGCGATAGGTCTGCACCTGGGTCAGGCCGATGGCGTAACCGGCATTGCGCTGGCCGTGCGAGAGCGACTGGATGCCCGAGCGCACCTGCTCCGCAATGCGCGCCGAAGTGAAGAAACCCAGGCAGACGATGGCGGTGACGAACTGGTGCTCGGTCGGGTCCAGCGTCACCACCCAGAGCTTCACCGACGGGATCAGGCCGGGCACGACGAAATACCAGACGAAGAACTGGACGATCAGCGGGATATTGCGGAACAGTTCGACGTAGGCGTTGCCGGCATGCACCAGCCAGGGTTTGTTCGCCGTGCGCACCACGCCGACGATCGAGCCCAGCAGGAAAGCCATGATCCAGGCGAAGAACGCGGCGCCCAGGGTCCAGCCCAGCCCGGAGGCCAGCAGTTCCAACCAGGTTCCGTCGCCGTCGGGTACCTGGTCAAGAAAAATTCCCAGATTCATCCTCTACCCCCTGCGTGTCGCAGAAAAAAAGCCGGAGGGCGTGGGCGCCGATCCGGCTTTCATATGCCTGGCCTGAAGTCTGTCTATACGCCCTTGTCGTTCGGGTTCTTGAACGCGTCGCGGATCGCGGGCGTCATCGGGAAATTCATGTTCAACCCCTTGGGCGGAACCGGGCCGGTAAACCACTTCGCATAGATCTTATCGATCTCTCCGGACTTCATAACGCCGCCGACCGTCTTGTCCACCAGCGCCTTGAACTGCGCGTCGTCCTTGCGGATCATCATGCTGTAGGGTTCCTGACGCAGCGACTCGGGCAGGATCTTGAAATCCGCCGGGCTCTTGGAGTTGGCGATCTGGCCGGCGAGCAGGATGTCGTCCATGATGAACGCGACGGCGCGATCATCCGCCAACAGCAGGAAGGATTCGGCGTGATCCTTGCCGTAGATTTCCTTGACGTCGATATGCTTGGCTTTCTCGTAGCCCTTGATCAGGGGCACCGAGGTCGTGCCCGAGGTGGTGGACACGGTCTTGCCGTTCAGATCGGCGATGGCGCCGATGTTGGAGTTCTTCTTCACCGCAGCGGTCACGTTGATGACGAAATAGGTCGGACCGAAGGACACCTGCTGCTGGCGCGCGACCGAGTTGGTGGTCGACCCGCACTCCATGTCTATGGTGCCGTTTTGCAACAGCGGGATGCGGTTGCTCGAGGTGACCGGCTGCAGGTTCACTTTCAGGTTCGGCAGTTTCAACTCGGCCTTGACCGCGTCGACGATCTTCATGCACAGGTCCATGGCATAGCCGATCGGCTGCTGCTTGTCGTCGAGGTAGGAGAACGGGATCGAAGACTCGCGGTGTCCCACGGTGAAGGTGCCGGTTTCCTTGACCTTCTTCAGGGTGCCGGTGAGGTCCTGCGCAGCAGCCGGCGCAATCAGGGCGGCCGACAGCAGCAGGGCGAGGGTGACTGGGGCGTAGCGTGTCATAAAAAGCTCCTTGTCTCAGTTGGGTGCTCAGCCTGGCAGAGGTTCAGGGCTGATTGCGCGGCTCATTCTACTGATTAGGCCCGGTCTTGTCCAAGCAAGCCATGCGGCTGGAGCGTGCACTCTTCTAGGGCGCGCGGTAGGGCTTTCCTTCACGGTAGAGTTGCAGCCGCGCCCTCGCGCCGGCGCCCTGGGTGCGAGCAAATTCGGGCGATTCCAGCGCCGCCTCCTGCCATTTGACCGCGTCCTCGAACTTCCCCGCCTCGGCCAGCGCCGCGGCGTAGGTGTCGAACAAGCCGGGAACCTTCCAGCCGGTGAAATTGCAGGCCGCGCGCGCCGCTTCGACTGCGCGCTTGCCGTCGCGCCATTGCGCATGCCTGGATGTCGCGAGCAGCCAGGCCAGTTCGTTCAGCGCCACCGTGTCGCGCGAGTCCAGACGGATCGCCGCTTCGAAGTCCGCCAGGGCCCGATCGGACTGGTCCAGCTTCTGGTGCGTCATGCCGCGATGGCGCAGGGCGCCGGAGAAATCGGGTTTGAGCCGGATGGCCTCGGTCAGATCTTCGATGGCGCGCGCATGTTCCCGCTTCGTTGCGTAGGCGAGCCCGCGTCCGTAGTAGGCATAAGCGCTCTTCGGGTTGATGCGCATCGCCTCCGTATAATCCTTGATCGCGCCATCGGGCTGGCCGCTGCGCGCCAGCGCATCGCCGCGGCCCTGATAAGCGAGCACATACTGCGCATCCAGCCGGATGGCTTCGCTGTAGTCCTGGATCGAGCGCTCCTGATCGCCGAGCGCGGCGAACACCGCCGCCCGGCTTTGATAGGCCTTGGCGTCGCGCGGCTCCAGTTTGATCGCCTGATCGAAGTCGTCCAGCGCGCGTTCGAATTGGCGCAGACGGATGTAGGTCCGGCCGCGCAGGAAGAAGGCCTGCATCTCGCCCGGGTTGATGCGAATCGCCTCGCCGTATTCCTTGATCGCGCGCTCGAGCTCACCGGTGATTTCGTAGCTGCCGCCGCGCCTGACGTAGGCGCCGGCCGCGCGCGGATCGAGCGCGATCGCGCGGTTGAAATCGGCGAGGGCGCGCGGGTGGTCGCCCTGCGCTTCGAAAATCGCGCCGCGGTTGACATGGGCCGAAGACGTATTCGGGGCGATGCGCAGCGCTTCGTTCAGGTCCTGCGTCGCAGGCTCGAACTGCCCCAGGCTCGCATGCGCGGCGCCGCGGCGCTCGTGCGCCTGGGCCAGGCAGGGATCGAGGCCGATCGCGCTGGTGTAATCGCGGATGGCGCTCGCGTGCTGGCCCATGCGCTCGTGGATGACGCCGCGGTCGAAGTGATCGCGCGCGGTGCGCGGCACTCGCTGCAGTATCTGCTCGTAGTCCTGCACCGTCGGCTCGCGCGCCTGTGCAGCGGCGACCGGGGCGGAGGGCGGCCCGGCGCAGCGCTGCGGCGGCGTTTGAGCGCAGACGCCGGCCGCAGCGAGGCTCGCGCCCAGCAGCAAGATCTTGCCCCATTTGAGCCCGACGTTCATGTCTGACAGTGGCGCCTGAGTGTTCCACGAAGCCTTACGGGCGGTTACTATATCAGCACAAGCAACGAAATGACGGTGCAGGCAATGTCCGAACGACCGATATGGGAACCGAGCCAGGCGATCATAGCAAGCGCCAACCTGACCGCTTTCGCGCGCCAGGCGGCGCGGCGCTGGAAGCTGCCGTTCAATACCTACCCGGACTTCTACGACTGGAGCGTGGACCGTCCGGAGCAATTCTGGGATTCGGTGTGGGACGGCTGCGGCGTGATCGCCTCGAAAAAGGGACAGCGCGTGCTGGTCGACGGCCACCGCATGCCGGGCGCGAAGTGGTTTCCCGAGGCGAGGCTGAATTTCGCCGAGAACATGCTGCGCCGGCACGACGAGGCCGACGCCTTCGTGTTCTGGGACGAAACCGGGTTTCGCCGCCGCATCGGCCATGCCGCCTTGCAGGCCGAGGTGTCGCGCGCGGCACAGGCCATGCGCGCCGAAGGCCTGGTTGCGGGCGACCGCGTCGCCGCCTTTATCCCCAACATGCCCGAGACGGCGGTGCTCGCACTGGCGGCGATTTCGATCGGCGCAGTCTGGTCGTCCTGCTCGCCCGATTTCGGCACCGACGGCGTGCTCGACCGCTTCGGCCAGACCGAGCCGAAGTTGCTGTTCTGCGCCGACGGTTATCTTTACAACGGAAAATCGCACGACTCGATCGCCCGCGTGAGTGAAATCGCGGCCAAGCTGCCGAGCGTGCGCCGCGTGGTGGTGGTGCCTAATCTCGAAGCGCAACCCGATGTCTCCGGCATCCCCGGTGCGCTGTGCTACGCCGACTGGCTCGCGCCGTATGCGCCGCGCGCGATCGCCTACGAGCAGCTGCCCTTCGACCATCCGCTCTACATCCTGTTCACCTCGGGCACCACGGGCAAGCCCAAATGCAACGTGCACGGCGCCGGGGGAACCCTGCTCCCCGGGCCCAAGACGCTCAAGCTGCAGTGGGCCGTGAAGCCGCTGGACCGGTTCTTCTACAACACCCCCGGC
>CAYNVY010000322.1:0-4018 GCA_964400745.1 uncultured Enterobacteriaceae bacterium | reverse complement strand
TTCGGATTGCGATACCACATTTCCTTGGCGCGCTTCTTGCCGATCAGGTCTTCCAGGTACCAGGTGCCGTAGCCGGCGTCGAAACTGCCCATCATCGGCCCCACCTGCCGAAACACCGCGCTCTCCTTGGCAATGGTGAGATCGCACACCATCTGCAGCACGTTGCCGCCGCCGACCGCGAAGCCGTTGACCGAGGCGATCACCGGCTTTTGCAGCCGATCTATGCTCTCGTACATGTCCAGCGTCGGCAGCGTTCCGGCGTAGAGCTTGGTGTGTTCCATGCCCTCCTTGCGCCCGCCGATGCAGAAGAAACGGTCGCCCGCGCCGGTGAGCACGATCACCCGCGTGCGCGTCTCGCGCCGGATGTCGTTGATGCAGTCGCGGATCTCGTGGCACATGCGCGGCGTGAACATATTGCCGTCCTCGGGCCGGTTGAGCGTAATGGTTCCGACAGGGCCGTCTTCTGCGTAAAGTATTTCCTGGTAGTCCATGGTTTCCTCAGCGGTTGCTCAGACGATTCTCAAATGATCTGTTGTTCGCGCAATTGCGCGATCTGCGCCTCGTCCAGACCGAGCTGTTCGCGCAGTACGGCGTCCGTATGCTCGCCCAGAGCCGGTGGCGCGAAGCGGTAGGATTCGGACGAACCGTCGACGCCGACGCCCAGGCCCACCTGGGGTATCCTGGTGCCGAACGCCGCCACGGAATATAGCATCCCGCGCGCGTGCAGTTCGCTGTCTGCGGCGACTTCGTCCAGGCGGTTGATCGGTCCGGCGGGAATCCGGTGCTGTACGAACAGTTCCAGCCATTCCCCGCGCCTGCGCTGCTTCAGCACCGACTGAATCCGCTCGACGATCTCCGCGCGCGCGGCGCGCCGGTCCTTGTTCGTGGAAAAACGCGCCTGGGCGCCGTAGCCCGGATCGCCCACCGCCGCCCAGAAGCGGCGCCAGATGCCGTCGTTGCCCAACCCCAGCGTAAGCGGCGCATCCAGCGTGTCGAAGGTCTGATACACGGCAATCACGCTGTCGCGCGCGCCGGATCGGCGCGGCAGTTCGCCCGAGCCCATGTAGGAGACCAGCCGCGGCGACATGAAGCGCGTCATGCTCTCGACCATGGAGACGTCGATGGCGCATCCTTTGCCCTCGAAGCGGCGCCGGTATAGGGCAGCGGCGACCGCCATTGCAGCGTCCATCCCGGCGAGCATATCGGCGGCGGGCGTCCCGACTTTTTGCGGCGGCGCGTCGGCTTCGCCGGTCAGATCCATGACTCCGCTGTAGCCTTCGGCGATCAGGTCGTAGCTCGGCAGGTCGCTGCGCGCGCCGCTGACGCCGAAACCTGTGATAGATGCATGGATCAGGTCCGGCTTCAGTGCGGACAATGCGGCGTAATCGATCCCGAGCTTGTGCTGGCTGCGCCCGACCTGGTTGGTGACGAACACATCGGCATGGGCCACGAGCGCGCGCAGCAGTTCGCGCCCTTTGCTCGTGCTGAAATCGAGGGTGACGCTGCGCTTGTTGCGGTTGACCGCGAGAAACCACAGGGATTCGCCGGCCAGGAAGGGCGGCCCCCAGCCCCTGGCGTCGTCGCCTTCGCGGCGTTCGAGCTTGATCACGCTGGCGCCGTAGTCGGCGAGCAACAGGGTCGCGTACGGACCCGCGATGGAAGTGGTCAGATCCAGCACGCGCACGCCCTCGAGCATGCGTATCGGCGAGCGGTCCGCGCCTTCCTTTTTCGGCAGTTGGGCCAGCGGCAGCGCGCTATCGGATCTTGCCGTTTCCACTGCCCGGCCCTACTCGAATGGATGCCTTACGACGATGGTCTCGTTGCGATCAGGTCCGGTCGAAATCATCGCGACCGGCACACCGCAGATCTGCTCCAGTCGCGACAGATAAGCGCGCGCGTTGGCCGGCAGCGATTCCAGCCGGTTGACTCCGACGGTGCTCTCGGTCCAGCCCGGCATTTCCTCGTAGACGGGCACGCAATTCATCGCGGCGTCCGCGCCCGCGGGGAAGATATCCACGGTCTTGCCCTCGACGCGATAGCCCACGCCGAGTTTGATCGACTCCATGCCGTCGAGCACGTCGAGCTTGGTGATGCACAGGCCGGACACGCCGCTGATCTGGATCGAGCGCTTGAGCACCGCGGCATCGAACCAGCCGCAGCGTCGCGGCCGGCCGGTGACCGCGCCGAATTCATTGCCTTTCGCGCGCAGGTGTTCGCCGATCGCGTTCTCCAGTTCGGTCGGGAACGGACCGCTGCCGACCCGGGTCGAATACGCCTTGGCGATGCCAAGCACATAGTTCAGCATCTGCGGTCCAACGCCGGCCCCGCCCGACGCCGCGCCCGCGACGCAGCTGCTGGAGGTGACGAAAGGATAGGTGCCGTGGTCGACATCGAGCAAAGACCCCTGCGCGCCCTCGAACAGCAGATTGCTGCCCGCCGCGGCCGCGGCATGGAGTTCCGAAGAAACGTCGGCCACCATAGGCGCAAGGCGCTGAGCGAAGGCCAGGGTCTCGTCGTGCGTCTTCTGGAAATCCACCGGCGGCGCCTTGAGGTAGTGCTGCAGCACGAAATTCTGGAAATCGAGCACTTCGCGCAACTTCTCCGCAAAGCGCTTCGGGTTGAACAGGTCCTGCAGGCGGATCGCGCGCCGCGCGGCCTTGTCTTCGTAGGCGGGCCCGATGCCGCGTCCTGTAGTGCCGATCTTGTCCGCGCCCTTGGCCGCTTCGCGCGCCTGATCGATCGCGACGTGATAGGGCAGGATGAGCACGCAGGCGCCGGAAATGCGCAGCCGGCTAGCGACGTCGACCCCGGCCGATTCCAGTTCGTCGATTTCCTGCAACACCGCCGAGGGCGAAAGGACCACGCCGTTGCCGATGTAGCAAGCCACGCCCTCGCGCAGGATTCCGGACGGAATCAGGCGCAGTATCGTCTTCTTGCCGTTGATGACCAGCGTATGCCCGGCATTGTGCCCGCCCTGGAAGCGCACCACGCCCTTGGCGTGGTCGGTCAGCCAGTCGACGACCTTGCCCTTGCCTTCGTCACCCCACTGGGTGCCGATCACCACTACGTTCTTTGCCATGCTTAACCCGATCAGTTAGTGTTCGTTTCGAAAATCCGGCTCAAATCTTTTTCACCTGCCACTTGCCCTTCTGCTTGACCAGCGCCTGGGTGCAGTGTCCGCTGTCGTCTTCGTGCTTGTTCTCGCGCTTGTTCTCGTTCCCGTGCCCGGGCAGTTCCTGAATCACCACCTGCCCCGCCTGTCGCAACGCCGCGATCGCCTGATCCAGCGCCGCGTCGCGCACGCGCGGCGCCCGGATGCGCTCCGGCGCCGGCTCTGCCGGCGCAAGCCGCGCCAACTCTAGCAGATACAAGGTGAAGCCGGTCGCCGGCCGTGCCCGACCGAAGGCCTTGCCGACTCCGTCGTAACGGCCGCCGAGCGCGATGGCATTGGGCAAACCGGCGCAGTAGGCGGCGAAAGCCACACCGCTGTGATAATGATAACCGCGCAGATCCGCGAGATCGATGCTCACCGGAATATCTTCCATGGCCGTGAGGCGGTCCAGGTCGGCGAGCGCCCGGGTGATTTCCGCGTATTTGGGCAGTTTGCGCCTGGCGCGCGCGATCACCTCGCGACCGCCGTAGAGTTCGGGCAACAGCAGGATGGCGTCGCGCGCCGGCTTGTCCAGCCCCTTGGTCAGAATCTGCAAAGTCGAGATGTCCTTCGCCTGCAGGCCGGCGAACAAATCCGCTTCCAGCGCGGCATTGATCCCTGCGCGCTGCGCCAGCGAACGGAACACGGCGACGTGGCCGATGTCGAGGCGCACGTCGGGAAGCCGGCACAGGCGCAGCGCCTGCGTCAACAACTGCTGAATTTCCAGGTCGCTCTCGATGCCGCCGTGGCCGTAGATTTCAGCGCCGATCTGCAGGGGTTCGCGCGTCGAGGTCAGCCCGGCCGGCAGCGTATGCAGCACCGGGCCGCAGTAGCAAAGCCGGGTCACGCCCTGTCGGTTGAGCAGGT
>CAYNVY010000321.1:0-4022 GCA_964400745.1 uncultured Enterobacteriaceae bacterium | reverse complement strand
CACGGACGACGCGGCGGTGCGCGAAAAGTGGGCCATGGGGTTGGTCAATGCCATCAACCATGCCAGCAAGGCCGGCGACGCGGAAGCGAGCCGGTCATTGCTTGCGGAGCTTTTCGATCAGTCGCAAGGTGTCGTCGCGGAGGCGAGTGCCAAACTGCTGATTTTCGGGGTGATGCGACACTGCTTAATGTGTCTTTCTCTGGCGCTTTCCGGGCGGATCAAGTGGTTGCGAGACGAGAAGCGCTGGATCGAGACCCATCTGCCGGGCGATTTGCACGAGTTGTTCCGCCCGGTGCTGCTGGCGTTTGAGGTAGTACAGGAGAAGGGCAGCGACCCGAAAGTGCTAGCGCGCGAGCCCGAGGAGGTTCGCCGCGCCGTGCGCGAGGTTCTGGATTGGGTGGACAAGGAAATGCGGAGGTCGGCGGAAGCGTGAACGGGTTATCGGGCGATCCATTCTCGCGTCGCGTCACTGAATCAGCGAATCAAGTGGACTTCGAGACTTCTTCAGTAACGCCGGATGGAACATTCAATCGCCATCCGGGAATGATCTCCACGCCTGCAACCTATCATCCATTTTTCCTCGGTTACCCATTGGTTTGAGCAGCATGCCCGGATGTGATAGCGCCAGCGCCCGACCACACCCACAGTATCGGCCCGTGCGCCGACAGGAGACACGGCATCCAGGCCGCTTCGCCCAGATGGCCGAGGATCTCGCGGATCGCTGCGCCTTCGGTGATAAAGGCGATGATCCGCATCTCGCCGCCACACAGGCGACACGCCAGCGGAAACACCTCGTAGATTCTGGCGATCAGCATTGCCAAAGCCAGGAGGGCCACCTTGCCGTGGAGCGGCTCGTCGGCGTCTACGTCCCGCGCTGCAGGCGTCCCCACCGGGGCAAGGAGCTGCTGCGCGCATTCGCCAGTGCCGTGACCACAGCACGAAGCGCGCGTTTGGCGCAAGCTCCCCTACATGCCGATGTCGGTGCCGGCGACGCGGCGGGATCAACACGCGCAAGCGATCGAAACTTGTAACAGTATGAACACACAGCTTTCGCCGTAATGACATGTGGGCAGTAATTGGCAAAGGCAGCCGCGGATGGGTACCTGTGGCGCTATGGCCGGCCGAATAGCACACCATACTGAGAAGACGATCCAGCCCCTGCAAACCCCGCGCACGCGCATGATGGCTATACAGCCGGTTCGGCAAGCACTTCTCCAGTTTGGACCGGGTAGAATCCCGGCGTTCGCTTTGATTCATCCTGTTGCGCACGCAGCATCCGCAAGCAAGCCAGTTCCGATAGCGGGCGCGACGGGTTTCCTGACATGACTGATCGAGACCAAGCCCCGGCCGCATGCGACAAGATTATCCGATCCGCTACATCGAGCCCGTGTTCCGCCCGCCGAGCGAAGCGCAGTCGCTGATCCTGCCGCTGACCGACGGCTGCTCCTGGAATCGCTGCGGCTTCTGCGAAATGTACACGGCGCCGCAGAAGCGTTTTCGCGCGCGCGCGGAGCGCGAGGTGCTGGAAACCATCGACCGGTGCGCCGACCGGTTCGGCGCGCAGGTGCGGCGCGTATTCCTTGCGGACGGCGATGCCCTGGTCCTCTCGACGCGGCGCTTGCTCAACGTGCTCGACGCCATCCGCGTCCGCCTGCCTTCCGTCCACCGCGTTTCCAGCTACTGCCTGCCGCGCAACCTGCGCGGAAAATCCGCGGCCGATCTGAAGGCGCTGGCCGCGGCAGGGCTTGCCCTCGTCTACGTAGGCGCCGAATCCGGCGACGATGAAGTGCTGGCGAAGGTGAACAAGGGGGAAACCCGCGCATCGACCCTGGACGCACTGCTGCGCCTGGGCGATGCCGAAATCCGGCGCTCGGTGATGATCCTGAACGGGCTGGGCGGCGCGGCGCTCTCCGCCCAGCACGCCGAAAATTCGGCGCGGCTGCTCAACGCCGCGCAGCCTGAATTCGTCTCCACGCTGGTGGTGAATTTTCCCGCAGGCGAAGAGCGATTTCGCAGCGGCTTCCCGCAGTGGAGCGCATTGCCGCTCGCAGGTTTGATCGGGGAAATGGAAGATTTTCTCTCGCGCCTGGATTTGAATCACACCGTGTTTCGCAGCGATCATGCCTCCAACCGACTGGTGCTGAAGGGCACGCTCAGCGCCGACAAGCCACGTTTGCTCGCGCAAATCCGCCTCGCCCTGGAGCAGCCGGATGCAGCCCGACTGCGTCCCGCCTGGGCCACGGGGCTATGAACAACCGGCGCTGCGCGGGGCGCCAAAATAGCGAAACCCCGCGCCGCTGCTCGATCTCCGGGCAAAAGCACCCGGAGATGCCCGTGTTTACTTGATCTTCTGCTCTGGCCGGAGGCGGAACCGGGCGCAGCCTGCGCGTCGGTGAGCGCAATCGACATCCCCACCAAGCCCGCCACGCACTTCGCCGAGCTTCCGCATTGCCGCTAGACTGACGGACTATAGTCACACTTGCGCGGGTACAGGCGCCCTACACGACAACAGGGAAATCAGAATGGAACGCTCATGGAACCACTGCGAAGCCAGCATCGACGAGCGCGGCGTCGGGCTGCTGAAAATCATCGGGGCCGGATCGATGAACGTGCTCGGCACACCGGTCGTAGACGATCTGCGCGCCGCGCTCGCGGCGCTGCATTCCGCTGGCGGATTGCGCTTGCTGGTGCTGCGCGGCGACGGTGACAAGGCGTTTGTCGGCGGCGCGGACATCAAGGAAATGGCGCGTCTAAACCAGGGCAGCGCGGAAACCTTCATCACCAATCTGCACGATTTGTGCGAGCAGGTGCGGCAGTTTCCGGTACCTGTGATCGCGCGCATTCCCGGCTGGTGCCTGGGGGCGGGACTGGAGTTCGCCATGGCCTGCGACATCAGAATCGCGGCCGACGATTCCAAATACGCCATGCCCGAGGTCCGGGTCGGCATTCCTTCGGTGATTCATGCAGCGCTTATGCCTCGCCTGCTCGGCAGCACCCGGGCAGGCTGGCTGGTCCTCACCGGGGAAACCATAGACGCCTCCACGGCGCTGGACTGGAGCCTCGTCAACAAGGTCGTGCCGCTGGCCCGGCTGGATGAAGAAGTCGGCAAAACGGTGGAAGCACTGCTCGCCTGCGGCGATCAGGCGCTGCGCACGCAAAAAGCACTGCTGCGTTCTTGGGAGGAACTGCCGCTGCAGCAGGCGCTAAGTCACAGCATCGGATCGTTCGGCCGTTCCTTCACCACCGGCGAGCCGCAAAGCTATATGCAGGCGTTCCTCGACAGGCCGCGAGCCAAGAACAGTAGCCGCTGATCAGAGCGCAGCCGCCGCCAGCCGCACCGGAATGCGGCGCGAGCCGAAAGCTTTGTCGAAATGCTGGTAACGGCCGGCGATGGCGCCGCCGCACTCGCGGCAGCGGCCGTCGTCGGATACGCGATAGTTCAGGATGTTGTACCAGTCGCGCACGATCACCGCGTTGCCGCAGGCGGGGCAGTTGGTGGTGTCGCCCTCGGGGTCGTGCACGTTGCCGGTGTAGACGTAATGCAGCCCGTGCCGCAGGCCGATCGCGCGCGCCCGGGTCAGCGTGGCCGCGGGCGTGGCCGGCAAATCGGTCATTTTCCAGTCCGGATGGAAAGCGGAGAAATGCAGCGGCACATCCGGGCCTAGTTCTTTCGCGATCCAGGCGCACATCGCCTCGAGTTCGGCGTCGCCGTCGTTCTTCCCCGGTATCAGCAGCGTGGTGATCTCGAACCAGACATCTGTTTCATGCTTCAGGTATTGCAAGGTCTTGAGCACGGGGGCGAGACGGGCGCCGGTGAGCTTGACGTAGAACTCGTCGGTGAACGCCTTGAGATCGACGTTGGCCGCGTCCATCTTGGCGTAGAACTCGCGCCGCGGCGCTGCGTGCATGTAGCCTGCGGTCACCGCCACCGTCTGCACCCCCGACGCGTGGCAGGCGTCTGCCACGTCCATGGCGTACTCGGCGAAGATGACGGGGTCGTTGTAGGTGAAGGCGACGCTCTT
>CAYNVY010000320.1:0-4036 GCA_964400745.1 uncultured Enterobacteriaceae bacterium | reverse complement strand
CCGGGCTTTTCCACCGCGGCGGTGGTCACCGACGTCTCCGGCCGCGGCGTCGGCATGGACGTGGTGCGGCGCAATGTGCGCAACATGGGCGGCCGCGTCGAGATTCAATCCGAATTCGGCAAGGGAACCTGCATTTCCATCCGCCTGCCGCTGACGCTGGCCATCCTCGACGGCATGTCGGTCGCCGTGGGCAAGGAAGTGTTCATCGTGCCGCTGACCTACATCATCGAATCGATGCAGCCGGCCAAGGAAGACATCAAAGCCATCAGCGGCCAGGGCAAGGTCGTGCACGTGCGCGGCGAGTATCTGCCAGTGGTGGCGCTGCACGAGCGCTTCGGCATCAAGCCGAGGGTCGGCGATACCGAAATGGAGCGCGGCATCCTGGTGATCCTGGAAGCCGAAGGCGCGAAGACCGCGCTGTTCGTGGACGAACTGGTGGGCCAGCATCAGGTGGTGATCAAGAGCCTGGAGACCAATTACCGCAAGGCCCAGGGCATATCGGGCGCCACCATCATGGGCGACGGCAAGGTCGCGCTGATTCTGGACGTGGCGGCGCTGGTTCGGCCGTCCCAGCATGAAACTTTGCGCGCGGCGTAGAGGCCGCGCGCAGCCGCATATCGCCGGGGATGCATAGCATGACAGAGGCAGCGACGCATGAGGCAAAGAGCACGGCGGCTTTCGCCGGCGGCGCTGCGCCTGCGGGCGGGCCCGGCGTGAGCCCGCATCCGGCGGCCAACGCGCCCAGGGAGTTCCTGACCTTCAGGCTGGGCGCGCAGGAATACGGCATCGACGTGCTCAAGGTGCAGGACATCCGCGGCTGCGCCGTGCTGGAGCGCATCGACGAAGTGCCCGCATTCGTCGCCGGCGCGATCCAGTGCGGCGGCGCGATGGTGCCGGTGATGGATCTGCGCGTCTCGCTAGCCCTAGACAGCCTTTGCGACAGCGCGTTTACCGTGGCGGTGATCCTGCAACTGGGCGCGCGCATGGTAGGCGTCATGGTGGACAGCGTGTCCGACGTGATCCGGCTGGCGCGCTGGCAGATACGCCCGGCCGCCGCCTGGGGCGGAAACCTCGACGCGCAATACCTGATCGGCATCGGCATCGACGACGAGCGCAAACTGATTTTGCTGGACATAGAGAAGCTGGTGCTGGGCGAGGGCATGGGATTGCTCGAAATCGAGGCGTACTGAGAAGTGCAAGGCAAATTCAGCAGGAGACGGACATGGCACAGGCAACACAGGCAGCACAGTCAGCACAGGCAGAGAACGGAAACGCAGCATTGCAGCAGGCAGCGGTCGCCGCCAAACAGGCGAACGAGTTCCTGACCTTCACTCTGGGTGAAGAAGAGTACGGGGTGGAGATCCTGAAGGTGCAGGAGATCCGCAGCTACGAAGAACCGACGACCATCGCCAATGCGCCGCCTTTCCTGAAAGGCGTGGTCAATCTGCGCGGGGTGATCGTGCCCATCGTCGACATGCGCATCAAGTTCGGCCTGGGCAAGGCCGACTACAACCAGTTCACGGTGGTGATCATCCTCAACGTCGCGCACCGCGTGGTGGGCATGGTGGTCGACGGCGTGTCCGACGTGCTCACGCTGAGCGCGGAGCAGATCCGCCCGGCGCCCGAGTTCGGCGCCACCCTGGACACCAAGTACATCATCGGCCTCGGCACCATAGACGAACGCATGCTGATCCTGATCGACATCGAAAAGCTCATGACCTCCAGCGACATGGCGCTCACCGACGGCGCCCTGCATTGAGCGCCGCGGGCATAGCCTCCGGAAAGAGGTTTCCGCATTTTTTGCTTTGAATTTGGAGCGATGGAAGGAGAACTACCATGTCTCTTAGCAATCTGAAAATCGGCACACGCTTGATGGGCCTACTCGGCCTTATGCTGATTCTAATGGCAACAATCAATTTCCTGGCGCAGCGCAATCTGACAGCAGCCAATGTGCGCTTGGCGCAGACCTACCAAGACAAGCTCCAGCCAATCCGCTTGGTCGAACAGGCGGCGGCCGAGAGCATGGAAGAGCAGGCGGGGAATCTGACCACGGCGGTGGGCTTGTTCAAGCTCGCGCAGTCGGGGCGTGTACTCGCGGCGAAACCGGCGGCCAAGCCCGCCGGGGCGCTGTCCGCGCCGGCCAGGAAGCCGGCGGCAAGCGTGACCGCGCATCCATCGGCCAAGGCCAAACCGGCCAAATCGGCTGGGGGCGACTGGACAGAGTTTTGAAGGCTGGGACCGCGCATGTGCATTCAGCGGGGAACTGGGGTGTGTTGGTCATTTCAATAGTTCGACTTTAGGAGAATGTTTATGAAGACAAGACTGGCAATTTCGTGCGCGCTCGTTTCTTTGATCGGCGCGGCAGGTTTGAGCAATGCCTACGCCGCCGGCGCGACCGCGAAGGAGGCGGAGGCGATGGTGAAGAAGGGCGTGGCCTTCATCAAGGCGAGTGGAAAGGACAAGGGCTATGCCGAAATCAGCAACAAGAAGGGCCAGTTCATCGATCGCGATCTTTACCTCGTGGTCTATGGAATGGATGGGAAGGTCTGGGCGCACGGCGCCAACGAGAAGATGGTCGGTAAGGTACTGATCGATCTGAAGGACATCGATGGCAAGGAGTTCGTGAAGGAACGCGTCGAACTGGCAAAGTCCAAGGGTACGTTCTGGCAGGACTATAAGTTCACCAACCCGGAAACGAAGAAAGTCGAACCCAAGGCGATGTACTGCGAAAAGCTGGAGGAGACGGTGGTTTGCGGCGGCATTTACAAATAGACCAAAAAATGGGACGCCCGGTGGACGGGCGTTTCCGCCACATTACAGATATGCAATTGGAGGAAAAGACATGAAGATTTGGCACAAGATTGTGATGGCACCGGGGGTCGCGATCGTGTTTTTGGCACTGGTCGGGGTCATCGCCTATGGCGTGATCGATAGCCAGCGGTCTGTGCTGAGCGACATGTATCAGAAGCGCTTCGCGAATTACCGCTTTGCCGCGGACTCGGCACAGACGGTCACCGAGGTGCATACCAATACGTATCGACTGTTCACCTGGATCGCCAATCTGAAGGAGGACAAAATCAAGCAGATCGTCGACGAGCAGCAGGCCCGTCTCGGCAAGGTCATGCGCAAGGTATCCGAAGTCGGCAGTCGCAAGGACATCGGCACGGATGAGAAGAAGTTGGTTGATGCGCTGCTGGCACGCATGGTCAAGTACAAGGAGCAGATCGATACGGCGATCGATCTGAGCACGATCGATATCAATACCGGCATGAGTGCGATGCAGACCGCGGATAGTACTTTTCTCGAACTGACCAAAGAGTTCACGCAACTGGTCGAGGTCCAGACGAAGCTTGCCGATACTGGATACACGGCTGCGGTGAGCGCATCGGAAAGAGGAGAAGCAGCCATTCTCGCGCTGCTCGTGCTTGCGCTATTGGCATCGCTGGCGCTGACTTTCTTCATGAGCCGCAAGATCACACGCCCCTTGTCGCAGGCGCTGGCCGCGGCCAACGCCATGTCTATGGGCGATCTGAGCAAGGCCATCGAGGTGACAACCAAGGACGAAACCGGGATGCTGCTTGCCAGCCTGAAAACTACCCAGGCGAGCGTGCAAGCGCTGGTGACGGACGCTGCGATGCTCTCCGACGCGGCGCTGGCGGGCAAACTTACCACGCGTGCCGACGCCTCCAGGCACCAGGGCGACTTCAACCGAGTCATCGCCGGGGTAAACCAGACCCTGGACGCCGTGATCGGTCCGTTGAACGTGGCGGCGAGCTACGTCGACCAGATCTCCAAGGGCGCGATTCCGGCGAAGATCACCGACAGCTACAACGGCGACTTCAACACGCTGAAGAACAACCTCAACGTCGCCATCGACTCGATCAACGCGCTGATCGCCGATGCGGCGATGCTCTCCCAGGCGGCGGTGGCAGGCAAGCTCGAAACGCGGGCGGATGCAGCCAAACACCAGGGCGACTTCAAGAAGATCGTCGAAGGCGTGAACCAGACCCTGGACGCGGTGATCGGGCCGTTGAAC
>CAYNVY010000319.1:0-4079 GCA_964400745.1 uncultured Enterobacteriaceae bacterium | reverse complement strand
GCGCGCGTCGGCGAGCGTGCTCGCGAGCGCGGCCGCGACCCGCGCCGCCGCCGCAGCCAGCTGCGCCTGCGCCACGCCGCGCGCGGCCAGTTCCCTGGTGAAGCTCGCGTGCATGGCGACTACGCGCTCCGCGCTCCATCCGTTCAATTCGTCTTCGGCCATTTTCTGCAGCCAGCGGTGCACCACGCTGCCGACGTGGCGCGCCGTCTCGCCCGCCCAGGAGTATTCGATCTCGTCCTGGGCCTGCGCGGTCTTGCCAGCCGCGGCCCAGTCCAGTGCCGGGGGTGGCGCGGGAAGGGACCAGTTGCCGGCGAGGCGGCGCAGCGACTGGTCGATGGGCGCCTCGCCGGGGCTGACTGCATCCGGCGCGGGGATTGCGGCTGTGGCCGCCGCGCGTTGATACGCTTCCGCCGCCACCGGCCAGAGCTTTGCCAGCAGGCTGCGCGAATCGGGTTTGCGCGCCGCTTGCGCGCCCTCTTCTGCGTCCAGCCGCGTCTCGCCCAGCAGATGCAGGCGCTGCTTTGCGCGCGTGGCCGCGACATAGAGCATGCGGCTGTCCTCGAACGCTGCCTTCTCCGCGGCGAGCTGGCTGATCCAGGCGTAGATCGGATCGCGCTCGGCGCCGGTTTCTTCGATCGGCGCGAGCAGCAGCTGCGCTTGCGCTCCGCGTGCGCCCCTTGCGTCCGCGGCGTCAGGATTGGCCGGGCGCTCCATCCACAGGAAGAGTTTCTTCGCTTCGCCTCGCGGCACCTTGCCCAGGCCGGGCACGATGACATGATCGAACTCCAGCCCCTTCGCCTTGTGTATGGTCATGAGCTGCACATCGAAGTCGCCGGCAGCCATGTCGGGCAGCGCGTACAGCTGGTCCAGACCCTGTTCGAATGCCGCGAAATCGGCGATGGCGCCCGCCTCTTCTTTCGCTTCGAGATGGTCGAGGTAGGTTTCCGCGTCTTCCAGATCGGTTTCGGATCCGGCGCAAGCGGGTCCGCCGAGCGCGAGCCAGGCGCCTTCGACCGCATCGCGCAGCGACATGCGCTGGCGTTGGGCGAGCGCCGCTGCGAACACGGGCCGGATGCGCGCCAGGCGCAGGCGTGCATCGGCGCTGAGCGCCGCGATGCGGGGCGCGTCGCACATCAGTTCCCACAGCGTCGATTGGCTGGAGATCGGCTCTGCTATTGACTCTGCGGGATATCGATCCTGCGTTGTCCCCTCACCCTGACCCTCTCCCCGCAAGCGGGGCGAGGGGATATTCGTGCCCTGCTCGCTTCCAGCCAACATGCTGGCGTTGGCGCCAGAATCAGCGCCCGCGAGCGCGTGCAGATCGGCGAGCGTGAGCCCGCACCAGGGCGCGCGCAGCACCGCCAGCCACGCGAGGCGGTCGCCGCGATGCGCGAGCGCGCGGGTGAGCGCGAGCAGGTCCTGCACCACCGGCCGGGTATCGAGCCGGTCGATTTCGATGGCGCGAAACGCGAGGCCCGCCGCTTTGAGCTGCGGCACGATATCGCGCAGGTGGTTGCGCCCGCGCACGAGGACGGCGACGCTCTCGCGCTTGCCGGGCGCCGCGCCCGCGTTCAGGCGCGCGATGCCTTCGACGATCTGCGCCACTACCTTCGCCTCGCTGAGCTCCCCGCCCGCGAACAGGGGGTGGATTTCGACTGCGGCGCCCGCGAGCGGCGGATGCACCGCCTTCGACGCGGTATAGGCCACGGCGCCCGAGGCGATGTCCTCGCGCCCGGGCATCACCTGGGCGAAGGCCCGGTTCACCCAGTCGACGATGCCGGCCTGCGAACGGAAATTGGCCGACAATTCCAGCGGCGTCAGGCGCACGCTGCCTATGCCCGCGGCGCGCGCGCGCAGGAACAGCCCCACCTCCGCCTCGCGAAAACGGTAGATCGACTGCATCGGGTCGCCCACGGCGAACAACGTGCGCCCGTCATCCGGCGTCCAGCCCGCCGTCAGCCGCGCCAGCAGCTCGAACTGGCTGATCGACGTGTCCTGGAATTCGTCGATCAGCAAGTGCCGGATCTGGTAATCGAGCCTGAGGGCCAGATCCGTCGGTCCCTCCGCGTCTTCGAGCGCGAGCAGCGCGCGCTGCGACACTTCGGTGAAATCGACCTGCCCGCGCGACTGGAACACGAGCTTCAATTGCCCCACCGCGCGCTTCAGCAGTTCGGTGATCGCTGCCAGCACCTGCCATTGGCTCGCGCTGTAGCCGGGCGGCGGCAGCCGGCGCACATCGGCCAGTGCAACGGCGAGCGCGACGCCTGGCGCGTCGCCGCCGAGCGCGTCGTCGACGAGAGCCGCAATGAGCGCCGCCAGGCGTTCTTTCCACGCCTTGCCCTCGGCCCCGGCGGGAAAGCCGTGGCGCTTGTCCACCCTGGCGCGCCAGCCGCCGCCGGCGGTGAGCAGCACACCGGCGAGCGCCGTCCAGCCCCCTACTTCGTCATTTGCCTCGACATTTGCTTCGTCATTTGTTGCGTCATTTGCTTCGTCACTTGCGCCGCCGCCCGGAAACGCGTCCAGCGGCGTCGCGCCGAGATTGCCCAGAGAGAAGTTGGCGACGGCGAGGCACTCGCCGCGCAGCGCCGCGGGCACCAGCGTCTGCAGCCGGGCGAGCAGCGCGCGCCGCTCCGCGCGCAGCGCGCCTTCGAGTTCGTCGCGCTGGTTGGCCATCACATGGCGCAGCCAGTGATCGCGCCGGCGCAGCATTTCGACTAGCAGTTGCTCCACCCGCGCCACATCGTTGTCGAGATGCACCAGCAGTCGCGCCACATAGTCGGCCGCCGGGCCATCGGCTTCGATCAGTTCCACCGTGGCGCGCGCGGCGTCGGCGTAGAGGGCGCCCGCGTCTTCGACGCTCTCCGGCTGCGAACCGAACTTGGACAGCATGGGCATCTGCCGCGTCAGCGCGGCGCATAGCGAGTCGATGGTCTGTATGCGCAGGCGCGCCGGACTGTCGCCGATGCGCCAGCCGCGCGCGCGATCGCGCCCCATCGCCGCGCGCGCGAGCGCCTGCGTGCGACGCTGGTGGTCGGAGGCGGATTCCGGTCCAGCCGCTGCGCCAGCGATCGCCTGCGCCAGCGCCTCCACCACGCGCTCGCGCATTTCCGCCGCGGCCTTCTTGGTGAACGTGATGGCCACGATTTCCTCGGGCTCGTTCACCGTCGCGAGCAGCCCGAGATAGCGCTGGATCAATAGCTCGGTCTTGCCCGAGCCCGCCGGCGCCTGCACGATGAACGAGCGATCCGGCGCCAGCGCGGCTACGCGCGCGCGCAGGTCGGGGATGGGCCCGGCCTCAGTCATGCACCGCTCTTGACTTGCCAGAATACGCAAGCGAATGCCTCGCATCGCCTTTACTGTATTGAGGTAACGCAAATAAATGTTCAAGATTCATCGCTGCCCTCCTGCTCCGGCGCCATCCCGCCCAGGCGTTCGTGTATGCGGCAAAGCAGCTGCGCATCGCAATTGCGGCAGGTCTTCTGCGGATGTTTCGGCTGCACCGCGGCCTCGCCCGCGGCGAACTGCGTCGCGAGTTGCGCCAGCACCTTGCGCCATTCGGCGACTTGCGCTTCCCAACCGATGTCGGGCAGCGATTTCGCCACCGGCAGCAGCGTTTCGTCGGCGGCCAGCGCGGCGAACCTCATGTCGCCCGCCCGCACCTGCGCGAACGCGATGGCCGCGGCATCGGCTTCGGTCGCGATCAGATACAGCGGCAGTTGCGGCGCATCGGGCCGCTCGCCCAGCCACGCGCTCGCGGGCTCGGCGCGCGACTTGTAGTCGATGACGATGCGCCGACCGTCTTCGAGTTCGTCCACGCGATCGAGCTTGCCGCGCAGCGTGAGCGGGCCGATGACCATGTTGCGCTTGTCCTCGACCGCGACCACGGCGAAATCGTCGCCGCGCGCTTCGCGTTCCATTTCCAGCCAGGCGCGCGCGAGGCGCGCGAGCCGGCCCTTCTCGACTTCGGCGAAGCGCCCGGAGAGCGTCGCCGGACGCTCGCGCTTGACGCGCGCGACGGCCGCTTGCGCCGCGCGCGCGAGCAGCGCGTCGAGTTCCGCCTCGCCCAGCGCGTCCAGCCG
>CAYNVY010000318.1:0-4081 GCA_964400745.1 uncultured Enterobacteriaceae bacterium | reverse complement strand
GACGATGCCGTGAATGCGCACGTCCTGGCGCAGGTGCTCGCGCAGGCTGTCGACGCAGTTGAAGGTGTTCAACACGCCGCGCAGCGCGTTCACGCCCTTGTGCGGCGCCGCGGCCGCGTGAGCCGACTTGCCCTTGAAGGTGAACGTCGCGCGCTTCATCGCAAGCAGGCGTTGATCCAGACTCCAGGCGTCGCTCGGATGGGTGATGAACACCACGTCGGCGCCCTCGAAGTGCCCTCCTTCCAACAGCGCGACCTTGCCGCCGCCGGTGGACCCGCGCTCCTCGTCCGGCGTGCCGATCACCACCACTCGGCCGGGCGTGTCCTGCATCACCTTGGCCAGGCCCGCCGCGGCCAGCAGGCCCGAGGTGGAGATCAGGTTGTGGCCGCAGGCGTGGCCGTTGGGCAAGGCATCGTACTCGAGCATGATGTAGACCGTGGGGCCCGCTCCCTTGCCGGCCAGCTCGGCTTTGAAGCCGGTCTTGGACACTCCGCCCTTCACCAGATCCTCGGGCACCTTCAGATCGCCCGTCACCTTGTAGCCCATGCGGGCGAGTTCGGTTTTCAACAGTTCGGCCGATTTGAACTCCTGCTGTCCCGGCTCCTTGAATTCCCAGATTTTCTGCGAAACGCTGCGGCAGCTGGCGTTGGCCGCGTCTATGGCCGCGAGGATCTTGTCCGCGTCCGCGTGCGCCGCAGGTGCGGCAAATGCCGTCAGCACGGTTAAAGTCGCGACTCCGGCAATCGATTTCAGCCCTGGCATAACGCCTCCATTTGTTTTTGATTTCACGAAAAAGAACGACGAGCCTTGTGTCGAGTTGATTTGCGTCGAGCAGATATTAGGCGCACGCGCCGGCTGTCGCGTTTGACAAAGATCAACTGCTCGCTCGATTGCCTGTGGTTATCATGAGCGCCAGCAAATCGGGCTGCACCCATGCATACATTCATACTCAACGAAGAGGCTTGCCATGCGCATGAAGGGAATATCGCTATCGTCTTGTCTGTTTGGCGTGCTGATGGCCGCTGACCCGGCTTCGGCGCAGACGGAGGCCTACGCCGTCTCGTCGGCCGTCGCCGAGACTTATGCGCGGCTCGCCGCGACGCCCGCGGTGCAGAAGGGGCTGGATTTTCTCAAGGCCGATCACGCCAACACGGTCGCGGAGCAGAGGCAGATCTGCGAAATTCCCGCGCCGCCGTTCAAGGAGCAGGTGCGCGCCGCGGACTTCCAGAAGCGGCTGGCCGCTTTGGGGCTGAAGGACGTGCAGATGGACAAGGAGGGCAATGTCTTCGGCCTGATGCCGGGTGGCGGGAGCGGGCCCAAGCTGCTCGTGGCTGCGCACGTCGATACCGTGTTCGCCGCTGGCACCGACGTGCGCGTGAAGGAAAAGGACGGCAAGCTCTACGCGCCCGGCATCGCGGACGACGCGCGCGGGCTGGCGGCTTTGCTCGCCATCGTGCGGTCGTTCAACGCCAGCGGCATCAAGACCGCCGGCGACATCCTCTTCTGCGGCAACGTCGGCGAAGAGGGGCTGGGCGATCTGCGCGGCATCAAGGCGATGTTCCGCGAGCACAAGGACATCGACGGCTTCATTTCCATCGACGGCACCGACGTCGGCAAGATCACCTATATCGCGACCGGATCGCATCGCTACGAAGTGACCTACAGCGGTCCCGGCGGCCACAGTTTCGCCGCCTTCGGCCGCCCCAGCGCGATCCACGCCATGGGCCGCGCGATCGCCGCGATCGGCGACCTGACGACGCCGTCGGATCCCAAGACCACCTTCACCGTCGGCGTGGTCGGCGGCGGCACCTCGGTCAACTCGATTGCGGCCGAGGCGCGCCTGTTGATGGACATGCGCTCGAACCGGACCAAGGAACTGCTGGAGATCGAGGCGAAATTCTTCGAGGCATTGAAGAAAGGGGCGGATGCGGAGAACGCGCGCTGGAACACCGACAAGATCAGCTTCCAGACCAAGCTGGTGGGCAACCGGCCGGCGGGGACGCAGGCGCCCGACAGCGCCATCGTCCAGGCGGCGTGGGCCTCGGCGCAGGCGTTGGGCCAGAAGCCCAGCCTGGGCAGCGGCAGCAGCACCGATTCCAATCTGCCCATCAGCCTGGGCATCCCGGCCGTGACCCTGGGGGGCGGCGGCAAAGACGACAACAACCATTCTCCGAGCGAGTGGTTCGATCCGACGGACGCCTACCTCGGACCGCAGCGCGTTTTCCTGACCATTCTCGGACTGGCGGGGATAGAGGGCGGGAGCGCGCCATTGCTGACCAAGGGCAAACGCTAGAGCGCAAAGCGTACGGCGCTTTCGGCGCAGCGCCGGGTGATCAGCCGAGCAGGCGCACTATCAGCTTGCGCACCGGCACGGGGATCGCCGCACCCTGCGCTTCTTCCAGGCTCAGCCAAATCTGCCCGGCTTCGCTCGCGACCGGGGTGAATTTCTTCACCCGGCACAGCAGCGGCTGAATGTTGAGTTTGAAGTGGGTGAAGCCGTGCGCGAGCGGTGCGAGCCGCTCAGGCTCGGCGATGTCGCAAGCGTAGCCGCTGCGGCAGCCCCCTCCCCCCACCGTTGCGTCGGTTAGTTCGGGCAGGCCGCAAATGCCGCCCCAGGTGCCGGAGGGAGGGCGTTTTTCGAGAAGCAGTTCGCCGTTTCGAACGAGCAAGAGCATATGCGTGGAACGAGTAGGCACGGCCTTCGCCGGTCGTGATGCGGGAAACTCTCCGACCCGGTCTAGCGCCAGCGCCTGGCAGCTTTGCGCGAGCGGGCATTGCGCGCAGCCAGGCCTGGCCCGCGTGCACAGCGTCGCCCCCAGGTCCATCATCGCCTGGGTGTAGCGCGCAATGGCCCGCGGCGGCATTTGCTCTTCGGCGATCTTCCACAGCTGCGACTCGACGCGCTTCTCGCCCGGGTAGCCGCCGACGGCGAAATGCCGCGCCAGCACGCGCTTGACGTTGCCGTCCAGAATTGCGGCGCGCGTGCCGTAGGCGAATGCCGCAATCGCCGCCGCGGTGGAGCGTCCGATGCCGGGCAGCGCCTCGATGTCTTCGAGCGCGCGCGGAAACGCGCCTGCGTGCCGCTCCACCACCAGTTGCGCCGCGCGCCGCAGATTGCGCGCGCGCGAGTAGTAGCCCAGGCCGCTCCAAAGCCGCAACACCTCGTCCTGCGGCGCGCCGGCGAGCGTGGCGATGTCGGGGAAGCGCTGCAGAAAACGGGCGTAATACGGGATCACCGCCGCGACCTGGGTCTGCTGCAGCATGATCTCGGAGACCCAGATGCGATAGGCGTCGCGCGTCCCCTGCCAGGGCAGATCGTGGCGGCCGTGGCGCTTGTGCCAGGCGAGCAGGCGGGTGGCGAAATCAGCGCTCATGCAAAAACCCGGGGACAAAGGCAGGAATGGAGCGGGAGACGAGTCTCGAACTCGCGACCTCAGGCTTGGGAAGCCGGCGCTCTACCAACTGAGCTACTCCCGCTCGTGAATTCGAATTCTAAAGCATTTCCGCGGGTTCTTCATATTCGGGCGTGAACGCGGTCTCGCCTCGATACCCCTGGGTGGTATTTGACAAATACCCTGGTAGGGTATATAGTCCGCCGCATTCCGTCCACGAAAGCGCTGCCGACTTATGGATGCTCTACCCGCTGTCCGCCTCGATCTGCCGCTTGCGGGCATGACCTGCGCCGCCTGCGCGGCACGCATCGAAAAGAGCTTGAACAAGCTGCCCGGGGTTGCGGCGAACGTCAATTTTGCCTCCGAGTCGGCGCAGGTGACGCTGCAGCCGGAGCTGAACTCGCCGGCCGCGGTGATCGATGCAATCAAGCGCACCGGATTTTTAGTGCCGGACCGGGTGGCCGAGTTCCAGATCTACGGCATGACCTGCGTCGCCTGTTCGGCGCGCATCGAAAAGGCGCTGAACAAGATCGAAGGCGTAAAGGCCACGGTCAACTTCGCGAGCGAGGTGGCGCGCGTCAGCTACACGCCCGGGCTCGCCGGCGCCGAACTTCTGCTCTCGACCATACGCAAGGCCGGCTACGAGGCGAGCGAGCGCATCGAGGCGAACGCCGAGGAGGAGAAGGCGC
>CAYNVY010000317.1:0-4083 GCA_964400745.1 uncultured Enterobacteriaceae bacterium | reverse complement strand
TGTCGCAGTTCGACATGAAGGATGTCGAAGCCGTGGGCCTGGTGAAGTTCGACTTCCTCGGGCTGACCACGCTCACCATACTCGACTGGACCGTGCGCCACATCCGCAGCCGCAACTACGGTACGCCGCAGCCCGCGTTTTCGCTGGAGGCCATCGGGCTGGACGACCCCGCGCTGTACAAGATGTTTTCCACGGCCAATACCAGCGCCATATTCCAGTTCGAATCGCGCGGCATGCGCGACCTGCTGAAGCAGGCGCGCCCCGACCGGTTCGAGGACATCATCGCGCTGGTGGCGCTGTACCGCCCGGGCCCGATGGACCTGATTCCGGAGTTCATCGAACGCAAGCAGGGCAGGCAGCGCGTCGAATATCTGGACGAGCGCCTCCGGCCCATCCTCGGATCGACCTACGGCATCATGGTCTACCAGGAGCAGGTGATGCAGATCGCGCAGGCGATCGGCGGCTACAGCCTGGGCAGCGCCGACCTGCTGCGCCGCGCGATGGGCAAGAAGAACCTGGAGGAAATGGCCGAGCAGCGCGGCATTTTTACCGCGGGCGCGGAAAAGTACGGCCTGGAGCGGAAGAAGGCGACGGAACTATTCGACCTGATGGAGAAGTTCGCCGGCTACGGCTTTAACAAGTCGCATGCCGCCGCCTACGCCCTGGTCGCCTGCCAGACCGCCTATCTCAAAGCGCACTTCCCCTCCGAATTCATGGCGGCCAACCTGTCGGCGGTGATGGACGACACGGACAAGGAGCACGGCCTCTACAGCGACGCGCTGGCGAACGGGCTGAAAGTGCTGCCGCCCGACATCAACCGCGGCGAATACCGCTTCGTGCCGGTGGACGAGGCGAGCATCCGCTTCGGCCTGGGTGCGGTGAAAGGCACGGGGGAGTCGGCGATCGCCGCCATCGTGCGCGCGCGCGAGCAAGGCGGGGCGTTCCGCGACCTGTTCGACTTTTGCGAGCGCGTCGACAAGCGCGTGGTCAACCGGCGCGTGATCGAGGCGCTGGTGCGCGCAGGGGCCTTCGATTGCATCGCTCCCGACCGCGCCAGCCTGTTCGCCTCGGTCGGCATCGCGATCGAGGCGGCGGAGCAGCGCGAGCGGCACGCGCAGCAGGTCAACCTGTTCGGCGACGCCGGCAGCGCCGGAGCGGAACCTCATTCGCTCATCAGCGCGGAGCGCTGGGACGAGGGGCGCTTGCTGAAGGAGGAGAAGGCGAGCATCGGCTTTTATCTGTCCGGCCACCCGTTCAGCGCGTATCGGCCCGAGGTCGAGCGCTTCGTGCGCAGTTCGCTGAAAAACCTGCAACCGAAGGGGAACGGCGAATACCAGCAGAAGGGCCAGCTGATCGCCGGCGTGGTCGAGTCGGTGCGCATCCAGAGGACGCAGAGCGGGCGCATGGTGATCGTCAACCTGAGTGATGGCACCGCCGCGCAGGAGGTCACGATCTACAGCGAAGTGTTCGACCAGTACCGCGATCTGTGCAAGGAAGACAATCTGCTGGTGATCGAAGCCAAGGTAAAGTCCGTGCGCCGCGCCTCCGCGGGGGAGGAGGGCGATACGACGTTCACCCGCGTCATCGCCGACAAGATCTACGACCTGGCGGCTGCGCGCAGCCAGTTCGCCAAGGGCATACGCCTGTCGATCAACGGCGAGGCCAGCCGCGCCGGCGCCGCCGCCGCGGCGCGGCTGAAGGGGCTGCTCGAGCCCTATCGCAACGGCGCCTGCCCGGTATGCGTTTCCTATCGGAACGGGGAGGCCGTTTGCGAGGTGCGACTGGGCGAAGAATGGCGCGTCAGGCCGGACGACGGCTTGATGCAGTCCTTGAACGAATGGCTGCGGCCGGAAAACGTGCAGCTGGTCTATCCCTGAACTGGACCGCGTCGCGCGCCCCAGCCGGCTATTCGGTCGGCCTCAGTTCGAAGCCGATGTAGCTGCCCTCGGTAGTGGTGATGTCCATGCGCTCCACCCGCGCCGCCGGCGGCCCCTGACGTGCCCAGCAAACCATTGCTTCGATCGATTCGGGCGGGCCTGCGATCATCGCTTCGACACTTCCGTCGCGACGGTTGCGAACCCAGCCAGTCAGGAGCAGGCGTTGCGCCTGCTCGCTAAAGCGATAGCGAAATCCTACGCCCTGGACTCTGCCGCGGATGAAAAGATGCTTGACCATCTGATCCGTGCCCCGGTCTGCGGCGAAGCACCATCGCACGACCGCCTCGGTGGAAAGGCGTGATCCCCTTTTTCGTGCTTCTGCCCTGATTCGGTTGCCCCCGAGGGGGGCGACTCTGCAGCTATCATGCTTTTGCCGCGAGATCGCTGACGTCCCGCACCTCAACAAGCTGGTCTTTCACCAACCAATGGGTCAGATCGCCGCTGGATACCAGCGCGAGTACCCTGCCGTTTTCAACCACAGGCAGGTGCCGAAAACGCCGCTTTGTGACCAGTTCCATCGCTTCGCCAACGGTGGTGCCCGGCGACACGCTGACCGGATCCTTGGTCATTACATCCGAAATCTTGGTGGTTCGAGGATCGAGGCCTGCCGCCAGGACTCGATTCAGGGCATCGCGTTCTGTGAATATGCCGACCAGCTTTTCGTCGCTCAGCACAATGAGCGCGCCTATCTTTTCCGAACTCATCGTGCGTATGCACTCGGTGACGAACGCGTCGGGTCCTACCGCTTTTATCCCGGCGCGTCCCTCGATGATCTTCGTCAATGCCGTCGTGCGCTTGTCGCGCAATTTCGACAAATAGGCGACTATCCCGAAGGCGACGGCAAACGAGATAAAAAGTACCACCGTATAGATGATGATCCTGCTGATCAGGCTTTCGCCCGGGTCCTGCTGCGCTGCAAGGGCGGTGGCGGAAGCAAGGGCGAGGGCAATTCCGATGCCGGCTGCTATGGATGTCCTGTTCATGGGGGCTCCTGCTGGTTGTCTGTCTAGCCTAGCGACGGCCACTTGCGTCCATGGCAAGCCGGATTGGAGCAGAAGGACCCGCCGTCCTTGCCATAGTTGATCTTCCCGTGGCAGGTCTTGCAAACCGGATCGGTCATGCTGGCCGGATGATCGCGCATCCAGTTCGGTTCCTCGTGTGAGGGCAGCGGCGACATGTCCGGGTCGATGGTCGACTGCACCGAGCGCACGCCGCCCTCGCGCACCACCTTGGGCAGCGCGTGGCACAGGGTGCACTGGAAGCGGATGGCGTCGCCTTTCTCGTCTACGTGCTTGCCGTCATGGCAGCGGAAGCATCCGGGGAAATCCTTGTGCCCGGTATTGAAGGGGAACGTCTTCCAGCTTATGCCTTTTTGCGCAAAGGACGTCTGCAGCAGGATGCGTTTCATCGCAGCGGCGAACTTCTTGTCCTGCTCTGCCGTCGTTGCGTTCTGCTCGCGCTTGGGCAGCGCACCGGCTATCAATTTGTCGAATTGGGGCGCTAGCTCCTCCGGGGTACCGAAAAGTTTGCCCGCCTCGTCGATCAATTTCACCGCGACAGCCTTCGCCGACGGCAGTTTCCGGTCGATTTCTCCGCTCGCCATCGCCTCGTCGACCAGATCGGCGGGATTGCGGAACGGATGTCCGACCGAGCTGTGGCAGTCGACACACTCCATGCGCGACTTGGGGGCCTTTTCCAGTTCCGCGCGCGGCTTGCCCGCTTTTTCATCGACATAGGTCTTGGTTTTTCCGTCGGCGCCGCGAACCTCCACCAGGGCAATCTTCTGGTTCTTGTCATCGAGCGCGACATAGTTGACCTCCTGCTCGATATGCCAGTGGATCCCCCTAGCGGCTTTGTCTCTCACCGTGCCGAAACCGGTGTGCAGCTCCATCCGGTAGCGCGTTTCGGTGCTGGCGGCATCGGTGTCGTAACGCACTTTCACGCGCAGGCTGTCGTCGTGCACCACCGCGGGCCAGTGGCAGCCTTCGCAGGAAGCGCGCAACGGACGCAGCGCCGTGGCCTTGGTGGGCCGCTCGTAGCCGACGATCATCAACCACAGTTGATGCACATGCTCCAGTTTCGAGGTCATCAGGTGCAGGGTGGGCAGACGGCCTTCGTGGCACTCCACGCACTGTACGCGCGCATG
>CAYNVY010000316.1:0-4089 GCA_964400745.1 uncultured Enterobacteriaceae bacterium | reverse complement strand
GGCCCTTGATGTCGGCGAGCTTGGCGATCGGCTTCTTGCAGAAGAACACCTGCGGGCCGAACGGCCACACGCCGAGCAGCTTGACGCCGAACTGCGCCTGCAGCCGTTTGTCGAGGACGTCTTCATAGGCTTTCACCACCGCGCGGCCGGTCTTGTAGTCCGGGTTGAGTCCGACCAGGTCGAGGCCGAGGATGACCGGCTCGTCGCGCGAATTCTGCGACAGGCGCAGCGAGGCCATTTCGAACAGGCCCGCCTTCATCACCCGCAGCTGCTCGGTTTCCTTGATGCCCAGGGTATCGATAGGCTTGTACTCGACGTCGATCGGCAGTCCCGTCTTTTGCGCCAGCGTCTCGAAGAACGGCTGCTCCTTGTTCTTCTGGATCAGCCCGGTGGCGAGCGGCAGGCCCATCACCTTGAGTTTGATTCTTTCCTGCGCCTCGGCGCCCCCCGCCACCAGCGCAAGCGCCAGCAATACCCCAGTCAGTTTCATCATCCCAAATCTCCCTTCGTCAATTGTTACCGTTGATTGCTGTCGTAAGACCCCGCCGTTGAACCCTGTCGCCATACCCTGTCGTCATACTTATTGCCACCGCCTCGCCACTGCGCTCGATCATACCAACCCTGTCCAGCCGCGCCAGCTAAAGTCCCGCGGCCGCGGCCGCGCCGGCGCCGGCAGCCCGCACTTGAGAAACCGGCCGTGTCCGGCACGCCCTCGAAACGCCTGTTCGCTCCACACTTCCTCGCCGCGCGACAGCGTCAGCGCCGGCCAGCCGGTGGTTTTGATGCCTTCGTAGGGGGTGTAATCGACGGCGTGGTGCAGCATCGCGTTGGCGATGGTCACCTCGCGCTTGTCGTCCCAGATCACGAGATCGGCGTCGCTGCCCACGGCGATCGTGCCCTTGCGCGGGTACAGGCCGTACATGCGCGCCGGATTGGTCGCGGTCAGCGCGACGAAGGTGTGCAGGTCGATGCGCCCTTTGACCACGCCCTCGGAAAAGAGCAAGGGCAGGCGCGTTTCGATGCCCGGGATGCCGTTCGGTATGTGCTGGAACGCGACTTCCGCCCCGTTCGGCTTCTTGCCCTGCGGGTCGTCGTAGCGAAACGGCGCGTGGTCCGAGGAAAAGACGTGGAACACGCCGTTCGCCAGCCCGTCCCAGATGCGCTGCTGGTTCGCGCGGTCGCGCGGCGGCGGGCTGCACACGCATTTCGCGCCGTGGTAGCCCTCGACTTCCAGGTCTTCGTCGCTGAGGAACAGATACTGCGGACAGGTCTCGGCGTAGATGTTCAGCCCGCGGTTGTGCGCCCAGCGGATCTGCTCCACCGTCTCGGCGCCCGAAACGTGCACGATCAGAATCGGCACGTCCACCAGTTCGGAGAGCGTGATCGCCCGGTGCGCGGCTTCCCGCTCCACCGGCATCGGCCGCGATTTCGAGTGGTAGGCGGGCGCGGTCTTGCCCTCTGCGGCCAGGCGCCCGGTCAGCCAGGCGATGCAGTCCGAATTCTCTGCGTGCACCATCACCATCGCGCCTTCGCGCCGCGCCAGATCCATCACCTCCAGGATCTCGCGGTCGGAGAGCTTCAGGTCGTCGTAGGTCATGTAGATCTTGAACGAGGTGTAGCCCGCCCGGATCAGCGCCGGCAGTTCCTCGCGCAGCACTGTTTCGGTGGGATCGCTCACGATCAGATGGAACGCGTAGTCGATGCACGCCTTGCCCTCGGCGCGGCGATGATAGTCCGCAACCGCCGCTGCCAGGGACTGCCCCTTGGCCTGCGCCGCGAACGGGATCACGGTGGTGGTGCCGCCGCAGGCGGCGGAGCGGGTGCCGGACAGAAAATCGTCCGCCATTTTCATCGGTTCGGGCATCGGTTGATCGAGGTGGCAGTGGCCGTCGATGCCGCCCGGCAGCACATAGCGGCCGCCGGCGTCGATCTCGCGCGCACCGCGGGCGAGGTTCTCGCCCAGCGCGACGATGCGCCCGCCGCGCACGCCGATATCGCAGCGGCTGATATCGGCGGCGGTGACCGCGGTCGCGTTGCGGATGACCAGATCGAAAGCCTTGCTGGAATCTTCGCTCATAAGACCCCCTCAGGCCACTTCGGCGAACAGCCGGCCCCAGCGCGCCAACTGCCTGGTATCGACGCCTGCAATGCGCAGCGACTGCCACACGGCCGTGCTGACGGTGTCGTAGATCGGAATGCCGAACTCGCGCTCGAGCTCGGGCACGTAATCGGCCGCGCGCAGATTGGTGCAGAAGATGGTGATCGCCGCCGGCTGCGATTTCGCGCAGCTGGCAACCATCTGGTGAATTTGTTTGCGCGTCACCTCGGAGAAGTCCCAGTTCACCGACAGGCCGAGGTGCGCCTCGACCACCGGATCGAACCCGGCCTTGCGGTAATTCTCGACGATGCGGCGCTGTATGCCGTCGATGTAGGGCGTGGCGAAGCCTAGCGAGCGAGCGCCGGTGCGCGCCAGGATGTCGTTCAAGGCGAGCACCGAAGTGCAGGCCGGGATGCCGGTCTCGGCCGTGATCGCGCGGCACAAGGCCTCATCCGAGCCGAAGCCGAGCCAGCCCGAGGAAGTCCCGTTCCAGCAGATCACGTCCACCTTCGCGTCGGCGAGCAGTTTCGCCGCGTCCATGATCGGAGTCTGGTCGAACTGTCCCAGCGCCGTGTCCTTGAGCGAAATCTCGGTGACGCGAAAACGCCCGAAATGCGCCGAAACGCCGGGGAGGTCGGCGGCCATGGCCGACACCAGCGGTTCGAGCGAAGTATTCGAGGACGGCGTCAGCATCCCCAGCAGCACGCGTTTCATCGATCAAACCTCCAACGGCCCCGGGCCGGCTGCCACTCGCGGACAGCGTGGCAAGCGCCGAGTTCTGACTCTTGGTAAGATGGATTTGGCACAACTTTTATAACTTATTGGCGCCAATCTTCTGCAAATTGTGTACAATATGAAGGAAGCTGTCAACCTGTTTCGCTCCAGCCAGGTCGCGTTCAGCCAGAAACACGGCGATCCCGGAGCAAGGACCCACCGGCGGACTGCAACATGAAACCAACGAAAAAAGCGCGCAAGGCATCCGGTTCGGCTGCAGCAAGAACCGAGCCAGCCGAGAGACCGGAATCCGCGGACGAGGACGCGATTTACGAGCGCATCCTCTCCGCGATCTTCGAGCACCGGCTGCAGCCGGGCACCAAACTGGGCGAGGACCGGCTCGCGCGCATCTTCGGCGTCAGCCGCACGCGCATCCGGCGCATATTGCCGCGGCTCGCGCACGAGCGCCTGGTGACGCTGGAGCCCAACCGCGGCGCCTTCGTCGCCAAACCCTCGGTTACCGAAGCGCGCGACATTTTCGACGCGCGGCGGCTGATCGAGCCCGGCATCGTCGCGCGTTTCATGCAATCGGCGCAGCGCGGGGGAATCGCGCGACTGCGCGAGCACGTCGCCGCGGAGCGCAGGGCCAGGGCCGCCGGCGACAAGCCCACCATCATCCGGCTCTCGGGCGAGTTCCACGTCCTGATGGCGCAGATCGCCGGCAATGCCATGCTCGCCAGAACCATGCACGAACTGACTTCGCTCACCTGTCTGATCATCGCGCTGTACGATTCTCCGGCGGTGCCGCATTGCCGCAGCGACGAACATGCGGAGATCGTCGACGCGGTCGCGGTCGGGGACAAGGCGCGCGCGACGCGGCTGATGATCGATCACCTGAATCACGTCGAACAGGGCCTGGACCTGAACCTCGACCAGACCGCCGCCGTGGATCTGGAGCAGGCGCTGGCCTGAGCAGGCCAGGCCGGCCGGCCTGCGCACGCGCCGGATTGGTGCCGGCCGATGCGCACCCACCCCTTTTTGGTGCAGTGCGATGCGCAGTCGCCGCACTGAAGGCGCGTGCGAAACAGGCACCGTTCTTGCGTGCTCTCCCGGTTCGAGCGAGGTCCCGCCGCATAGTGCGAGGCTATAATCCGCAGGCGATGCCGCGCGGCCCGAGCACTTCGCAAGCCCGGGCGGCGATCGAACGCAAACCAGGAGGCCAGGGCATGGAATTGACCCCGAGAGAGAAGGACAAGCTGCTGATTTTCACCGCGGCG
>CAYNVY010000315.1:0-4118 GCA_964400745.1 uncultured Enterobacteriaceae bacterium | reverse complement strand
AATCTGGTACACCGGATGCAGCACGCCGTCGATGCGAAACCGCACCAGGCCGACGTCGCGCCGCGCTTCCATGTGGATGTCGCTGGCGCGCTGGTCGAAGGCGTACTGCCACAGCCAGTCGACCACGTGCACGATGTGCTGGTCGTTGGCGTCGTACTGGCGGTTGGCGTTGCCCATCTCCACCAGCTGCTCGAAGTTGCCGATGCCGCTGGACTGGTCGCCCTTCTTGGCCGCGCCCTTGATCGATTTCGCCAGGTTGTAGAACTCGACCTGAAAGCGCGCGATGTCGATCGGATTGGCGATGACGCGGCGGATATCCAGGCGCAGGATGGGCTTGAGTTCCTTCTCCCATTGCTTGATGTAGGGTTCGCAGGTGGCGATCACCGCCTCCTTGCTGTTCACTTCCACCGGCAGAATCTTGAAGCGCTGCGCATAGGCGTTGGACATGATGTCCGTGACCGCGGAGAAGTTGATCTTCAAGGGGTCGATATGCATATAGCCGAGCCCGACCTTGCCTGCCAGCCATTCCGTCAGCAGCTCCAGGTGCAGCAGCGTGTTCGGCGGCAGCAGGGACTTCCATTTCTGGTCGGCGATGACCGCGAGCGGATGGTAGTCGGCGCGCTGCATGCGCCGGTCGGCGATCAGCTTGTCCGCCGCAGCCCGCTCGACGATGCCCTCGGCGACCAACTCCTCCAACACCTCGGCGAGGTCCAGTTTGCGATCGGGTGCGGCTTCTGCTGCGCTTTGCATGGCTCGCACTATAGCGGCAATGCGCACCCGGTTCAAATTGCACCTGCGCGCCGCGCGGGTATCTTCCTTGTTTCCTATGTTAGGATACGCGCCGTTGTCTTGGCGTGGCGCTTTCGCCGCCACGGCAAGTACAGGCGCACTACCGACTCAAATCAGCTTAATCGCGCAAGAAAGGATGAGACTTTCGCGCCCAACCCGCACAGGAGCACGCAATGATCAAGATTGGCGACCAACTTCCCGAAGGCACCCTGACAGAATTCGTCGAAACCGAAACCGCCGGCTGCTCGCTCGGCCCCAACAGCTTCAAAGTGTCGGATCTGGTGAAAGGCAAGAAAATCGCCATCTTCGGCCTGCCCGGCGCCTACACCCCGACCTGCTCGGCCAAGCACGTGCCGAGCTACCTCGCCCAGTACGACAAACTCAAAGCCAAAGGCGTGGACGAAATCTGGTGCATTTCGGTGAACGACGCCTTCGTCATGGGCGCCTGGGGCCGCGACCAGAAGGCGACCGGCAAGATCCGCATGATGGCCGACGGCAGCGCCGAGTTCACCAAGAAACTGGGCCTGGAACTGGACCTGACCGCGCGCGGCATGGGCGTGCGCATGAACCGCATTTCCATGTTCGTCGACAACGGCGTGGTCAAGCAGCTGAACGTCGAGGGTCCGGGCAAGTTCGAAGTCTCGGATGCCGAGACGATGCTGAAGCAGATCTAGGCGGCCAGAGCGCTTCGGGATAGAACGGCTATCCGATTTCCGTGATATGTGATTGTTCAGAAATCGGTTAGCCGCACAGCAATCATTGCCCGCAGAGCAAGGACTGGCGCGGCCCTTCGGGCAATTGCCGTCGTCTTACTTGCCGACTACCGAGTAGTTCTCACATACTCACCAGACCTGCCGCAACGCAAAAGCGTGATACGGGAAGTGGTGTCTCGTTGGGCGCCTGCTGACCGTTTCAGTTTGCCCCTGAAGCCATGCTCGCATGGTCGCGGCCGAACGACAGCTTCGCAGCGACAAGAGACGCTCAGCTACTCAAAAATATCAACTCTTTTAAGGTCCGGTCCACAGCGTATAGCTGCTGCCCGCCCATGAAACAGAAACCCCGCCGTAGCGGGGTATGGTGAGTGTTGCTGCGGTTACGCTTTCCTGCGCCGTGCGAATCCGAGTCCTGCTAGGCCGAGGCCGAGAAGAGCGAGCGAGGCCGGCTCGGGGACGGGAGTGGTCACCGTCGCCAGGTTGACACCCCAACCCTCATCCCCAAGCCCCTGGTATACATCACCGTAAGCGAAGACGATGTGCTGGTTTCCTCCGCCAGCGAGCAGAATCGGAACGCTGATTTCCGTGACGCCACCGTGATAGTGGGCAGTGCTAGTAGTAGTGAGCGCCGTGCCGCCGTTTGGGTTGTACCAAATCACGTTGGATCCGTACCCGCCCATGTCAAAGGAGCCGGTGAAGATCTCGGTTCCGTTGACGGACAGACGAAACGTGTCGGTGTATCCGTTGTAGGCGCCATCCAGGGTGCCGTACCCAGCCAACTCAAAGCTCAAGACGCCTGAACCACCGGGGGCCGAAAAATCCCACGCGATGCTGCCGGGACTCGCAAGTGTGCCGAGCCCACTAAAATTGGTAGTGTAGACCGCCGCCTGAGCATTCCCAGCGGCAAAGAGGGTAATGCAGAACATTGCCAGGACGGTATTTCTAATCTTGCTTATCACGATTCCCTCCGTCTGAAAAAGAACAACCAATACCAAGCCCCGCATATTCTGGAGTCAAGAACCAATGTCAGACTGGACTTAAGGCCTCGAATCCTTCGGATTCAATCTGTGCGGTGATTCGTAACGAAGCAAGAATCGAGCCCTATTAATAACCCTACTATGATATCAACAACATAGCATCGAGCGCGCGTTGCTCAGACCATCAAACGAGGCTCAACTGTAAGATTAATCGACGCTTTTTGCAGGTGCAGAGAAGTGCAAATTTAGTGTGCATTTGCGCCTGATCTTCCCGAATGTCCGCTGGCAGCGTTACCGGCCACTCAGGACAATTTGTCGCCAGTGACGGCAGTGGGTCGAAAGTACCATCTCAACTTTTCGAGCAGCGGACGCCCAAAGCAGTAGATCTGATAGTTACCTCAGCATCTCGCCAGTGACAGCAATGGCCCAAGCCGAAGTTCCCGGTCAACTGGCGAGCGGCGGCTTGACGTCAGATAGCTGCCTTTTATGACGCCGAAGGCTGGGCGTCTTTTCAGGGACCCGACACTGGCAACGTGGAAAAATGGCGCCGCTGAGAGTCGGCTCAATGCGATAAACCGGGCGCTGATAGCGCGCCTGATATTGCCCAGTCCTGGAATCGGCCTTGCTTTATTGGTAACACATGCGTTACTATTCACCCGTGATGATCAAGGTTCAAGAATATCTGCGCGCCGATGGCTCAAACCCTTACAAGACGTGGTTTGACAGTTTGGGCGCTCAAGCGGCAGCAAAGGTCGTGACGGCCAATCTGCGATTGGAACTTGGAAATACATCAAGCGTGAAATGGTTTGGCGGAATCGGTGAATACGTCATCGACTGGGGGCCAGGTTACCGCATTTACCTGGCGCGAGACGGCGAAGCGCTCATCATATTGTTTGGCGGTGGCACGAAACGCGGTCAGCAAAAAGATATCGACCAGGCCAAGGCGTTGCACGCAGAATACAAAGAACAGAAGAAACTTCTGACCACAGCGAAGAAAGTAAAGAGGTGACAATATGGCACTGACTCGTAACTTCAAGCAAACCGTGATTGAGCGCGTTGAGCGCGATCCCGAATTTGCCAAGGCGCTTCTCGATGAAGCGGCAACACTGTTTCTGAGCGGTGAGCCGGAAACTGCACGGCTTATTCTCCGCGATCTGGTTAACGCCACCATTGGGTTCGAACAACTTGCCGCAATCACAGAGAAGCCAAGCAAGAGCTTGCATCGCATGCTATCCCCCAGGGGAAATCCGAGCATGGACAACCTTGCCGCGATCTTCGGTGCCGTGCGTCATTGGCTCAAGGTTGCCTTTGATGTTCATACCGTCGAAGCGGCGTAGCCTCGGCTCAGATTGGGCGCCGGCATACCGCTTCCGACAAGTCCCGAGCAGGCATTGCAGCGCACTCGCTTCGCGCGCCGCTGAATGCCACGGTGCTTCAACTTGCGCAGCCGGCGGCCCGGCCGCGCGGATCGTCGATTGCGCGCGGATGAAAGGCGTATCCGCGCACAATCGGCGATCTTGTAGAGAAGCCAACCCCAAACCGCTCTTGCTTTTCTCATAACCGCGTTTTTTGCACGGATGGTTTTTATCCGTGCAGAAAACGCGGTTGGCGCGCAGAGCGCGCAATGGCTGCCACTACA
>CAYNVY010000314.1:0-4151 GCA_964400745.1 uncultured Enterobacteriaceae bacterium | reverse complement strand
CCTGGCCGATCTTGTCCTTGTTGTAGGCATACCAGGCGCCGGATTTCTCGACGATATCGTGCTTCACGCCCAGTTCCAGGATCTCGCCTTCGCGCGAGATGCCTTCGCCGTACAGGATGTCGAACAGGGCTTCGCGGAACGGCGGCGCCATCTTGTTCTTCACCACTTTCACCCGGGTTTCGTTGCCGATCACCTCGTCGTTCTTCTTGATCGAACCGATGCGGCGTATGTCCAGCCGCACCGAGGCGTAGAACTTGAGCGCGTTGCCGCCGGTGGTGGTCTCCGGGCTGCCGAACATGACGCCGATTTTCATGCGGATCTGGTTGATGAAAATCACCAGGGTGTTGGTGCGCTTGATGTTCGAAGTGAGCTTGCGCAAGGCCTGGCTCATCAGGCGCGCTTGCAAGCCCATCTGCGGCTCGCCCATCTCGCCCTCGATCTCGGCCTTGGGCGTGAGCGCCGCCACCGAATCCACGACCACCACGTCGACCGAGCCCGAACGCACCAGCATGTCGGCGATTTCGAGCGCCTGCTCGCCGGTGTCGGGCTGGGAGATGAGCAGATCCTCGACCTTTACGCCCAGCTTCTGCGCGTACTGCGGGTCGAGCGCGTTTTCGGCGTCGATGAAGGCGGCGGTGCCGCCGAGCTTCTGCATTTCGGCGATGACTTGCAGCGTGAGCGTGGTCTTGCCCGAGGACTCCGGCCCGTAGATCTCGACCACGCGGCCGCGCGGCAGTCCGCCTACGCCGAGCGCGATATCCAGACCGAGCGAGCCGGTCGACACCACCTGCACGTCGTCCTGTATCGCCTCCGAGTCCATGCGCATGATGGAACCCTTGCCGAACTGCTTTTCGATCTGCGCGAGCGCGGCTGCGAGCGCTTTGGTCTTGTTCTCGTCCATGTAACTCTCCTTCGGTTTCGGTAGCGATAAGTGCATCAACGGGCGCTATGCCAGCCGCGTTGACCTGTATTTTTATACAGTTTCTGAATTTTTGCAACACCCATAAGGAAAACAGCGGCTTGCAATTCGATAAATCAAGGGACTACAGCGCGCGACCGGCGCGTATCACGCCGACGCCCAGGCCTTCGATGACGAATTCCTCGCGCCGCGTGTCGACCACGATGGGCTCGAACTCGGGATTCTCGGGCAGGAGTTCGACGATCGCGCCGCGGCGGCGCAGCCGCTTCACCGTCACTTCGTCGTTCAGGCGCGCGACCACGACCTGGCCGGCGCGCGCCTCACTGGTCTTGTGCACCGCGAGCAGGTCGCCGTCGCGTATGCCGGCATCGCGCATGCTCATGCCCCGCACCTTGAGCAGGTAGTCGGCGCGCGGACTGAACAAGGCCGGGTCGACCTGGTAATGCGCCTGGATATGCTCCTCGGCGAGGATGGGCGAACCGGCGGCGACGCGCCCGATCAGCGGAATGCCGCCGCCGTCCTTCAGGCGGATGCCGCGCGCCGACCCTTTGACGATTTCGATCGCCCCTTTGCGCTCGAGCATGCGCAGGTGTTCCTCGGCCGCGTTGTGCGAGCTGTAGTCCATGGCCTCGGCGATTTCGGCCCGGGTGGGCGGGAGGCCGGTGGTCTCGATGGCCTGGCGTATCAGCGTGAGTATTTCCTGCTGCTTGGCGGTGAGCGCTTCCATGGAAGACCTCGTGTTTGACCGGATGCTGTATTTTCATACAGTTTTCGGCGTCCTGCAAGCGAAATGAGGCATGGACCTGCGACGCCGGCCGGCGTGCGTCTTTTATGGCGAGATTCGCATTGCTTTGCGCTAGCGCAAACATCGCATTCAAACCGCGGCTATATTGCGTCTAGCGACTCAAGCGTCCGACCCAAGGTGCGTGCTGCCTGGAACCGGGCCGGGCCACAAACGTCGCGAATCTGAATTCGGCAAGCTCCACAAGATCTTGCCGCTGTACCTTCCCACCAGGAAGAGATGGAGGAGCAGATGTTGCACGACCACCGGGCCGAGGCGTCGGTCCTGGCGCAAGCCATTGCGCTGCCTGCGGAATTGTCCATGCCGCTCGAAGTGCGCGTCCACGGCCGCGGCGGACAAGGCGGCGTCACCTGCGCAAAGCTCATCGCAGCGCTCTACATGCAGATGGGCCTGTACGTGCAGACCTTCGGCGACTACGGCAGCGAACGCTCCGGTGCGCCAATACAGGCCTATACGCGCGTGGACCGCGTCCCGATCGCGAACCGCAACAAGGTCTACCAGCCGGGCCATCTGATCGTTCTCGACGCAGGCCTGCTCGGACCGCAAATTCTCTCCGGCGCTGCGCCGGGCGCGATACTGCTGCTCAACACCCGGGCCGGCCTCGACGCCTACGCCGGACAATACACGGGCTACCGCCTCGCCGTGATCGACGCGACCGCCATTGCGCGCGAGCACGGCATCGGCAGCAGTTCGGTGGTGATCATCAACACCACCGTGCTTGGCGCCTACGCGCATCTGCTCGGCGTGCCGCTGGCCGTGCTGGAAAAATCCTACGACTCGCTCGGCCTCGCCGGCGATCTGGCGGCCGCGCAGCATGCCTACGAACGGGTGCAAGTGCGCGAACCGGCGCCGGATTCCACCATCGCCGCAGTGTCCGATCGGGCAGCGCTGCCGCCGCCCGTCGCGCCCATGAGCGAGACCGGGGTCGATCACCCGGCCAATCTCCAGACCGGATTGTGGAGCAACCAGGCACCGGTCTACCGCGAATACGCCGCGCCATGCAATCTTGCCTGCCCTGCCGGAAACGACGTCGTCGGATTCATCCAGGCGCTGAAGAAGCAGGGACCCGAGGCCGCCGCCGCGGTGCTGCTGCGTACGCAGGCGCTGCCCTCGGTGTGCGGGCGCGTCTGTCCCGCGCCCTGTATGCACGCCTGCAACCGCGGCGCCTTCGACGGCGCGGTGAACATCCGCAGCCTGGAGCGCTGGACCGCCGACCGCTCGCATTTGCGCCTGCCGCAAGAGCAAGCGGCTGCGCGCCGGCGCATTGCCATCGTCGGCGGCGGTCCCGCAGGATTGAGCGCCGCCTACCAACTCGCGCTGCGCGGACACGCGGTGGCGATCTATGAAGCCGGTCCCGGCCTGGGCGGCGTGCTGCGCAACGGCATCCCGGCGTTTCGTCTGCCGCCGGAGGTGCTGCAGCGCGACCTCGATCGCATCACCGCACTGGGCGTGGAGGTGCACTGCGGCCGCCGCTTCGGCCAGGCCGCGCTTGACGCGCTGCGGCGCGAGCACGACGCGCTCATCGTCTGCACCGGCCTCGGCGCGGGTCATGCGCTAAGCCTCGAAGGCGTCGAAGGCGGCATGCCTGACGGCGTGGAACAGGGTCTGGAATTTCTCGCGCGCGTGAAGTCGGGCGGCGTGACGCTGGCCGGGAACGTCGTGGTCGTCGGCGGCGGCAACACTGCGATCGATTGCGCGCGCAGCGCGCTGCGCTGCGGCGCCGACTCGGTGAAGATCGTGTATCGGCGCGGCCGCGAGGACATGCCCGCCATCGCCGAGGAAATCGAGGCCGCGGAACACGAAGGCGTGCGCCTCGCGCTGCACCGCCAGCCGGTCGCCTTCAGCGGCAACGGCGTCCTCCGCGCAGTGATCGTCGCCGAAGTCGATGCCGGCGCGCCGGACGCAAGCGGGCGGCGCCGACCCGTCGTCACCGAACGCACGTCCAGCATTGCCTGCGACCAGCTGCTGCTGGCGCTCGGACAGGAAAGCGGCCTGGCCCTGCTGCCCGGCACCTGGAGCGTGCGCGAAGGACGCGCGTGGCAGGACGATATCGCGCTCGACGTCTGGTTTGCCGGCGACTGCGCGACCGGCGCAGGCACCGTGACCCACGCCATCGGCAACGGCCGGCGCACGGCGCTCGCCGCCCTGGCGCAGCTTGCGCACCTGCCGGCCGCAGCCACGGAAAGGCAAACCGATGCCGTGGCGCCGGCGCAGATCCGCTTCTCCCACTTCGAGGTGGCGCCGCCGCACCAGGACCGGCAGTTCCCGCCCGCGGCGCGCCGCGACAGCTTCGAGGAATGCAATCTCGGCCTCGCCGGTCCGGAGGAAGCGGCGCGCTGCTTCTCCTGCGGTCACTGCACGCACTGCGACACCTGCCTCATCTACTGCCCCGACGGCGTGATTCTGCGCAGCGGCGACGCTTACCGCATC
>CAYNVY010000313.1:0-4214 GCA_964400745.1 uncultured Enterobacteriaceae bacterium | reverse complement strand
CGTCGTGCGGCCAGTTGCGCTCGTGCGTGCCCCAGCCCAGTTCCGCCGGCTGCAGCGATTCGCTGCAGAACGCCTCGCTCGACCAAGTGTTGACGAATTCGTCCTTCGACTTTCGCACCGGGCTCGACTGGTGGTCGCGCTCGGAGATGTGGATGACTTTCACTTCCAGTTTCGCCGCGAGCCGCGCCCAGCCGTCGCGGTCCGACGGTGGCGCCGTCTCCAGGCCGAGATCGCGCGCCAGATTGAGCAAGGCCTGCTTGACCAGATGCGACACCAGGCCTGGATTGGCGCCATGCATGAGCACGCAGGCGGGGCCCGACGCATACTTCGCGCGCAGCGCGAGCGCCGCCTCGCGGTAGGCGTAGTTGGAGCGTCGGCTGGCCGGGACCGAGGCGTCGGTATGGCCGCCGGGCCAGGGCTCGATGCAGGCGTCGATGTAGAACACGCCATGCTGCTGGCACCAGTCGATGAGCGCGACGCTGGACACGTCGATCGAGACATTGACCAGGAAATCGCCGCGGCCGAGTTCGCGCGCCAGAATGGCGGCGTAATTGTCTTGCGTCAGCGGCTCGACCCGGAACTTGATGCCATATTCGGCCGCGACGTCTTTTCCGAAATTGTTGGCGGTGACGATGCTGATTTGCCGCGGGCTGAGTTCGATATGGCGCAGAACCAGGGGCAGGGAGCCTTGTCCCACGGCGCCGAAACCCACGATCAACATCCTGCCTGAGAAAGCGGCGTATTTGTTTTGCGTGCTCAAGCTGTTCTTTCTTTTCCTGACTTATAGTCGCTTCAGGGTCGTTGCGACCCTGAAGCGGTTATATCCGAAAGCAGGAGTTACTGCAATAAGCACAGCCGCACGCCGCGCGGCGATGCGCGCGTTTCCGACCCGTGCGGGTCTGCCGTCAAGGCAGGGCGCTGGTGCGCAGCGTGTGGATGCTGATTGCACAAAAGACGATCAGCGGGAAGGCGACGAGCATCACGCCGGCGACCGCGGTGACCCAGCCGCGCGCCGACAGTCCCGGTTCCTGCGGCAGGCTGCGATAGGCCGCGAGGCGCGTGCCGCCGGAGAGCAGCGTCAGCACGATCAGCACCCAACAGAAGTACTCCAGACCGATGCGTCCCCAGGCGTAGCCGTTGAGCAGGGCGAACGCGGACGCCAGCCCTATCAGCCACACGAGCAGCAACGCGAAATCGCCGACGATGCGCGACTGCAGGTATTCCTGCGGAATTTTTCCGGTGCGAAACAATTGCTGCAGGAGCACTACGCCGATGGCCAGCGCGGCGAAGGAGAGGATGGCGAAAAACCAGCCGATGAAGGCGACCGGCAGCGTCGGGATGTTCATGTGCGGAGCTTCATGCGTCGCGCCGCCCGCCCGGGCTGACCGCGGTGAGTATGCCCTGCAGCAGCGCGATCGGGGTCGGGGGGCAGCCGGGCACCGCGACGTCCACCGGGATGACGTTGGACACGCGGCCGCAACTCGCGTAGCTCTCGCCGAAGATTCCTCCGCTGCAGCCGCAGTCGCCGGTCGCCACCACCAGCTTCGGCTCCGGCGTCGCGTCGTAGGTGCGCTTGAGCGCCACTTCCATGTTGCGCGATACCGGACCGGTGACCAGCAGCAGGTCCGCATGGCGCGGGCTGGCGACGAGCTTGATGCCCAGCCCTTCGATGTTGTAATAGGCGTTGTTGAGCATGTGGATCTCCAGCTCGCAGCCGTTGCAGGAACCTGCGTCAACGTGGCGGATGGCGAGCGATCCGCCGAACAGGCCCAGGATTTCTCCGTGCAGCCGCCGCGCGAGCACGCGCAACGCTTCGTCGGGCTCGGGCGGAGGCTCGGTCTTGATGCCTACGGTCGCGATCTGTTTCAGCAGTTGGTACATGGCGTGCGGATGGCTTTTCGAACTACAGGTCGCAGCCGGAATAGGACAGATTGAACGATTTGTTGATCAGGGGAAAATCGGGAACGATATTGTTGATCACCGCGAACGCCAGCGCCGGCCAGTTCTGCCAGGACGGGTCGTGCGCGTGGCAGCTGCGAATGCGGCCGTCCGCGTCCGATTCGAGCGCGACCACCGATTCGCCGCGCCAGCCTTCGGCGCTTCCCAGGCCCATGCTGCCCGCGGGCGGCATGGGCAGCGCCGCCGCGATCTCCCCCGGGGGGATGCGCTCCAGAACGATGCGGATGAGCCGCAGCGATTCGAAAATTTCGTCGAAGCGCAGGTTGACGCGCGCGGCGACGTCGCCGTTTTGGTGCGTTTTCATCCTGACCTCGAGCGCGTCGTAGGGCGCCGGCCGCGCCTGCGCGCGCAAATCCCAGATCTGGCTGCTGGCGCGCCCGGCCAGGCCGATCACCCCCAGCTTTTGAGCCGTGCCCGGAGTCAGCCGGCCGCAGGTGAGAAAGCGGTCCTGCAGGCCGGAGTGGTCGTCGTAGATGTCCTTCATCAGACGCACTTCGCGCTCGAGTTCTTTGCATTCGTCGCCGATGGCATCCGCGCCGGCGCGGTCGAGATCGCAGGCGACTCCGCCGGGAACGATGCGGTCCATCAGGTAGCGGTGTCCGAACAGCTTCTGGTTCACGCGCAGGACGTCTTCCTTCAGGCGCATGAACTGCGCCAGACCGAAGGCGAGCCCGCCGTCGTTGCCGAGGTAGCCGAGGTCGCCCAGATGATTGGCGATGCGCTCGCGCTCGAGCAGGAGCGCGCGCAGCCACAGCGCCCGGGGCGGCGGGGTCATGCCGGCGGCGCTCTCCAGCGCCATGCAATAGGCCCAGGCGTAGGCCACGGTGCTGTCGCCGCTGACCCGCCCGGCGAGCTTTGCGCCTTCGGCGAGGGACATGCCCTGGAAGCGCTTGTCCACGCCCTTGTGCGTGTAGCCCAGGCGATCTTCCAGGCGCAGCACTTTTTCGCCGACGATGGAGAAGCGGAAATGCCCCGGTTCTATGGTTCCGGCGTGCACCGGCCCCACCGGAATCTCGTGCACACCGTCGCCGGCCACGTTGACGAAGGCGTAGTCGTCCACGCCCTTTTCAAACACGGTAGCGGCCGCCGCGCCGCGCTCGAGCGGGTGTGCGGTAGAAGGCCAGGCAGTGTGCCTCAGCCAGGGTCGCCGGTCTGCGGCGCCGGCGTCGATCCCGAGCAGGTCGCGCGCGGCACGCTGCATGCGTCCGGCAGGATAGAAGATGGAAGACAAGTCCGGGTAATGCGGATCAGCCGCGGCCAGTTCGGAACGCAGCCACAACAGTCCTTCGGGTTTGGCCAGCGCGAGGTGCAGCGCAAAGCCCAGGCCTCTATCCTGTTCGTCCGTGCCCCACAGCGCGACGAGGCGTCCGCCGCGTTCTTTCACCATCTCGCAGATGTCCGGCAGTTCCGCCGGCGTCGCCTCGGCCCGCCATGCGGGCACCGCGCCGGGCAGTTCGGTCAGGGTCAGAGGCAAGCGGTCAAATGCCACGGCGGTTCATCTCCTCGTTCCTCGCGCATCAGCCGATCAGCTTCGCCGCCACGCGGTACCAATCGGCAAGATAGGGCGGTATGTAAAAACCCAGTATCAGCACGATGGCAAGGTGCACGAACACCGGCACCAGCGCGGGCGGGTGGGGCAGGCGCTTGGCGTTGGTTTCGCCGAACACCATGGGCTGCACCTTGCTGAACACGGCGGCGAACGCGACGCCCAGGGCGACGAGCAGGAAGGGCGTGGCCCAGGGCTGCAATTGCATGGCGGTGGTCAGAATGAGGAACTCGCTCGCGAACACGCCGAACGGCGGCAGTCCGAGGATGGCGATCGAACCCAGCATCAGCCCCCAGCCTACGGTGGGGCTGATCTTGATCAGGCCGCGGATGTCGTCCATCATCTGCGTGCCGGCCTTCTGTGCGGCGTGGCCGACGGCGAAAAAAATCGCGCTCTTGGTCAGCGAATGCACCGTCATGTGCAGCAGGCCGGCGAAGTTGGCGATGGGCCCGCCCATGCCGAAGGCAAAGGTGATGAGGCCCATGTGCTCGACCGAGGAATAGGCGAACATGCGCTTGACGTCCTTCTGCCGCGAGAGGAAGAAGGCCGCGACCACCACCGACAGCAGGCCGAAGCCCATCATCAGATGGCTGGCGAAGGGGGCGCGCAGGGCGCTGTCCACCAGCACTTTGCAGCGCAGGAGCGCGTACAGCGCGACGTTCAGCAGCAGGCCCGAGAGCACCGCCGATACCGGCGTCGGGCCTTCGGC
>CAYNVY010000312.1:0-4216 GCA_964400745.1 uncultured Enterobacteriaceae bacterium | reverse complement strand
GGCGGCTGGGCTGCACGTAGGCGGCCTTCCAGGGCTCGGGGCCGATGGCGCGCAGGAAGGTCGCGGTGTGGCTGGTGCCGGCGCCGACTTCCATGTCGTAGGGCTGCAGCAGGGCGCAGCCCTGCCGGTCCCAATACGATTGCAGCCTGAGGATGAGTTCCTGGAAAGTGGGCACGGTGCGGACGCTCGGAAAGCCGCAATTTTACAGGCTTTCCGTGGTGCCAGAAACCTATCGGGGTCGATAGCCGGGTCGATAGGCTGATTTCAGATTCTTGGAAAGCGGCCTGTGGCTGTGATTTCCGCAGGCCGCTGTTGGCGGCGCTAACGCGCGCGAATTGCGGCTGCCACTGCCTCGGAAACGACCGGCACAACGCGCGGGTCAAGCGGGTCGACGATGATGCGATCCGGCGTGACCTCGCCCAGCAGCCCTGCGATGGCTCGCGCGGCCACCACATAGTCCGTGCGTTGGTAGGAGGTGGCATCAGCCAGGAAGCCGCCGGCCTTATGAATCGCCGGGAAGCCGAGAACGTTGTTGACTCCATTGGGCGCGTCGGAGCGGCCGGTACCGACGAAGGCTGCACCGGCGTCACGCAGCCTTTGATATGCAACGTTGACGTCTTCTTCATTCGTCGTCAGGATTTCCGGACTCGGATTGGCCAGGGAGATGATGCCGGGCCGCTCGTTCATCATCTGCATATGCTTCAGCGTAAACGGAGTCCGTTTGTCGGCTTCCGAGGCCGACAAGCCGATGTAGATGTCGGCGCCGCGCAGCCCGTTCTCCCATGATCCGGTTCGTCCGGCAGCATTGATGATGGCCGCAATATGGTTCTTTTCCTCGTTCATTCCGACCTTTCGGCCGGCATATAAAAGCCCCTTGGAGTCAGCCATCTGCATATTGCCCGGATTGACCCCCGCCGCAGCCAGGATGAGTGCAACACCAATGGCGCCCGCGCCGGCTCCCTGGAAATGGACGGTCAGGTCGCTCAAAGGCTTGCCCATCAGTTTTGCGCCGTTGATGAGCGCAGCAGCGACCACGATACCGGTACCCCATTGATCGTCGTCGAATACGGGGATGGCAATCTTGTCCTGGAGCTTTCTTTCCACCTCGAACGAGTGTGGTGAAGACAGGTCTTCCAGATTGATCGAGCCGCCGCGCTCGGGCAGTATCTTGGTGAGCAATTCGACGATCTTGTCCGGATCGGTTTCATCCAGGACCAGGCTGATGGCCGGAATATCGGCAAGGCCTCTGATCAAAATCGCCTTTCCGCTCATTACCGGGGCGCCGGGCTGGGGTCCGATATCGCCCAGGCCCAGGATGGCGGTTCCGTCGGTAATGATATAGACCGCCTTGCCGATGGCGGCGATCTTGGCCTTGATCGCATCAAGATTTGATCCGCGGCTGACGGGGATGATCAAATTTGTATGTGACAGCGCCTTGGCAAGACCGTACAGGGCATTAGCTCGGTACAGTATGGACTGGCGCGCCCTGTCGTCGGCGATGTCGGCCGCGAACAGGCGCAGGTCGATCGATTCCCACAACAGGTGTTTGATCACATTGCAAATGAAACCCACACCCGGTGTATAGACCTCTGCCAGCACTTTCAACGATGGAATTGTGACGCGGCGCGCATCGCCGACGGGATAGCAGGGGTAGCGGATTGCGTCCAGATAGGTTTGCACGAAGTCCGTCGTGGCGCCGCCCTGGTAACCTGCGGCAAGAAATGGAGCCGACGAACGAAAACTGGCGCGGCCGGGTACATTGAAATGGCCCAGCATTTCGGCCACTTGCTCGGGTGACATGAGCTTGCCGTCGCCCTTCTGCACGCTGCCGAGTTTGCGCACCATGGCAGCAACCTCGGGTGAATTGGGAAATTGTCGTACTGGTTGTGACATATGGACTCCAAGTGAATGCAATTGACAAAGAAATTCTGGGCTGAAGGACGGTCATCAGTTTCTGCCGAATTGTCGGCAATAGACGTCCTGAGCGAGTTCAAGTATACGCCTTGCAAAATGATATAAATACGGGATGGAATTCGCGCATTTGATACAGATCAACGATCCGCTCAATCCGATGATTGAGCCGCTGTCGCGCGAGCAGTTGTGGCGCGGCCTGGTGCTGCGCGCGGAAAGCCCGCTGCAGTTCGTTGCGGCGCTGGACGCATTCGAAATTGTGCGGCGCGAGGATCACTCGCTCGAGCGGGAACTGCATTTCGGCAAGCTGAGCTTGCGCGACCGGGTCGAATTCGAGCCCCTGCGCCGGGTGCGCTACGAAATCGAGGCATCGAAGGAATCGCCCGCCGCGACTCTGGTAATGACGATAGAGGAGCCCGAGCCGGGGCAGCTGTTCCTGCGGTTTGAATACGAGACACGGCAGGGCGAAGCGGTGGTGCCCGGTGAAGATTTCTATACTGCCTTCGCCAAGCAGGCCTATGTCGCGGCAGACATCGATACCGTGAGCACGATACGCCGCTTGGCGCTGGAGCGGATCCTGTAGACGCAAGCGCAATTTCGGCAGGCGACGGATTGCGCTATCATGCAAATCAGTTGTCGCGCGCGGGAAGTCCATGGAAAACTATCTTGTCTGGCTCGCTGCGGGATTTGCGCTGGTCATAGCCGAACTGGTCACCGGCACGTTCTTCCTGCTGGTTCTGGGTATTGCGGCCTTCGCAGGTTCTGCGACCGCCTGGTTCGGCCTGGGGTTCTGGGCGGAGGCCCTGTGCGCCGCGACGGTGGCCGTCGCCGGCGTGTTCTGGGTGCGGCAGCGGCGCAAGGCGAACCCGCAGGCCGACATGGCGTCGCTCGACGTGGGCCAGCCTGTCACCTTCGATGCCTGGGTAAGCCGGGATCAGGGCGCGGCGCGCGTGACCTATCGCAACACGCAGTGGGATGCAGAGGTCGAAGGCGAGCGCGATTTCGATCGCGGCCAGGTGCTGTTCATCCATGCGGTGAATGGCAATACGCTCAAGGTCGCAAAGAGCAAACCCTGAGCGCAGCGATGCAAGCACCCGCGCACGCGCCCCGAATCACAAGATCCTTAAACGAATGGCAAGGGAGAATCCCCATGTTCCCGAAATTCATCGCTGTGGTGATCGCGACCATCCTCGTCTCCCAGTTCCAGGAGACGCGCGGCTTCACCATCCCTTTCTTTGTCCTGGCCGTCGCGATCGTGTTCGTCATCGAGGGCGTGCGCGTGGTGCCGCAGCAAAGCGCCTGGGTGATCGAGCGCCTGGGGAAATTTCACGCCATCCTGCAGCCGGGGCTGAACGTGATCGTGCCCTTCGTCGACCGCGTCGCCTACACGCACTCGCTGAAGGAAGTGCCGCTCGACGTGCCGGAGCAGGTGTGCATCAGCCGCGACAACACGCAGCTGTCGGTGGACGGGGTGATCTATTTCCAGGTGACCGACCCGCGCCTGGCCTCCTACGGCTCGTCCAATTACATCGCCGCCATCACGCAACTGGCGCAGACGGCGCTTCGAAGCGAAATCGGAAAAATGGAACTGGACAAGACGTTCGAGAGCCGCGACGAGATGAACCGCCAGGTGGTGTCGGTGCTGGACGAGGCCGGCCGCTCCTGGGGCGTGAAGGTGCTGCGTTACGAGATCAAGAACATCACCCCGCCTGAGACCATCCTGCGCGCGATGCAGGCGCAGATCACCGCCGAGCGCGAAAAGCGCGCGCTGATCGCCAAGTCCGAAGGCCAGAAGCAGCAGGAGATCAACATCGCCGAAGGGGAAAAACAGGCCGCCATCCTCAAGTCCGAAGGCGCCAAGGCTGCGGTGATCAACAAGGCGCAGGGCGACGCCACTTCGATCCGGCTCATCGCCGAGGCGACCGCCGCCGCGGTGACCGCGGTCGCGGAGTCGCTGGCCAAGGAGGGCGGGCAGCAGGCGGCGAACCTGAAGGTCGCCGAGCAGTACGTCAACGCCTTCGCCTATCTGGCCCGGACCAACAACACGCTCATCGTTCCCGCCAACATGGGGGACATGGCCACGCTGATCACCTCGGCCATGACCATGCTCGACCGGACCAAAACGGCCGAGGTGGAGCCGGCATGACGCACCCCGGCGAAATGCAAGGTCGGCAGGGAAACAGCGTTTCCCGCGCCCGGGATGCGGCCGGGCGCTGTTGCCCGAGCCTGTCGCCATGCTGATTCAACCGGGCGCGCTCGGTCTGGAGCAACTGCTAGCCATACACGCGGATGTGCGGCAGCTGAA
>CAYNVY010000311.1:0-4261 GCA_964400745.1 uncultured Enterobacteriaceae bacterium | reverse complement strand
CGCTGGTCGGGCCGTTGATCTGCAAGTCGCCGATCTCGCCCGTCTTCACCTGATTGCCGGCATCGTCCACCCCGCGCAGCGCGTACCCGGGCGCGGCCTTGCCGGTCGTGCCGTAGCGCACTTCGCCCGGCCGGTTGGAAACGAATATGTGCAGCATCTCGGTCGAGCCGATGCCGTCGAGGATTTCGACGCCGAAATGTTTGGTCCAGCGCACGCCGATATCCGCCGGCAGCGCCTCGCCGGCCGAGGTGCACACGCGCAAATTGAGCGTCTCCGGCTTGGGCAGCTCGGGGCTGGCGAGCAGCGCCGCATACAAGGTCGGCACGCCGTAAAAGATCGTGGGGCGATGATCCTGCAGACGCTTGAACACGCTCGCCGGCGTCGGCCGCTCGGCCATGAGTATCGCGGTGGCGCCGACCGACATAGGAAAGGTCAGTGAATTCCCCAGGCCATAGGCGAAGAACAGTTTCGCCGCCGAAAACACGAGGTCGTCCTCGCGTATGCCCAGCACCGGCCGCGCATAGAGTTCGGCCGTCTGCACCAGGTGCGAATGCAGGTGCACCGTGCCCTTGGGCATGCCGGTCGACCCGGACGAATAGAGCCAGAAGCAGGCGTCGTCGCAGGTGGTCGGCGCGGGTTCGCAGGCGTTGCCGGCTTTGTCCATCAGCTGCGACAGGGACAGGTGGCCGTGGGCGTCCTTGCCCGACACGATCACGTGCTGCAGAAACGGCAGCTTGCCGGCGTCTTTGTCCAGGATGGGCGCAAAAGTCGGCAGCAAGGCTTCCGACACCACCAGCACCTCGGCTCGGCTGTCGTTCAGCATGTACTGGTAGTCGGAGGTGGTGAGCAGGGTATTGCCGGCGATGGGCACGATGCCCGCCTTGATCGCGCCAAGGAACACGCTCGGAAAATCGACGGTGTCCAGATGCGCCAGCATGATGCGGTCTTCCATGCCCAGGCCGATACCCTTCAGCGCGTTGGCGGCGCGGTTCACGCGCTCGGACAGCTGGCCATAGGTGATGCTGCACTGGTCGTCGATGAACGCGGCCTTCCCGGCGCGGCCGGCGACGAGGTTGCGTTCGATCAGGTCGTGCGCGGCATTGTAGTCGCGCGGAATTACTACCAGAGGCGGGCTGACGCTGTGGTCAGCCGACGATAGTCCCGGCATTCCTCACTCCTTCGTCTTCAACTTCAAGCTCGACATCAGGTCCATTCGATTCTGCCCTCGGGCAGGAGGTACAAGATCAGCGCGCGCCCCGCGCTTACCGTGGGCCGGTGCCCCGAGCCGGGAACATACACCAGCCAACCCGCGCCCTTGTCGTCGAACCTGGCTTCAGGCGTCACCGGCATGATCATGTCGATTTCGCCGGTCGGATGGCGGTGGTGATTGCCTACAAGGTCGGTGATATCGACCACGTCCACGCTGAATCCGTGAGTCGCCTCGTCGGCTTCGAAAATGCGCCCGTAGCGCCGCCTGGCATCGCCCTCGCGGCACATCCAGCCGGCGGCGATGCCGGCATGGCAGGCATCGTTGACCTGCCTGAACCAGCCGCTGCCCGACGGATAGTTCAGTTCGAGGTCGCGCTGCAGGGCAGCGCCCAGCGGCCGGCCCTGCGCGAAGCGCGTGACCGGCAGCAGCAGATTGCGAAACTCGGCCTGCGTTGTCATGGCGCAGCGGACGAACCGGCGCGCGCTAGCGCAACAGTTTCCAGGCGCCGTTTTCGATGACGACCATCACCACCGAACGGCCGTCGAGGCCTTTGTGGTCGCTCGCCGAATAGCTGAAGACGCCGTGCGTCGCCGCCAGCTCCTTCACGTTCTCCAGCGCGTCGCGCAGCGCCGAACGGAATTCGGCCGTGCCGGGTTTGGCTTTCTTCAGGGCTTCGGGAATCGCGCGCTGCAGCAGCAGGCCCGCGTCCCAGGCATGCGCGCCGAAAGTAGAGTGGCTGCCGGCGCCGTGCGCGCCCTCATACGCCTTGATGTATTCCAGCGACGCCTTCTTGCTCGGGTGGCTGTCGGGCAGCTGGCTCGGAATCAGCACCGGCCCGACCGGCAGCACCGCACCTTCGACGTTCTTGCCGCCTACGCGCAGAAAATCGTTGTTGGCCACGCCGTGCGTCTGGTAAATGCGGCCCTTGTAGCCGCGCTCGACCAGCGTCGCCTGCGGCAGAGCCGCCGGCGTGCCCGAGCCCACGACCAGAACCGCATCCGGTTTTTCCGTGAGGATCTTGAGTATCTGCCCGGTGACGCTGGTATCGGTGCGGTTGTAGCGCTCGGTCGAGACGATCTTGATGCCTTTCGCCGCGGCGATGCTGTTCATCACGCGCAGCCACAGTTCGCCGTAGCCGTCGCTGTAGCCGATGAACGCCATGGTCTTGACGCCGTTGGCCGCCATGTGTCCGACGATGGCGCCGGCCATGATGCCGAAATCCTGCGGCGTCTGGAACACCCACGCCGCCTTGTCCGCGGCCGGCGCGAAGGGCGCCATCGCGATCTGCGGTGTCTTGGTTTCTGCTGCAACTTCCAGCACCGCGGTCGAAGTCGGCGTGGTAGTCGAGCCGATGATGACGTCGGCCTTGTCTTCGGTAACCAGCTTTCTCGCGTTCTTGGAGGCAGCCGTCGGGTCGGTGGCATCGTCGAGCACGATGTACTTGATCGATTCCCCGCCTATGCTCTTGGGCATCAGGGCGATCGTATTCTTTTCCGGAATGCCCAGCGATGCCGCAGGTCCGGTGGCCGACACGGTTACACCGATGGTGATCTCCGCGATCGCGGACGAAGCAGCGCCAACCAGAGCCAGCGCCAGCAGATTACGCAACAGTTTGCTCATGAAACTCCTCCTTCGGTTGATTTTTTTTCATTCTACTCTGGACTGCTTGCACTTTTGCGAATCGGCATTATAATGCCGCGCTACCGGATGACAAGCATTATAGTGCACATCCCTAAATATAGATCAAAGCCGAAAATCAAGCAAAATTCCGATGGGCGCACGAGACACTCCGCACAAGACCCGCTCGAGCGCAACGCCGGACGAAACCTTCCTGCGCGCCCTGGGCGAACGCGTGCGCGACGCGCGCGCGCGCCGCGGCATGACGCGAAAAATTCTGGCGAACGACTCGGGCGTATCGGAACGCTATCTGGCGCAGCTCGAATCCGGCCAGGGCAATGTCTCCGTGCTGCTGCTGCTGCGCATCGCCGCCGCACTGCACCTGCCGCTCACGCAGCTCCTGCAGCAGGACTCCGAACAAGCGCTGGAAATGACGCTGATCGAACAGTTCCTGCAGCGCCTGCCGGCACAGAAGCTCGCGGCCGTGCGCTCGCAGCTGATACGCGACTACGGCACCGCGCATGCCGAGCGCATGAAGCGCATCGCGCTCATCGGCTTGCGCGGCGCAGGGAAATCCACCTTGGGCAACCGTCTGGCCAAGGAGCTCGCGCTGCCGTTCATCGAACTCGACCGAGAAGTCGAGCGCGAGGCCGGCACCAGTCTGTCCGAAATCTTTCTGCTCTACGGCCAGGCCGGTTATCGCCGTTACGAGCGGCGCAGCCTGGAAAAGGTGCTGGAAAAGAACGACCGCGTCGTCATCGCCACCGGCGGCTCCATTGTGTCGGAGCCCGGCACCTACGACCTGTTGCTCTCCACCTGCCGCACCGTCTGGCTCAAGGCGCAGCCGGAGGAGCACATGGCGCGCGTCGTAGCACAGGGGGACATCCGGCCTATCACCGGAAACCGCGAAGCGATGGAGGACCTGCACCGCATCCTGCGCGGCCGCAGCGCACTTTACGGCCGCGCCGACGTAACCATAGACACCGCACGCAAGAGCATCGAACAAAGCCTGCAGCAGCTGCGAAAAGCCGTGGCGGCTTAAACAAGGAGACACCATGCAAGCAACAAGTACCGACCAAGCAACGAGCAAAGACGCCGCATCCAGCCGCATTTCCTTCGACACCCACCCAGAGCGCTACAACCACTGGCGCCTGAGCGTGGAGGGCGAGGTCGCCACGCTCGCGATGAACGTGAACGAAGAGAAGGGCCTGAAACCCGGCTACAAACTCAAGCTCAATTCCTACGACCTCGGCGTCGACATCGAGCTCTACGATGCCTTGAACCGCATCCGCTTCGAGCACCCCGAGGTGCGCTGCGTGGTGCTGACCTCGGCGCGCGAGCGCATGTTCTGTTCCGGCGCCAACCTCTACATGCTGGGCCTGTCCAGCCACGGCTGGAAGCGGAATTGCTGCAAATTCGCCCCAGAACCGCGCC
>CAYNVY010000310.1:0-4345 GCA_964400745.1 uncultured Enterobacteriaceae bacterium | reverse complement strand
CTGATCAAGAAGGGCGTCGACGGCTCCAAGATCGAAACCATGGGCATGGGCAAAACGCTGCAGATCAAGTCCTGCCCGGATGGCAAGGACCGCAAGGCTCTGATCGAGTGCCTGTCGCCGAACCGGCGCGCGGTGGTCGAAATCAAGGGTCTGGCGAAGTAAGCGCGTTGCGCTCCTGAGAAAGCCCCGCTGCCTACGCGGGGCTTTTTTTATGGAACTGCATAGCCTTCCTCCCGGCCCCTCCCTATTCGCGCGGGCGAAGAGAGCATCGTGACAGTGCGCGCAGGTGCACTGTGCAGTTGCGCGGGGGCTTTTCTAGGCAAGAGATGACATGGAAGCGATAGACCTGCTGATCGACGCGCGCTGGGTCATCCCGGTCAACCCGATGGGGTGCGCGCTGGAAGACCATAGTGTCGCGGTGCGCGACGGGCGCATCGTGGCAGTGCTGCCGAGCGCGCTCGCGCACGCCAGCTATCGCGCGTCCGAGCGGGTATCTCTGCCCGCCCATGCGCTCATTCCCGGCCTGGTCAACCTGCATGCGCACGCGGCCACGGCGCTGTTGCGGGGACGGGCCGACGATATGTCCTCCGAACAATGGTTGCGTGACCGCATCGGCCCGGCAGAGGCGCAGCACGTCTCCCCGCAGTTCGTCTACGACGGAACCTCGCTCGCCTGTGCCGAAATGTTGCGCGGCGGCATCACCTGCTTCAACGACATGTATTTCTACCCGGCCGAAGCGGGGCGCGCAGCGCTGGACATGGGCATGCGCGCGGCCCTGGGCTTGCTTGTAATCGATGCGCCGAGCGCCTACGCCAGCGATGCCGACGATTACGTCGCGAAGGGTCTGGCGCTGCGCGACGCACTGCGCGCGCAGCCGCTGCTTACCTTCTGCATGGCACCGCAGGCGCCCTATAGCGCGAGCGACAGGACGTTTCTTCGTCTGATCACGCTGGCCGAAGAACTCGACCTGCCGGTGCACATGCATGTTCACGAATCTAAGGGCGAGATCGAGCGCAGCCTTGCGGCACATGGGATGCGGCCGCTGGAACGGCTGCGCCGCCTGGGCCTGGTCGGCCCGAACCTGATTGCGGTGCACGCAGTCCATCTCACGCAGGACGAAATCGAGCTCCTTGCGCAAAACGGCAGCTCGGTCGCGCATTGCCCCACGTCCAACATGAAGCTCGCCCATGGACTCGCGCCGGTGCCGGATATGCTCGCACGCGGGATCAACGTCGGGCTGGGAACCGACGGATCCGCGAGCAACAACCGTCTCGACCTGTTTCAGGAAATGCGCACTGCCGCGCTGATCGGGAAAACCCTGTCCGGGGATGCCGGCGCGCTGCCGGCCGGGCGCGCCCTGGCGATGGCCACGCTCGATGGCGCGCGCGCGCTGCGCCTGGAGCATGCGATAGGATCGATCGAAGCCGGAAAGTTCGCAGACCTGACTGCGATCGAATTCAAGGCGCCGGAGATGCTGCCGTGCTACGACCCCATTTCGCATATCGTGTATGCGGCAGGCCGTGAGAACGTGAGCCATACCTGGGTTGCGGGGCGAATGCTGCTGGAAAACCGCAGACTGAGGCAGCCGCCAAAAAATGACCTAGAAAACCTGGCGGTTTTATGGCAGAATAGGCTGTCAACGAAAACAAAGGCTTAAACCAAGCCGGCGGTACGGTTTTCCAGGCGCAGGACGATCAAAATCTAATAGGGGACAAAACATGAACAAGACAGTAAAGCAAATCGGGCTGATCTTTGCGGCCGCACTTGCGCTCGGGATGGGAAGTAATGCGGCGTTTGGACAAGTCGGTCAGGGCTATTGGGGCTCGAGCGGCATGTATGTGAAGAACGCCACAGGGCTATGCTGGCATGCGGGATACTGGACGCCTGCGATGGCGACCGCGGAATGCGACCCGGACCTCGTGCCGAAGAAGCCCGCGCCTGCTCCGGCTGCCCCGGCAGCTAAACCGCCCGCGCCCGCCCCGGCGCCGGCCCCGGCTCCGGCCGCGAAACCCGCAGCACCCAAGCCCGTCGCTGAAAAAGTGACCATGGCCGCGGATACGACCTTCGACTTCGACAAGGCCGTGATCAAACCTGACGGCAAAGCCAAACTGGACGATCTGGTAGGCAAGCTGAAAGCGGTGAATTTGGAAGTGATCATCGCCATCGGCCATACCGACAGCGTCGGCAGCAATGCTTACAACAAGAAACTGTCGCTGCGCCGCGCCGATGCAGTCAAGGCCTATCTGGTGAGCAAGGGCATCGAAGCCAACCGCATCTACACCGAAGGCAAAGGCGAATCGCAGCCGATCGCCGACAACAAAACCAAAGAAGGCCGCGCCAAGAACCGCCGCGTCGAAATCGAAGTGGTGGGTTCGCGCAGCAAGTAAGCGTTAGCGACCCTTCAAAAGCCCCGCTTGCGCGGGGCTTTTTTGTTTGGACGGACCAATGACATGAATGCCGACCCGCAGGAACTTGCAAAATTCAGCGACCTGGCCCATCGCTGGTGGGACCCCACCAGCGAATTCAAGCCATTGCATCAGATCAATCCCCTGCGTCTGGGCTGGATCGACAAGATCGCCGCGCTCAAGGGCAAGGCGGTGCTTGATGTAGGTTGCGGCGGCGGCATCCTCACCGAAGCGATGTCCGTCCTGGGCGCGAGCGTGAAAGGCATCGATCTGTCGGAAAAAGCGCTGAAGGTCGCCATGCTGCACCGGCTCGAATCCGGCGTCGAAGTGGAGTACGAAGAAATCAGCGCGGAAGCTCTGGCGAAGCGCGAGCCCGGGCACTACGCGGTGCTCACCTGCATGGAAATGCTGGAACATGTGCCCGACCCGGCAAGCACCGTGCGAGCCTGCGCACAGTTGGTCAAACCCGGAGGGCACGTGTTTTTCTCCACCCTCAACCGCAACCCCAAGTCCTACCTGCTTGCGGTGATCGGCGCCGAATACATCCTGCGCCTGCTGCCGCGCGGCACGCACGACTACGCCAAATTTCTCAAACCATCCGAACTGGCGCAGTATTGCCGCGCCGCCGGCCTGACGCTGAATTCGATCATCGGCATGAGCTACAACCCGCTGAGCAAAGTCTACAGCCTCAACAACGACACCAGCGTGAATTATCTGATGCATTGCGTGCGCGATGCCTAGTACGAGGATGAGGGCGGTGCTGTTCGATCTGGACGGCACCCTCGCCGACACCGCGCCCGACCTGGCGCGTGCGCTCAACCGAGTGCGGGCCGCGAACGATCTGGAGCCGATGCCGGCAGCGACGGCCCGCCCCTACACGTCCAGCGGCGCGCGCGGTTTGCTCAAGATCGGATTCGGCCTCAACCCGGGAGATGAGCGCTACGAATCGCTGCGGCAGCAATTCCTCGATTTCTACGCCGCGGAAATCTGCGTCGATACCCGGCTGTTCGACGGCATGGCCGAACTGCTGAACCAATTTGACCGAGACGGCCTGCCCTGGGGCGTGGTGACCAACAAGTCCGAGCGTTTGACTTTGCCGCTGCTCCAGAGCCTGAACCTCGCCGGGCGCGCCGCCTGCATCGTCGGCGGCGACACCGTCGCCCGTGCCAAACCGCATCCGGATCCGCTGCTGCACGCCGCGTCTGCGATGCAGATTCCGCCCACCGCCTGTTTGTATCTCGGCGACGACCTGCGCGACATACAATCAGCCCGAGCGGCAGGCATGCTCGCTCTGGCCGCGCGTTACGGCTATCTGGGCGACGGCGGACCGATCGAGTCCTGGCAGGCCGACGCCATCATCGACCATCCGCGCGAAGTGCTCGATTATCTCTAAACCACTTGTTTCGAGCCCGATTCGGCCCCATATGCGATAATGCAATCGTAGTTTGGATCGATAGGCGGCTGACATGGAAACTTCTCCCTGGCTTCCGACTTTCGAGCCGCACCAGATACCGGGGGCGACCTGGTTTCGACGTGGGTTACAAAGCAGCGCAGTGCATACCGAGGATCAGCTACCTCGTAAATCCAACTGAAACGCAATAACCGCGAACGACGAACGTTTCGCACTAGCCGCTTAATACCGGCTAGCTCTGCACCGGTTGGTTCATGGGCCGGGTAACGCAAGTTACAGCAGAGTCATTTACATGAGCTCGCGCGCCGCAGGGTCACTTTGCGGAACGTTAAAAAATAGGTGACTCGCCGTTTGTCAGCCTGCCGGTTGGCGGGCAACCGGTTAAATCTAACAACCTGGCTAAGTATGTAGATCTGTCTGTAGAGGACTTGCGGACGGGGGTTCAATTCCCCCCGCCTCCACCAAATGGCAACGGGTGTTGACCGGACACATGGTTGACACTTTATACCGGAGACATGGTTAACACTTT
>CAYNVY010000309.1:2404-4349 GCA_964400745.1 uncultured Enterobacteriaceae bacterium | reverse complement strand
AGATGCCGTAGGCCTCGCGGTAGTTGACGGTGATCCAGTAGGCGTAGAGCTTGGCCACGCCGTAGGGGCTGCGCGGATAAAAGGGTGTGGTTTCCTTCTGCGGCGTTTCCTGCACCAGGCCGTAGAGTTCGGAGGTGGACGCCTGGTAGAAGCGCGTCTTTTTCTCCAGTCCGAGGATGCGGATGGCTTCGAGCAGGCGCAAGGTGCCCAGGGCATCGGAGTTCGCCGTGTATTCCGGCTCCTCGAACGACACCGCGACGTGGCTCTGCGCGGCGAGATTGTAGATTTCCTCCGGCTGCGTCTGCTGGATGATGCGCACCAGGTTGGAGGAATCGGTCAGATCGCCGTGGTGGAGGATGAAGCGCCGGTCGGTCTCGTGCGGATCCTGATACAGATGGTCGATGCGATCGGTGTTGATCAGCGAAGTGCGGCGCTTGATGCCGTGGACCACATAGCCCTTGGCGAGCAGAAACTCCGCCAGGTAGGAACCGTCCTGACCGGTTATGCCGGTTACCAATGCGACTTTGGCCATACTGTCCTCATAGCGCCTAACAGAATTACCGTTAGGCGATCAGTTATAGGGGAGCACGAGGGAAAGTATCCCCTCGTAGTGTTAGTTACCTTCACTTCCTTCACCTATTTTCTTCCATAGGTATCTTCGAGGCGAACGATATCGTCTTCGCCGAGATAGTCGCCGCTCTGCACTTCGATCATCACGCAATCGACTGTGCCCGGATTGGCCAGTCGATGCGCCGTTCCGGCGGGAATGTAGGACGACTGGTCAGCGACAAGAATAATCTCACGCTCGCCGTTCACGATTTTGGCGCTGCCCGAGACCACCACCCAGTGCTCGCTGCGGCGGTGGTGGTATTGCAGCGACAGCGACGCGCCGGGCTTGACCACGATGCGTTTGATCTTGAAGCGCGGCCCTTCCTCAAGCACGGTGTAGGTTCCCCATGGCCGGTGCACTGTACGATGCAGGGAGGCACATTCGTGGCCGTTGGCCTTGAGGCGCTGCACCACAGTCTTTACATCCTGTGCGCGGCTGCGATCGGCGATCAGCAAGGCATCCGGCGTATCCACCACCAACAGGTTGCGCACACCCACCGTCGCCACCAGCCGGTCTTCGCTGCGAACGAAGCAATCCCTGCTGTCGACGAGCACGGCGTCGCCCTCTACGCGGTTGCCTTCGGCGTCCGGGGGAACGAGTTCAGCGAGCGCCTGCCAGGAACCGATATCGCTCCAGTCGAAGCGTCCCGGCACCACGGCGACGCGCTCGGCCTTTTCCATCACGGCGTAATCGATGGAGATGTCGGCGATACGCGCGAACGCAGCCGGATCGAGGGCGACCGGCGCCTGCTCTCGCGGCGTCGCCTGCCACGCCGCAAGCACGGCGTCCGACACGTCGGGGGCGGAACGCGCGAGTTCCTTCAGAAATTCGCCTGCGCGAAAGCAGAACATGCCCGAGTTCCAGTAGTAGCGCCCCGATGCCAGGTATTCCTCAGCCTTCTCGCGCGTCGGTTTCTCCACGAAGCGGCGCACGGCCAGGCCCTCGCCGCCAAGCTTGCGCGCCTGGTCGGCCTCGATATAGCCGAAGCCTGTCTCGGGGCCCGTGGGCGCGATGCCGAAGGTGACGAGATAGCCTTGGTCTGCGAGTTTGACCGCGGCCTGCACGGCTTCGGCAAACGCTGAAAAGTCCCGGATCAGGTGGTCGGAGGGCAAGACCAGCATGATCGCATCGTCGCCGAACTGTTCGCGTAGGCGCAAGGCGCCCGCCGCGATCGCAGGGGCGGTATTGCGGCCTACGGGTTCGAGCAGGTAATCGAGGGCGATCCCGGGAGCCAAGGCCATTTCCGCGGAGGCCTTGCGGGTGATTAAGAAAAAATCCCGAATGTGTCAGGCTGGGGAGGAAAGTTCAATCACGACCGCGGGTACCCGAACGCCG
>CAYNVY010000309.1:0-2394 GCA_964400745.1 uncultured Enterobacteriaceae bacterium | reverse complement strand
CTTCAGTCCCGCTGCACGCAGCAGTGCCTTCTGCATCAGGCTCTGGCCGTCGGGCAGGACGATGAAAGGCTTGGGGTGCGCTTCGCGCGACACCGGCCATAGCCGCGTGCCGGCTCCGCCGGAGAGGATGACTGGGATCAGCAATTGTGGGTCACCACGGGAATTTCGAAGCGTCAGAATGCTTGATTCTAGCCCACATCAAGCAGCGACTTCCGGTGAACATCACCTGTAAGTTGGCCTTCCACTGATGGGATAGCGCGGATCGTTGAATCCCGGCGTGGACGGATGCCCGCTTTTCACCATGCAATCTACGAGCGCCTCGTCTTCCGAAGTGAAGCCATGCGCCAGCGCACCCAGGTACTCGGTCCATTGTTCGAACTTGCGCGGCCCGGCCAGCACCGAGGTGACGATGCGGTTGTTGAGCACCCAGTTGAGCGCGAACTGGCCCGCGCTCATGCCGCGCTGTTCCGCGTGCGCCTTGAGTTGCTGCGCGATGCGCATCGACTCTTCGCGAAACTCGGTTTCCATCATGCGCTTGTCCTTGCGCCCGGCCCGGCTGTCGGCCGAGGGCGCCGCACCCGGCGCGTACTTGCCGGTGAGCACGCCGCGCGCGAGCGGGCTGTAGGTCACCACGCCCATGCCGTAGTTCTGGCAGGCCGGCAGGACCTCGGTTTCCGGCATGCGGTTCATCGCGTTGTAGTAAGGCTGGCAGACGATGGGCGCGGGCACGCCGAGCTTGCCGCACAGCTCTGCGATCTGCGCGATGCGCCAAGCACGGTAGTTAGAAATGCCGAAATAGCGCGCCTTGCCGGCGGCGATGATCTCGCTCATCGCCACCAGGGTCTCTTCGATCGGCGTGGAAGGATCGTCGAGGTGCAGGTAATAGATGTCGACCCAGTCGGTGTCCAGGCGCAGCAGGCTCGCGTCGATCGCGCGCATCATCCAGCCGCGCGACAGACCGCCGTCGTTGGGGCCCTTGCCCATGGGATTGCCGACCTTGGTCGCCAGCACCCACTGCTCGCGGTCGGCCGCGATCAGTCTGCCCGTGACGCGTTCGGACTCTCCCTTGGCGTAGGCGTCGGCGGTGTCGATGAAATTGACACCGGCCTCGCGCGCCGAAGCCACGATGCGGCCCGCTTCGGCGGCGTCGGTGGCCTCGCCGAACAGCATGGTGCCCAGGCATATGGGCGAGACCTTGAGGCCGCTGTTGCCGAGTTTGCGATATTCCATATTCATGCTTCCTTCATTTTGCGAGTCTTCCCCACAGATCGTGCGCATCGGCGCGCTCGATCTTGACCGTGGCCCAATCGCCGGGCTTGAGCTTTTTGCCGTCGGTGATGCTAACCACGCCGTCGATTTCCGGCGCATCGGCGGCGGAACGCGCAAGCGCGACGCCCTCATCGACCGCGTCGACCAGCACTTTCAGCGTCTTGCCGACCTTGCGCTTCAGCCGCTTGCGGCTGATCTTTTCCTGTGCTTGCATGAAACGTCCGACCCGTTCCTCGCGCAACTCGGCCGGGACAGGATCGGGCAGGGCATTGGCCTTCGCGCCCTCGACCGGCGAATAGGCGAAGCACCCGACGCGGTCGAGTTCGGCCTCTTCGAGAAAATCCAGCATCTGCCGGAACTCGGCTTCGGTCTCGCCCGGAAAGCCGGCGATGAAGGTGCTGCGGATGGTGATGTCCGGGCAGATGGCGCGCCAGGCGCGGATACGCTCCAGGTTCACCTCGCCCGAAGCGGGCCGCTTCATCAGCTTGAGAATGCGCGGACTCGCGTGCTGAAACGGCACGTCGAGGTAAGGCAGGAGCTTGCCCTCGGCCATCAGCGGAATGACTTCGTCCACATGCGGATAGGGATAGACGTAGTGCAGGCGCACCCACAGGCTCCCTGCTGCGCCCTTGAGTTCGCCCAGAGCGCGCGCCAGTTCGGTCATGCGCGTCTTCAGCGGCCGCCCCTGCCAGAAGCCGGTTCGGTACTTCAGGTCCACGCCGTAGGCGCTGGTGTCCTGCGAAATGACGAGCAGTTCTTTCACCCCGGCCTTGACGAGATTCTCCGCCTCCCGCATGACCTCGCCGATCGGCCGGCTCACGAGGTCGCCGCGCATGGACGGAATGATGCAGAAGGTGCAGCGGTGGTTGCAGCCTTCGGAAATCTTGAGATAGGCGTAATGCGCGGGCGTCAGGCGCACGCCCTGCGGCGGCACCAGGTCGGTATACGGATCGTGCGGCCGCGGCAGGTTCGCGTGCACCGCCTGCATGACTTCGTCGGCGGCGTGCGGCCCGGTCACCGCCAGCACCTTGGGATGAGCCTTGCGCACGACGTCGCCCTTGGCGCCCAGGCAGCCGGTGACGATCACCTTGCCGTTCTCCGCCAATGCCTCGCCTATGGCCTCCA
>CAYNVY010000308.1:0-4386 GCA_964400745.1 uncultured Enterobacteriaceae bacterium | reverse complement strand
CTTCCCGGCGATGGTGCCGATGTGGATGTTCCCGGTGGCGATCGCCTGCGGCAACACCTTCATCCTCAAGCCGTCGGAAAAAGTGCCCTCGACCAGCATGAAGATGGCCGAGCTGTTCAAGGAGGCGGGTTTGCCCGACGGCGTGTTCAACGTGGTGCACGGAGACAAGGAGGCGGTCGACGCCATCCTCGCGCATCCGGGCATACACGCCGTGTCGTTCGTCGGCTCCACGCCGATCGCGAAATACATCTACGAAACCTGCGCCCGCAACGGCAAGCGCGTGCAGGCGCTGGGCGGCGCCAAGAACCACGCGGTGGTGCTGCCCGACGCGGACCTGGCGTTCACCGCCGATGCGCTGATCGGCGCGGCCTACGGTTCGGCGGGCGAGCGCTGCATGGCGATTTCGGCGGTGGTCGCCGTGGGCGCCATCGGCGATCCCCTGGTGCAGCTGCTGGCGGACAAGGCCGCGAAGATCAAGGTCGGTCCCGGCGACGGCGAGGGCGTGGACATGGGTCCGCTCGTGACCTGCGCGCATCGCGACAAGGTCGCAGGCTACATCGACGCCGGCGTGGCCGAGGGGGCGAAGCTGGTGGTGGACGGCCGCGGCAAGAAAGTCGCGGGCCACGAGAACGGTTTTTTCCTCGGCACCACCCTGTTCGACCAGGTCAAGCCCGGCATGAGCATCTACAAGGACGAGATCTTCGGCCCGGTGCTGGTGGTGCTGCGCGCCGAGTCGCTGGAGGAGGCGATCGCGCTGGTGAACGCCAATCCCTACGGCAACGGCACGGCGATTTTCACCAACTCGGGCGGCGCGGCGCGGCGCTTCGAGGAAGAGGTGCAGGTCGGGATGGTCGGCATCAACGTGCCGATCCCGGTGCCGATGGCGTTCTACTCCTTCGGCGGCTGGAAGGCTTCCCTCTTCGGCGACCTGCACGTGCACGGCATGGAAGGGGTGAAGTTCTACACCCGCACCAAGGTGGTGACCGCGCGCTGGCCCCATGATGAGACGCCTGCGGCCAGCTTTAACATGCCGACGCTGGGCTAAGCGTACGGCCCGCTACTGACAAGCGGCGAACCCTATTTGCATAACTCCTGGAGGATAGACCATGAACACCAAACAGCAAGCCTCGAAGCCGTCCGACCTCGAACACTTCTGGATGCCCTATACGAACAACCGGGACTTCAAGCGCTCGCCGAAGATGATCGCCTCGGCCGAAGGCATGTACTACACCACGGTCGAGGGCAAGAAGGTGCTCGACGGCCTGGCGACGCTGTGGTGCGTGAATGCCGGGCACTGCCGGCCTAAGATCGTGGAGGCGATACGCAAGCAGGCGGGCATACTCGATTTCTCCTCCACGTTTTCGGTCGGACATCCGCTGCCGTTCGAAGTCGCGCGGCGCATCTCGGAACTCACGCCCGAGGGTCTGGACCACGTGTTCTTCGTCAACTCCGGTTCCGAAGCGGCGGATACGGCGCTGAAGATCGCGCTCGCCTATCAGCGCCTGAAAGGGCAGGCGACGCGCACCCGCTTCATCGGCCGCGAGCGCGGCTACCACGGCGTGAACCTCGCCGGCATTTCGATCGGCGGGGTGCCCGCGAACCGCAAGGCCTACGGGCTGATGATTCCCGGCGTGGACCATCTGCGCCACACCCACGAGCCGGCGCGCAGCGCCTTCTCGCGCGGCCAGCCGGCGCTGGGCGCGGAACTCGCCGACGAACTGGAGAACCGCATCATTCCGCTGCACGACGCCTCCAACATCGCCGCGGTGATCGTGGAGCCGGTGTCGGGCGCGGGCGGGGTGCTGATTCCGCCGCAGGGCTATCTGCAGCGCCTGCGCCAGATCTGCGACAAGCACGGCATCCTGCTCATATTCGACGAGGTGATCACCGGTTTCGGGCGCCTGGGCAAGCCCTTCGCCAGCGAATACTTCGGCGTGAAACCCGACCTGATCATGTTCGCCAAGGGCATCACCAGCGGCACCGTGCCCATGGGCGGCGTGATCGTGAAGCGCGAGATCTACGAAACCTTCATGGAGGCCGCGGGCGGCGGCGTCGATTTCTTCCACGGCTATACCTATTCCGGGCATCCGCTGGCTAGCGCCGCGGCGCTGGGCGCGCTGGACACCTACGCCGAAGAAGGCCTGCTCACGCGCGCGGCGACGCTGGCCGCCGATTTCGAGAACGGCGTGCACTCGTTCAAGGGCATGCCGCACGTGATCGACTGCCGCAACCTCGGGCTGATCGGCGCGATCGAGTTCTCCCCGCGCCCGGACGCGCCGGGCGCGCGCGCGAAGGATGTGTTCAACCAGTGCTGGGAGCGCGGCGTGTTCGTGCGCGCGATCGGCGACAACATCGCCTTCTGCCCGCCGCTGATCGCCGAGAAGAAACACCTGGACGAAATGTTCGGCGTCGTAACCGAGGTGGTGCGCGGCCTGAAGTAGCCTTGTGTCTTACTCATGATTCATGAACATTGAGTCTGGCTATATTCAGGCCCATGCTTGTTATCAGGCATATCGACTTGTCAAAAATAGCAATAGTTATCGCTGCGACAGACGTGGCGAATAGACGTGACGAATAGGAGAGTGCGAGTATGAAAGAAGACCTGCGGATCGATGCCGGGCGGCTGTGGGAGTCGCTGATGCAGATGGCGAAGATCGGCGCCACGCCCAAGGGCGGCGTGAAACGCCTGACGCTGACCGAACTCGATCGGCAGGGGCGCGATCTGTTCGTTTCGTGGTGCAAGGAAGCCGGTCTCGCCGTCAGCGTCGACGCGCTGGGCAATATCTTCGCGCGCCGCGCCGGACGCGACAACGCGCTGCCGCCGGTGGTCTCGGGCAGCCACCTCGATACCCAGCCTTCGGGCGGGCGCTTCGACGGCTGCTTCGGCGTCATGGCGGCGCTCGAAGTGGCGCGCAGCCTCAACGATCACGGCGTGCAGACCGAGGCGCCGTACGAGGTCGCGGTGTGGACCAACGAGGAAGGCTCGCGCTTTCTGCCGGTGATGGGCGCCTCGGGCGCCTTCGCCGGCGTGCACACGGTGGAGGAAATCCGCGCCGCGCGCGACGTGGACGGCATCTCCTTCGGCGAGGCGCTGGACGCGATCGGCTACAAGGGGCCGGTTCCGGTGGGCGGGCGCAAGCTGGGCGCGTATTTCGAAGCGCACATCGAGCAGGGGCCTATCCTGGAGAACACGGGCAAGACCATAGGCGTGCTGAGCGGCGCCCTCGGCCAGCGCTGGTTCGACGTCACCGTCACCGGCATGGACGCGCACGCCGGACCCACGCCGATGAACCTGCGGCGCGATGCGCTGCTGGGCGCGAGCCATCTCATCCAGGAGGTCAACCGCCTGGGCAAGTCGACCGAGCACTCGCGCGGCACGGTCGGCATGATCGTCAACCGCTGCAATTCGCGCAACGTGATTCCGGGCGAGACCGTGTTTTCAGTGGATTTTCGCGACACCGACCTCGCGGGGCTGGACCGCATGGAGCAGGGCCTGCGCCTGGCGGCGGCGAGAATCGCGAAGGAGCTCAATCTTGGCATCGAACTGCAGCAGACGGTGTTCTTCCCGCCCTGCCATTTCGACAAGGACTGCGTCGCCGCGGTGCGCGCCGGCGTGGAGCGTCTGGGCTACAGCCACATGGACATCGTCAGCGGCGCCGGACACGACGCCGTCTATATCGCACGGGTCGCGCCCACCGCGATGATCTTCGTGCCCTGCGAGGGCGGCATCAGCCACAACGAAATCGAGAACGCCAAGCCCGAGGATCTGGCCGCGGGCTGCAATGTGCTGCTGCAGGCGGTGCTGGCGAAAGCGGGCTGGCCCGGGTGATTACCAGTACTGCATTGCACCGCGATAGAGGTTTCCCAAATCGTCCTGGCTGACGTCGCGCGGGGCATTGGTCAATAGTCGCTGTTGCGCCCAGGCACCTTTGGTGAGCGCGGCGACATCGGCTGCGCTGTAGCCAACGCCGCCCACCCCGTTGGGGATGGCAGTGGCTTTCATCAGTTTGATCAGCTGGCCGGCAACAATTTCGGCAGCGTCCTCCGCGGTCGCACCCTTTACGTCGGCGCCGAGGCAGGCCGCGCCGTGGATGTGCCGCTCGGGGCAGGCGCAGGCGGTGAAGCGGAACACCGAAGGGGCGTTGACGATGACGCTCATGCCGTGCGGCACCATCGGCTCCTCTTGTGGATAGCCCTCGGGACGGAAATCACGCACCAGACCGGCTACCGAGTACGCCATGCCGTGGGGAATATGGCAGCCGGAGTTGCCGAAAGCAATACCTGCGAGTGTCGCCGCATACATCATCTGGTCACGTGCTTCGGTGTCGCTGGCGTCGTTCACGGCACGCTCCAGGTACAGGCCCAATCGTGTCAGCGCCGCTTCGC
>CAYNVY010000307.1:0-4419 GCA_964400745.1 uncultured Enterobacteriaceae bacterium | reverse complement strand
CGTATTCGCGCATCAGCATGGTTTCCAGCGGCGCCTCGTCCAGGATCAGCCAGACACGTTCGACGCGCTCCATCTCGCGCCCCTGGGCCAGGCGCACCTGGCGCATGTTGTACAGCTTGTCCCGGCAGGCCTCGGCGCAGTCCGCCTGGTCCAAGTGCAACAAGACCCACTTGCCGCGCAGTTCGGACAACTTGAATGGGCGTTGATCCAGGTGGCGCAGCGGCGGATCGGTCAGCGCGCGCACCGGGATCAGCTCCCCGTAGTTGATCGCTCCCTGCGGCTGCCACCAATAGTAGGCGATCAGGGCGGCGATGAACGGCGCGAGGCAGAAGGCCGCGATCGCGAGCATCTTGATGCGCCCGGAGCGCTGGTCAGGCTGCGCGTTTGAAGCTGAGGACGACATAGGCAATCAAAATGGTTGTGGCCAGCGCATACCACTGAAAAGCATAGCCGCGATGCTTGTCCGCCCCGGTGTCGGGGCGGTCCCATACGCGCACCAAACCGTCATCGGACCGGCTCGTCTGTTGCAGCACGACAGGCTGCAGCTTGAGTCCCGACCATTTTGCGTAGCGCGCGAGCACCAGATTCTGCCACACGATCCCTTCCTCGGTCTTGGCATCGAGTTCGACGATGTTCTTGCTCGGAACGACAGCGACGCCCTCCACCGTTTCAGTCGCCGACGGTGTCCGGATCTGCGGCAAGCTGTCGCGCCGCACACCCGCGGCCACCCAGCCCCGGTTGACCAGCACGTGCACATCACCCCCGGCGATCTTCAGCGGCGTCAGCACTTGGTAACCGGCAACGCCGCGCAGCACCTTGTTGTCCAGCAGTATGGTGTGCTTGGGCGAATATTCGCCGCGCGCGCTGACGCGGCCGAAGGCATAGGCGGAGGCATCCACCAGGCTGGGCGGCAAGGCCAGTACCGCGCGGCTCGCGGCGGCGTCCAACTCCTGCCCGCGCGCGAGCTTTTCTTCGGCCCGGCGCGACTGCCAGTTGCCCAGGGCCACGGTGAGCGCGATCGCGGCAAGCGCCGCCGCACCGGGCACAAAGGAGGGTCGAAAGCGTCTGTTGGCTAACATTGAGCGGTTTGTCTCATTGATGGCAGCACCAGATCGACTGGGATACACTCGGGCTCATTACGAAATGAGGGGAGATGTCCCCTCATACTCCCCTGATATCAGGGGCCGTTTTGGCAAATCCAAGACAGCCCTTCATCAGATTCAATCGGCGCCTGCAATGAAGATCATCGTCGTCCTGTTCGTGTTGCTCATCCTGGCCAGCCTGGGCTCGGCCCTGTTTTTCCTGGTCAGGGACCGCGGTCATTCCAAACGCACGGTAAGGGCGCTGGCCCTGCGCGTGGGGCTATCGATGACTCTTTTCCTGCTCCTGATGGCGGCGCACTACTTCGGGCTCGTACCCGGGAAACTCAGCTAGAACCTCTCCGATGCCGCCCTTCCCGAAAAAAATGCGCCGCACAGTGTGCGGCGCGTCTAAAGCCTCTCGCGAGACCCCTCCTCCTCTTTTTGTACTCTTGTACTCAGTCCCTGATCGCAACCGGGGAGTCTGGTAAGACTACACCCAGTAGACGAAAACGAACAGTATCAGCCACACGACGTCGACAAAGTGCCAGTACCAGGCCACCGCCTCGAACGCGAAGTGGTGATCCGGCTTGAAGTGGCCCGCGAGCGCGCGGAAGAACATAGTCGTGAGCATGATGACCCCTATGGTCACGTGAAAGCCATGGAACCCGGTGAGCATGAAAAAGGTCGTGCCGTAGATGCCGGTGCTGAGCTTGAGGTTCAGTTCCGAGTAGGCGTGCACGTATTCGTAGACCTGAAAACCTAGGAACACGACGCCCAGGGCGATGGTCAGAAACAGCCACAGCTTGAGCTTTGCGCGGTTGCCTTCGATCATGCCGAAGTGGGCGATGGTCAGGGTCACGCCCGAAGTCAGCAGCAGCAGGGTGTTGAGCGCGGGCACGCCCCAGGCCGCCATCGGCGTGAACGGGTCCTTGAAAGCCGGACCGGCGCTGGGCCACTGGGCGCTGAAATCCGGCCAGATCAGTTCCTTGCTGGCCAGGCTGCCCAGATCCGGGATCGAAATCGTTCGCGCATAGAATAGCGCGCCGAAGAACGCGGCGAAGAACATGACCTCTGAAAAGATGAACCAGCTCATGCCCCAGCGGAAGGAAATGTCCTCGCGCTTGCCGTACTTGCCGGACTCAGATTCGCGCACCACGTCGCCGAACCAGCGGAACATCATGAATGCCAGCAGGAAAAAACCGGCGAGAACGCAGTAGCGCCCGAGCGCGGCTCCGTTGACCCACATCACCGCACCGCCGGCCATGAACAGCAGCGCGAACGATCCGATGATCATCCAGTGGGATGGTTCCGGAACATAGTAGTGCTGGGTCTGGGTCGGATCGCTCATCTTCTTCTCCTCTCTTTCATGCCACCTTGCTGATGACGAAACGCACCAGCAGTAACAGCCCCGCTATAAAAATCGCTGCGCCGATCAAGCCGGCGATAATCACCTGCTTCGGCGTCAGCTGCACACTGTCGGTCTCGTAGTCGCTGCGCTTGCGTATGCCGAGAAACGACCAGAACACCGCCTTTGCCACCTGCAGCATGCCCGCCTGCTTCGGTGCTTCTGCCACGCTCACCCCGCTGCCGCTTTCCGGTTAGCGCCTTCCACCCGGAAAAAAGTGTAGGACAGGGTGATGGTATTGATATCCTTGGGCAGGTCCGGGTCGATCACGAACACCACCGGCATCTGCCGCACTTCGCCCGGCGCCAGCGTCTGCTGGGTGAAACAGAAGCAATCCAGTTTCTTGAAATACTGCACCGCGTGCCTGGGCCCGTAACTGGGCACGGCCTGCCCGGTGACCGGTTCATCCAGCGTATTTCTCACCTCGTACATCATCTGCGTCATTTCGCCCGGATGAATTTCCATGCTGGAAGCCATGGGTTTGAAGGTCCAAGGCAGCATGCGGATGTTGGAATCGAATTCGATCGTGACCGAGCGCGTCAGATCGACCTGGGTGTTCTTTGCGTCGGCCGCCGCTTCGCCCGGCTGCCACACCTTGCGCAAGCCCGCGACTTCGCACATTTTTTCGTAGAACGGCACCAGCGCGAAGCCGAAGCCGAACATGCCCACCGCCACCACCAGCAATTTTTTCAGCATACGCTGGTTGGCCGCGTTCGCCGAAGTGGCGGCCGGACTGCTCAAGGGCAGGCTCATTTGATCAGCCAGTACTTGAGCATGATGCCGAAGAAGAACGCGAGCGCGACCGAAGCCAGCACCAACGCCGTCCTCATGTTGCCCGGTTTGCCCGTATCCATGCTGGCGCCTTGCACTACTTCACCACCGGCTGGTCGTGAAAGCTGTGGTAGGGCGCCGGGCTCGGGAGATGGGTCCATTCGAGCGTGTCCGCGCCTTCCCAGGGACGCGCCGGGGCTTTTTCGCCTTTGCCGAACACACCGCACTTGAGCACGATGTACAGGAACAGCAGCTGCGTCAGGCCGAAACCGAACGCGCCCACGGTGGCGACCATGTTGAATTCGGCAAACTGCGTCGCGTAATCCGGTATGCGCCGGGGCATGCCGGCGAGGCCGAGGAAGTGCATCGGGAAGAAGGTGATGTTGAAGAACACCAGCGACAGCCAGAAATGCCACTTGCCCAGCGTCTCGTCGTACATGCGGCCGGTCCATTTGGGCAGCCAGAAATAGGTGCCGGAGAAGATGGCGTAGAGCGAACCGGCCACGAGCACGTAGTGGAAGTGCGCCACCACGTAATAGGTGTCCTGCAGTTGCACGTCGACCGGCATGATGGCCAGCATCAGGCCGGTGAAGCCGCCCATGGTGAACACGAAAATGAAACCGACCGCGAACAGCATCGGCGTCTCGAAGGTCATCGAGCCCTTCCACATGGTGGCGAGCCAGTTGAACACCTTCACCCCGGTGGGCACGGCGATCAGCATGGTGGCGTACATGAAGAACAAGAGCCCGGCGGTGGGCAGGCCCACGGTGAACATGTGGTGCGCCCAGACGATGAACGACAGGATCGCGATCGAGGACGTGGCGTAGACCATGGAAGCGTAGCCGAACAGGGGCTTTCTCGCGAACGCCGGGATCACCTGGCTGATGATGCCGAACGCCGGCAGGATCATGATGTAGACCTCGGGGTGGCCGAAGAACCAGAAGATGTGCTGGAACATCACCGGATCGCCGCCGCCGGCGGCGTTGAAGAACGAGGTGCCGAAATGCCGGTCGGCGAGCACCATGGTGATGGCGCCGGCGAGCACCGGCATCACCGCGATCAGCAGGTAGGCGGTGATCAGCCAGGTCCAGACGAACATCGGCATTTTCATCAGCGTCATGCCGGGCGCGCGCATATTGAGAATGGTGGTGACGATGTTGA
>CAYNVY010000306.1:0-4434 GCA_964400745.1 uncultured Enterobacteriaceae bacterium | reverse complement strand
CCAGCGAGTGGAACACGCTGGACGAACGCCGGCGCAAGAAATGGCTGCTGCTGGCGAAGCGCTATCCCAAAATGACGCCGGACGAGCAGCAGCGCCTGCAGACCCAGATGAAGGATTGGGCGAAGCTGACGCCGCAGCAGCGCGCCACCGCGCGCGAAAACTACAAGAAACTGGCCAAGCAGCCTCCGGAAAAGCGCGAGGTGGTGAAGCAGAACTGGCACGACGCGCAAAAGCAGAAGCAGAGCCCGCCGAACATGGCCCAACCTGCCGCTGCGCCGGTTGCGCCGGTTGCACCGGTTGCGCAAGATGCGGGCAAGGCCGCCTCGCCCCTCGCGCCCGCGCTCGCGCCCGCCACCCCGCAACGCTGAAGTGCGCATCGGCGCCGGCGCCAACGCGCAGACCGCGCCCACCGCGCCCAGCGTCAAGCGGCGCCTCGTCAGCATGGTGTACGAGTCCTTCCTCGTGTTGGGCGTCGCAGTTTTCGCCAGCCTGCCTTTGCTCGGCATCGCCGGAATCGGCACCGCCGGATGGATGCGCCACGCGTACCAGGGCTATCTCTTTCTTGCAATCGGCCTGTATTTCGTTTGGTGCTGGCGCCAGCGCGGGCAGACCCTGGCCATGAAAACCTGGAAACTGCGCCTGGTCGGATCCGGCGGCGCCAGAGTCACGCTGCGCCAGGCGATGCTGCGCTATGCCTGTGCCTGGCCCAGCCTGCTGTTGGGCGGAATAGGCATACTCTACGCGTACCTGGATCCGGAGCGACGGTTTCTGCACGACCGCCTGGCTGGAACCAGAATCGTCATTGCCGAGGCGTGAGAACCACTATTCCCGAGCTTGAACCGGGTCTGCGATTCGCGCCGGGTTATCTTCTTTCGACCCACCACATCATCGCCAGCGCGCCGAACAAGAACAGGGCGCTGGGCAGCACCGCCGAGTAGAACGGCGCCCAGCTCTGGATAATGCCGAGCGAGGACGACAATCCGTTGAGCAGGTGGAACAGCACGCCGAGCATGATGCCGGAGAAGATCTTCACCCCCAGCCCGCCCAGGCGCACCTGCACGTAGGCGAAAGGCAGCGCCAGCGCCATCATCACCAGCGTGGCGAAGGGATAGAGCAGTTTCTTCCACATCGCGATCTCGTACAGATCGGTCTGCTGCCGGTTCTCGGACAGGTGGCGCGTAAACTGATAGAGATCGACCGCCGACATTTTTTCCGGCTGCACCAGCAGCACCGACAGGAGGTCCGGCGTCAGCACCGAACTCCACTCCGTCTGAGCGAGTTTCGCGACCTTGGTGCCGCCGCCCTCGAAGCGGGTCAGGGCGACGCCTGAGAGGCGCCAGGTATTGCCGCCCTTGAATTCGCCGCGTTCTGCATAGCTGATCGTGCGCAGACGGTAATCGGGATCGAACTCGTAGATCTTCAGGCCCTTCAGCGTGCTGTCCGGCATGACTTCGCGCACGTTGACGAAGCGGAATTCGTCCTTGACCCAGAGGCCGGAGCGAAACTCCTGCGCCACCACGGTGCTCATCGAGGACAGGCGCATCTGCTGCGCCGCGCGCTCGGCGAACGGCGTGACCAGCTCGCCGAAAGCGAACGTCAGCACCACGAATATGGCGCCGATGCGCACCAGCGCCCAGCCCGCCGCGTAGGGCGACAGGCCGGAAATGCGCATCACCGTGTATTCCGAATTGGCGGCAAGGTGGGACAGCGCATAAAGCGTCCCGATCAGCACCGCGATCGGGACCAGTTCGTACACGTGCCCGGGCAGGGACAGGAGCACGAACAGCAGCACGTGCTGCAGGCGGTAGTTGCCCTTGCCCAGATAATTGAGCTCGTTGATCAGGTCGAAAAAAGCGAACAGCATCAGAAAGGCGACCAGGACCAGCAAAGTCGCGGCGTAGATCTCGCGCGCCAGGTAGCGGCGCAGGATGTTCAACGCCCCCTCCTGAAGGACAGGCTGCCGCGCATGCGGCGATAGAATAGCGCCAGCAGCAGGAGCAGCATGACCACATGCACCGCCCACCAGCCGATGTGAAACGAGAGCTTGCCTTGCGACACCCAAGCCTGGCTCACGCTGATCAGGTTGCTGTACGCCATGTAGGTCAGCAACGCGAAAACCAGGTTGGCGGAGCGGCTGGCGCGCGGATTGACGAACGAAAGCGGAATCGCGAGCAGGGCCAGATTGAGCGCCGCCAGGGGCAGTCCGATGCGCCACAGGAGTTCGGCCAGATTGCCTTCGTGCGGCTCCTGCAGCAGCGTTTGCGTGGGCAGCGCGCGCGCCGGAATCTGCCCGGTCTTGGCCTCGCGCGTTTCGATGCGCACGGCGTAGCGCTCGAATTCCATCACCCGGTATTCCGCCTCGCCCGGGTTGCCCTCGTAGCGCCTGCCGTCGGCGAGCACGATGAAGCGGTCGCCGTTGGCTGCGGTTTCCTCGAAACCGCGCCGGCTCACCATCACCCCCAGTCGCCCGTGCTGCATGGTGGTGACGAACACGTTCTGCACGCCGCTCGCGTCGCCGCCTATGCCCTCCACAAAAAATACGCGCTGGGCGTCGGCCGACTCGCGGAACACGCCGGGCGCGATGCGCGACATCTCGTCGCGGGTATCGAGCTGGCGGCGATAGGCCTCGCTCTGCTGGTTTGCCCACGGGGCGAGGAAGGTGGACAGGAGCGCGATCACCAGCACCTGCGGCGCGGCGAAAATCAGCACCGGCTTCACCCAGGCGGTGAGCGGCAGTCCGGAGCTGAACCAGATCACCATTTCCGAATCGCGGTAGCTGCGGCTGATGGTCATCAGCACCGAAATGAACAAGGTGAGCGACAGCAGCACCGGCAGATAATTGAGCGCGGAAAAGCCGAGCAGCGCGAGCACCGCTTCAGATACGAGCTTGCCGCTCGCGGCCTGGCCCAGATAACGGATCAGCTGCGTCGTGAGCGTGATCGCAAACAAAGCGGCGAACACGGCGACCGCAAGATTGCCGAATTCGCGCAGAAGGGAACGCTGGAAAATCACCACTTAAAAACGCGCCTCCGGCCTTCTAGGGCATTGATGCCGCGGCATCGCGCAGCGGCTTTGACTTGGCGGGAACAAAGCAGGGATAATCGGGCGTTGTTGACTGATAAGGTCGACTGAAACACGACAAGGAGCAGCCCGTGGAATTTAGCACAAAACAGAGCGCCCCGGAGAAACGCGCCACGCCCTGCATCGCAGTGGGCGTGTATGCCGGGCGCAAGCTGAGCGCCGCGGCCGTGACGCTCGACCGCGCCTCGCACGGCGCGCTCTCCGAAGTGCTGCAGCGCGGCGACATGGAAGGCAAACTCGGCGCAACGCGGCTCCTGTACCGGGTAGCGGGCGTCGCAGCCGAGCGCGTGCTGCTCGTCGGGCTGGGCGCGGAGGCGGACCTGCACGAGCGCGAGTACCGCGACGCGGCGCGTGCCGCGGTCAAGGCCGCGCAGGAGACCGGCGCCGCCACCGCCACCCTGTGCTTCGGCGACATCCGCGTCGGACGCCGCGACGCGGCTTGGAAGGCGCGCCAGGTCGCGCTGGTGGCCACCGAATGCGCCTATCGCTTCGACTACATGAAAAGCAAGAAAAGCGAGCCGCGCCCGCTCGCGCACATCGAACTCCTCGCCACGGCGCGCGACGCGAGCGCCGCGGCCCGCGGCGCCGCCCAGGGACATGCGATAGGCGCCGGCGTGAGCCTGGCGAAAGACCTGGGCAACCTGCCGGGCAACGTCTGCACCCCGAGCTACCTCGGCGAACAGGCGAAGAAACTCGCGCACGCATACAAGCTGGATGTCGAAGTGCTGGAAAAGAAGGACATGGAGAAGCTCGGCATGGGCTCGCTGCTCTCGGTGGCGCAGGGGTCGCGCCAGCCGCCCAAGCTGATCGTGTTGCGCTATTGGGGCGGCGCGAAAAAGGCGAAGCCGGTGGTCCTGGTGGGCAAGGGCATCACCTTCGACACCGGCGGCATTTCGCTCAAGCCCGGCGCGGAAATGGACGAAATGAAATTCGACATGTGCGGCGCGGCAAGCGTGCTCGGCGCGCTGCGCGCCTGCGCGCAAATGAAATTGAAGCTCAATGTCGTCGGCATCATCCCCACCACCGAAAACATGCCCGGAGGCGCGGCCACCAAGCCGGGTGACATCGTCACCAGCATGTCCGGCCAGACGATAGAAGTGCTCAACACCGACGCCGAAGGCAGGCTGATCCTGTGCGATGCCCTGACCTACGCCGAGCGTTTCGAGCCCGAAGCCGTGGTCGACATCGCCACGCTCACCGGCGCCTGCGTAATCGCGCTCGGGCACGTCGCGAGCGGCCTGTTCAGCAACAAGGACGCCCTCGCCAGGGAACTGCTTGCAGCCGGGGACGAGGCCTACGACCGCGCCTGGCAGTTGCCCCTGTGGGACGACTACCAGGAACAGTTGAAGAGCA